>JBKJVQ010000134.1:0-28102 GCA_046717125.1 Methyloligellaceae bacterium
TGCATTTCCGCGAGCCCGGCCTGACGCACAAGGAAGACCTCGAAACCGGCGCGCACGCAGCAGTGCTCGGCGGCGTCACCGCAGTCTTCGAGATGCCAAATACGCAGCCGCCGACGACAAGCGCCGAAGCCTTGGCCGACAAGGTCCGCCGTGCGACCGGCCGCATGGCCTGCGACTTCGCGTTCTTCGTCGGCGCGACACGCGAAAATATTGAGCAGCTTCACGAATTGGAGCGCCTGCCCGGCGCGGTGGGGATCAAAGTCTTCGCCGGATCCTCGACCGGCGACCTCTTGGTCGACGACGAGGCTAGCCTCGCTGCCGTGCTCGGTGCCGTGTCGCGCCGGGTCGCCTTCCACAGCGAGGACGAGGCGCGGCTGCGCGAACGCGCCCATCTGCGCCGTGAGGGCGATCTGTCGAGCCACAGCGAATGGCGCGATGTCGAGGCTGCGCTGATGTCGACGCGGCGTCTCGTGCGGCTCGCCCGCGCGGCGGGTAAGCGCATCCACATCCTGCATGTCTCGACGGGTGAGGAAATGCGCTTTCTCAGCGGCCACAAAGATGTGGCGAGCGTCGAGGCGACGCCGCAGCATCTGACCCTGTCCTCGGACGACTATGCGCAGCTTGGAACGAAGCTGCAGCAGAACCCGCCCATCCGGGATGCGTCGCATCGCGATGTCCTGTGGTGGGGACTGGAACAGGGCGTGGTCGATATTCTCGGCTCCGACCACGCGCCGCATAGCCCGGAAGAGAAATCCGCGCCCTACCCTGCCTCGCCATCCGGCATGCCGGGCGTACAGACACTGGTGCCCATCATGCTCGATCACGTCAACGCCGGAAGGTTATCGCTCCGCCGCTTCGTCGACCTCACCAGCGCGGGGCCGCAGCGCCTGTTCGGCATCGCCGGCAAGGGCCGTCTCGCTGTGGGGTACGACGCGGACCTCACGATCGTCGACTTGCAGCGCCGCGAGACCATCACCGATGACTGGATCGCCTCGCGTGCCGGCTGGACGCCTTATCACGGGCGCACAGTGACCGGCTGGCCGGTGGGTACGATCGTCCGCGGGCATATCGCTGCGTGGGAGGGCGAGGTCGCGGCGGCGCATGGCGCGGCGGTCAGCTTCGGCGAGGCTTTGCCGAAGGGCTGAGGGAAGACGTCCTACTTCCCTTTCAGAAAATAATGCCAGGTGCCGTCGGCGCCGATGCCGACGCGCCAACCGAGATAACCGCCCGACGCCTTCATTGCCTTGACCTCTTCGGGAGTCATGAGCCGGAACAGATCGACCTGCTGGGCCGGCGACAGCGCCTCAAGCTTTGTCTCAGCGAAATAGGGCCAGACATACATATCCTGTCCGCCGTCCTTCTTGATCGCGTAGCCCGCGTCGAGCGTTTCGAGCAGCGCCGCCAGCACATCGCGGCCGCTGCCGTCTGCCGAAATTTTGCGCCAATACGAAAGCGCGCCTTCGCGTTCGCCGCGCGTGACGATCGGCGGCAGCTCGTTCATTTCAAGCACACGTTGCATGTCGTCGATCTCGCCAGCCTTCGCGACCTCGGCCATGGCCTCGATCGTCGCACGCACGGGTTCCGGTAGCTTCGATATGTCCTGATAGACGGGAACGCCCGGCGCATCGAGCGGCGCGGGCGCGGCGCCGGCCGGCGCGCTCTGCCTGTCTTCACTTTGTGCGGCGGCCTCCGACGCGGGCGCAGATTTCGGCGCGTCCTGGCCGGTTGGCTTGTCGGCCTCAGCCAGCGCCGAACGCATGGGCGCGTCAGGCCACACCATGTAGAGAGCGCCGGCAACGACGAACGCTGCGGCAAGAAAAACGGCTAGAGTTTTCATAATCCCGTCCTGACAAAGCTATACGCGATCAATTTGACGCGGCGCTTCTATAATCCGGTCGCGATTCGAACGCATAAAGCGGGCGGAAGAGCGGAGGGAAAGCGACCGCGTGTTCGGCTCCCATGATGTCCTGTCTTTACTGCTGCTCGTGCCGGCGGGGTTCGTGATCGGTATTTTGGCGGCCGCGCCGATCGGTCCCGTCAACATTTTCGTTGTGCAACGCACGCTCTCGCGCGGCTTGAAGGTCGGCCTTGCGGCGGGAATAGGGGCGACGTTGGCCGATGGGCTGCTGGCGGCATTGGCCGCCTTCGGCTTTACCGCGACCGACGACGCCTTCGCCAATCATAGCGACCTGATCCAGCTCGTCGGCGGTCTGGTGCTGATCGTTTTTGGCCTGCGCCTCGTTCTCGAGCCGCCCTCGCATAGGACCCTTACTCCGCATCTCCCTCCCGTCATGGGCCATGCAGGGGCGGTGCCGCAGACCTTCTTTCTGGCCATCACGAACCCTGGGGCGATCCTCGGCATGTTCGCCATGGTCGGCACATTGTCCTCCGCCATCGGAGGATTCGACAGCCTGATCGAGCCAACCGTCCTCGTGGTTACGGTCTTCGCGACCTGCTTTCTCTGGTGGTTCGGACTGACGCGGCTGGTCAACAGGATCCATCACCGCTTCAGCCTTCAGACGCTGACGCGAATCAACCGCGTTGCGGGCGTTCTGCTCGTCCTGTCGGGCGTCGGACTGCTGGCCTGGCTGGCCGCGGTCAAACTGGGCTGGGAATGACTGCTATTGCGCCGTGCGATGCAGCGTGAACTCGCCGTGATGAATCCGCCGCGATAGCCCGTCTGTCATATGCGCGACCGCATCCTCGCCATACGTGCCGACTAGGTCCGTCAGCGCGGCGAACAGCGCCGCATTGGCGAGCGTTTCCGGTTCGATCCCCTCGATCAGCGCCTCGTCCCAGGCATCGAGGATATGGCGCAACGCAACCTGCTTCTGGGTCGGGTCGCAATTTCTGCGGAGGACACCGCCGATCCGGCTGGCTTCGTGCACATTCTTCTCCTGCGCTGACACGCGCCGCGCCTCCTGCTTAGCACGCGACATTGTCCCTTCACTGCGCCTGTGTGCAAAGGGTTAAGCGGGGAAGCATCGGGAAAGGGACGGTCAGCGCCCGTCCTTGGCGAGCCCCTGTGCGAGCAGCGCGCCTTCCTGCATGAAGCGCGTGATCGCGGTGCTGGCCGAAGCCGTGCAGGCGCGATAGGTGCGCCGGTATCCGCGATAGCCGTTGTTGAAGCTCTTCACGAGCTTGGCGCGACGCACGGCAGTCGTGCCTTCCGACTTTACGAGCGCCTGCATCTCCTTGCGCCAGAGCTGACCTTCCGCCGCGCCGCAGAGTTCGCGCAGATAGTGAACCGCGCCCAGTATCTCCGAGAGACGAATCAGCTTGTTGTCGTAGGGGCGATCGTCCGGCAGGACCGGCGCGCGCTCGATCGGGACAGGCTCGGAGAGATCGTCCTCGCGCCCGCGCTCGCGTTGGGGTTGCGCGCTCGCCTGGACGGCGCTGACACCAAGCGCGAGCGCAACCAGAACCGGAAGAAAGCGCAAGATCATGAGAACGATCTATCGCGCAAACTTGGCGAGGTCGAGACTCCGCGCCGGGCCAGCTGACGAATTTGGCCTCCGAAGCGCGCGGGCGGGCTCATCCCCTGCCCTTGGTCCGCGTTCGGTTCGGCCGCGCGTTCGCTTCAAGAAATGCGATCATCGCGCCGGCCACGTCCTTGTTGGTTGCAGCCTCCAGTCCCTCGATGCCGGGCGACGAGTTCACTTCGATGATCATCGGGCCGCGGCTCGACCGGATCATGTCGACGCCGCAGACATTCAGCCCGAGCGTGCGCGCGGCCCGAACCGCCATCGACCGCTCTTGCGGCGTGATGCGGACGGACGTGGCGGAGCCGCCGCGATGCAGATTGGAGCGGAAATCGTCCGGCGCCCCCTGGCGCTGCATCGCCGCGACGACCTTCTCGCCGATGACGAGCATGCGGATGTCGACTCCGCCCGATTCCGCAATGAACTCCTGGACGAGGATGTTGACGTTGACGCCGCGGAACGCCTCGATCACCGACTTGGCTGAACTCGTCGTCTCGCCGAGCACTACGCCGATACCCTGTGTACCTTCGACCAGCTTGATGACGACCGGCGCGCCGCCGACCGCGTCGATGATCTGCCTGGCCTGCCGCGGATCATGCGTAAACGCCGTCACGGGCATGCCGAGCCCCTTGCGCGCAAGAAGCTGGAGGCAGCGCAGCTTGTCGCGCGAACGGCCGATCGCGACGGATTCGTTGAGCGGATAGACGCCCATGACCTCGAACTGACGCAGCACCGCCAATCCGTAAGCAGTCACCGATGCGCCGATGCGCGGGATGACAGCGTCGTAGCCCTCCAGCGTCAGGCCGTGATGGTGCAGCGTCGGCCGGTCGGACGCGATGACGATCGACACGGCCAGCGTATTGATGATGTCGATCTCGTGTCCCCGCGCACGGGCCGCCTCGACCAGCCTGCGATGGGAATAAAGACGCGGATTCCGCGCCAGCAATGCGATTCTCATGGATGAGTGGCCCCGCGCCCGGCGATCATGCGCGCCGTTCGACTTTTCGTAGCGAAACCCCCGATTGCCGGATTTTTATGGTCTGCGCCGGCTTCCCGAGAAGAAAGGAACTACCCGGCTTCACGATGACGCGCCGGGACAAAGCGGTGCGCCCGAGCAGCAGCCGGTAGCCCATCTCGTCGCGGTTCGCGAGCGACAGTTCGACGGTCCACTCCGCGCCGCCGAGCCGGAGCATCGTCACAATGATAAAGCGTCGCTCGACCGCCCCACCCGAATTCCGGATGTCCCGCTCATCGACCAGGGGTGAAAGGCAGGCCACGCGGCGCGAGCCGCGCGCCGTCGACGGGATGATGTCGAAACGGAGCCAGGGAAGCCCATCCCGCTCGACCCGTTCGATATTCCACGCATGAATGGCCGAAGTCCGTGCGCCCGTGTCGATTTTCGCGCGGATCTCATCGATGCCGATATCGGGCAAGGCGACCCACTCGCGCCAGCCGACAGCCTGCTGCGCAGTCTTCGGTTTTGTCGTCTTCGGCATGCAGGCGGCTCGCGCAACTCACCGTTCCGGGCGCAGTCTAGGGCATCATCCAGAAAAAGCCTGCCCCGGACTTGAGGGGTGGACGACCGGTTTTCTGAAAAGATGATGCTAAGTCAAATAACTAGAGCGCAATCTCGATTTAATTAAAGTGGATTGGGCTCCAGGGAGTAAGCCAGCCTGGCGCTACGGCGAAGCCGAACCCTGAAAAGCGGCGGGCGCGCCTTCGGTCAGCCGCTGTTCCGCTTCGCGCGCGCGCCCATCCAAGACGATCGTATAACGGATCGGTTTGTCCAAAAGCTGCGCTGCATCTTCAGCCGATATGGGCACCTCGAAGCGCTGGATGTCGTTCTGGACGCTCCCGCGAGCCAAAGGAAGCGCCAGCACAACGCCGTCCGCTTCGGCGAACAGATCCGTCGATCGTTCTCCCGGCGGCACGCGGACGTCGACCACGATGCGCATGGATTTGGCCGTGCCGCTGAGGAAAGCGCGCTCGAGCGCGGGAGGCTCGTCGCCCTCGCCCATGCGCGGCACGCGCGACAGATAGCGTGCGATCAAGGCGTCGTGCTGACCCTGAACCGCATCATCGCCGCGCGGAGTTAGCGTGAGCGACAGCCGCGCCTCACGTGGGAGGCAGATGTCCTTGCAAACGCCGAATGTGACATGGACATCGAGCGAAACGGGCTTGGACGGATCCTCCGGCACGACGCTCACCGGAAACAAGATATCGTCGATATAACCGACGGACATCACGCCGCCGTCCTCGAAGCGCTTCGGAGCCGGCCACAGGATGTCAGCGCGCCGCAGGTTTTTCGAACCCGACCAGTCGAAGGATGGCGGCATGCCGGCCTCGCCGGGCGAGCGCCAGTAAGTCTTCCAGCCCTGCCCCAGCCGAATGTGGATACCGGCCTGTGCGCCAGGGGCGGCACCGCCGGCGGCAAGCAGCCGGGCATCGCCAACTCCGATGCTGCTCCACCGCACGGCAGATTCCTGCGCCGTTACTGCCAATGGCGCGACCGCGATTGCTATGGACAATGGAATGGCGAGTCGCGAAAAGGCGAAGGCGGAGGTCTCATGCATGGCGCGGACTGTAGTCGAGCGCGCGCCGAAATCGACTGACCGCGAGAGCTGCGAAGGTTCAATCCTCCGTGAGACACTGTGGCTGAAATCGGGCGGATGGCCTTTTCCGGTAGCCGAGTATTGCTTAGGGTCGTGGTTATGGCGCGCGCAGGCAAAACTCCCTTCAGACCCCACTATCTCGACGGTCAGCTCCTCGTCGCGATGCCGTCCATGACGGATCCGCGTTTTGCTCGCGCCGTCATCTATCTGTGCGCCCATTCGCACGAAGGTGCGATGGGGATCGTGGTGAATCACCCCGCTGCCAACATCAGCTTCAGCGAGCTTCTCGCGCAATTGAAGATCGTCCCGAAAGGGCGGCGTATCCAGCTCCCGCGCTCGCTGCACGACATGTCGGTCCAGTTCGGCGGCCCGGTCGAGACCGGGCGCGGGTTTGTCCTGCACACCGCCGATTATTACCGCGAGGATTCGACGCTCTCGATCAACGACACGGTGTGCCTGACGGCCAGCATCGACATCCTGCGCGACATCGCGAAAGGCGCGGGGCCCGATCGCGCGCTGCTCGCGCTGGGTTACGCGGGCTGGGCGCCAGGACAGCTTGAGAGCGAGCTGAGCCAGAACGGTTGGCTTAACTGCCCCGCCAGCCCGGACCTGGTTTTCGATTCCGACCTGGAAGGAAAATACGCCAAGGCGCTGGCGACCATCGGCATCGATCCCGGCCGTCTCGTCGGCGATGCGGGTCACGCCTGACAAACAATTCGCTTGCTCTGATGCTTTTACCCGACGCCGCGCGCGCGGCGCGCCTGCGGCGCGTCCGCGTCCTCGGACCGCTCATCCTCTTCCATTTCGAAGTCGCCGGGCGTGACGATGTAGGACCTGATGACGTCGTCCGGGTCGGGCTCCAGCGTCTCTTCCTCTTCGGGCAACGGGTCGTCGATCAACTCGTCGTCGGGCAATCCCTCCTCAGACAACGCGTGCTCGGGCGACTCGTCCTCGGGCATCGCCTCATCCGGTTCCGCGTCCTGACCGGACGATTCCTCCGGAGGAGGTTCACGGCGCCCGACGGGCGAGGGAAGCGAAAGCGCCGGCCGCTCCGGCGGCGCGTGCTCGCGCACCCGCCGCGTGCGTGCCGTCAACGCGGAGAGAAGCAGCATGACTTCCTTCGAGGACATCGGCTGCCCGTAGAAAAAGCCCTGCCCGCAATCGCATCCGATCTCCGTCAGGAACTCAGCTTCCGACTCGTTCTCGACGCCCTCGGCGACGGTTTCCTTGCCGAGTTCGCGGGCGAGACCGACGATCGACCGAAGGATCACTGGCGTGACGCCGTTCTGGCTCGAATCGCGAATGAGCGATTTGTCGATCTTGATCGTGTCGAACGGGAAGCGGTGCAGGTAGCTGAGCGACGAATAACCGGTACCGAAATCGTCAAGCGCCAGTCCCGCGCCAAAGCTTTTCAGCCAGGCCAGCACTTCGACCGCCTTCTCGGGATTCTCCATCACGAGCGATTCGGTGACTTCGAGCTTCAGCGTGCCGGACAGGACGGCGGCGCGCTCAAGCGCATTCCTGATTTCCTGCGCAAGATCCTGCCGAAAAAGCTGCCGGCTCGACAGATTGACGCTGACGAACAGCGGATCGGGGTGGCGGGGCATCGCCTCCTGCCAGCGCCGCGCCTGCTCGAGCGCCTGTTCCAGAACATAGGAGCCGAGCTCGTTGATCAGCCCGACCTCCTCGGCCATCGGTACGAAATCGTCGGCGCCGAGCCGTCCCTGTTTCGGATGATCCCAGCGCAGCAGCGCCTCGAAGCCGGCAAGCTGCGGAGGGTCGAGACGCATGATTGGCTGATACAGCACGCTGATCTGGCGGCGTTCGATGGCGCGCCTGAGCTCGCTTTCGAGCGGCAGCCGTTCAAGCCCGTCGCCCTTCATCTCGGCCGAGAAGATTTCGATCTTGTCGGAGCCCGCGCGCTTGGCGGCGTACATCGCCGCCTCAGCTTCGCGCAGCAGATCGCGCGCCGTCGTCTGGCCGCCATCATGCGCCGCGATGCCGATTGAGGCCGTCAGCACGATCTCCTTGCCGGAGATTTTCATCGGTGTACGCAATGCGCGGCGCGCGCGCTCCGCCATCATCCCGATCGTGCGCGGATCGGACTCGGAAATCACCAGGATCGCGAACTGGTCGCCGCCGATGCGGGCCAGCGTGTCCTGCGGGTTCAGATGCCGTGACAGCCTGCGTGCGATCGTGAGCAGCATCGAGTCGCCGACCACGAGACCGAACGTCTTGTTCACGTTCTTGAAGCGGTCGATGTCGATCTGGACGACGGTGGGACGGGGCGCCGGCCCCTCGCGGAAACGCGTCACCGCGCCTTCCAGCCGGTCGAGGAAAAGCTCCCGGTTCGGCAGGCTGGTCAGACTGTCATGCACGGCGTCGTGCAGCAGTCTTTCATGCGCGCGCATGATGTCGGTGATGTCGCGCATGAGGCCGATGCAGCGCAACTGCTTTGGATTTTCGGTTGGAGCCGCCGCCGCACGCAGCTCGTACCAGATGTACGTCTGGTCGTGCCGCCGCATGCGGAATTCGACAGCCATCTCGCCGCCGTTCAGCTGCGCGATCGACCACAGCGTCTGCCGAAAGCGCTGCTTGTCGGCCGGATGCATGTGGCTCACGAATTCGTCGACCGGGCCGGAAAGCTGCCCTTCGCCAAGCCCCAGCGCGGATTCGATATCGGAGCTGACCTGGATTTCGTCGTGCGCGGCGTCCCATTCCCAGATGCTGGCTGCCGCGCCGTCGACGGCAGCCGATTTCCGCTGCGAGAAGGGCTCCGCCGCCGTCTGGGCGACAGCGCTGCCGCCGTCGATGCGAAAAGCGAACTGCGTGACGGTGAAGCCCACAAGGAGAAGGATCAACACCAGTCCTGCCGACAGGCCCGAAACCACGGGGTCGCCCGAGAGCTGACCCAGCGCCACCATCGACCCTGCGAACAGCCAGACCAGGAGGAGAAGCCAGGTGGGGATAAGCGACAGCGCCCGCTCCTGCCCCCTCACCGCCAGGTACGCAATGAGCATTGTGCCGATAGCGGCGATCGCGGCCATCGAGCCCCGCGCGAGGCTTGCGGCGAGCTGGGCATCAAGGACGGAAAGAACCATGACCCCGACCTGGGCCAGCATCCAGAGCCAGAAGAATAGCTTGATCGAACGGTGCCAGACGTGAATGCGCAGAAAGACGTACAGAAACAGGACGAACGAAAAGGCGAGTGCGCCCTCCGCCGCCGCGCGATAGATGGCGGTGCCTCCCGGCCCGACCGGGAACAGCTTATGCCAGAAGCCGAAGTCGATGCAGAAATAAGCCAGCGCCGACCATGCCAGAAGCGCGGCCGCCGGGAAGATCGCCTTGTGGTTCGCGACAAATACGGCCGTGAGGAAAATGGCCAGCAGACCGGTGATGCCGAGCAGGATGCCGTTGAACAACGCCTTATTACGGTCCTTGATCTGTAGCGCGTCCGGGTTCCAGAGCGTCAGTCTCGGCGGCGCGTGTAGCGAGCTGAGTTCGGCGATGAAGGTCACCGTCTGCCCCGGCTCGATCGTGAGACGGAAGATGTCGGCGTTCTCGGCGTCCAGCCGCTCCGGCCTGAAGCCAAGAGACGGCGTGACGGCATTGAGCCGCGCCGCGTCGAGATCGGGCCGGCCGAACCCCGAGCCGACAATATCATAGCGCGGCGCAACGAGTATCCGGGTCACGCGCTCGGCCGTCGGATTGCTCAAGGCAAAGACGAAATAGTTGGGATTAGTGCCGGGCGTGAGCGCAAGCGCCGCCATGCGTCCGCGTACGCCATCGGAGCTGGGAGCGGTCTCGATGTTCAGCCGATCCCCACGCCCCTCGTAGATTTCGCCGATCCGCGTGATGTCGACGCGATCCTGATCCTTTATCGGCATCGCTTCGAGGGCGAGCGCCGCCGTTCCGGACGAGAACAGGGCGCACGCAACCAGCGCGGCGGAAAGCCACGTCCACGCGCGCCGCGACCGAAGCATCGGCTGCGGCGGCGATTGACCGCGCGACACTGTCACGATCCTCGCATTCCTTTCGTCAGCATCCCCCGCTCCCGCGACTGGATCACGATGATTTCGGTCCGAAACAAGCCAAAACCAAAAACATGACCGAACTCATAAGTTTAGAGCATGATGATGTCCGAAAATCGCCCCTCGTTTTTCGGCATCATCCTCTAGGACCGCGGATCGGTGTCCAGCAACGCGTACAGAACATGATCGCGCCATGCGCCGTTAATCTTCAGGTAGTTCCGCGCAAAGCCTTCGCGCTGGAAGCCGGTTCGTTCGAGAAGGCGCATCGACGCCGCGTTGCCTGGCAGGCACGCAGCTTCCAGCCGGTGCAGCCTCAAATCGTCGAAAACTATGGGCGCCAGCGCGCGCACGGCCGCGGTCATGTACCCCCGGCAAGCATGGGGCGCGCCGATCCAGTAGCCGAGCGTCGCGGCCTGCGTGACGCCGCGCCGGACGTTGCTCAGCGTCATCCCTCCGAGCAGGGAATCGTCCACCATGCGGAATACGAACATCGCATAGCCGGTGTCCTCGCGCATATCCCGGGAATAATACCGGACGCGCCGGCGGAACGAGGCGCGGGTCAGCTCGTCGCTGGACCAAGTCGGCTCCCAGGGCGTGAGAAACGCGCGGCTAGATTCGCGGAGTTGCGCCCAGGCGTCGTAGTCCGACATGGCTGGCGCACGCAGTACGACGCCCGCGCCATAAATGAGTTCGCCTTCGTCGAAGCTCGGCGAGGATCGCAAGAACGCCATGACCCGAAGGATCCCTCACTCACTCACGCCGCTTCCGAAGGCGGGCAACCCAATCTTGCAGCCGCCGCATCGAACCTGGCAAGACTACGAATTGGTCCCGCCGTGGCAAGCGTCGGGGCAGACCCCGAGAGAATGGCGCGGGTCACTTCGCGGACGCGCTTCTTGTCCACGGCTTCGACCGACGCGACCAGCTCCTCGGTTGACAGGGGCCGGCCGAAAATCATGAGCTGACGCGCGAGCTGTTCGGCGCGGCCGCTTGAACTTTCGAGGCTCATCAGGAGCCCGACCTTCATCTGCGCTTTCGCCCGCTCGACTTCAGGCTTCGTCACGCCTTCGTCGGCGACCCGCAGAAGTTCTGCATGGATGGTCTCGAGCGCCTGCGCCGCGCGCTCCTTCGCGACGGCGGTGTGGACGCCGAACAGACCGCTATCGTCCATGCCCCAGGCGAAAGCGTAGACTGAGTAGCAGAGGCCCAATCGCTCGCGGACTTCCTGGAACAATCGCGAGGACATGCCGCCGCCGATGACGCCGGTCGCGACCTGCAGCGCGTAATAGTCCGGGTGGGTGTAATGCAGGCCCGACCAGCAAAGCACGATCTGGGTCTGCTCGAACACGCGCGACAGGCGCCGCACACCGCCGACATAGCGCGCGGGCGCGGCCTCTGGAGTCGTGGCGGGAGCGAGCGCGGACAATCGCTTTTTCGCCTCCTTCACCAATGCGGCATGGTCGACGCCGCCTGCCGCGCACAGGATCATGGAGCTCGCGCGGTAATGCCCCTCAAGCCACGATCTGAGCCGCGCGGGCTTGAGCGCGCGGATGCTCGCTGCTGTGCCGAGGACGGGACGGCCGGCGGCTTGGCCGGGAAAGGCGGCCTCCTGTGCCAGATCGAAAACGCTCTCTTCGGGTGAGTCGAGCGTCGAGGCGATCTCCTGCAGGATGACGTCGCGTTCCCGCTTCACCTCCGCGGGATCGAAACGCGGGTTGAGCAGAATATCGCAGAGGATGTCGAGCGCGAGGGGCATGTCCTCCGACAGTACGCGGGCGTAGTACGCGGTGTTTTCGAGACTCGTCGCCGCGTTGAGGTCGCCGCCGACCGCCTCGATCTCTTCAGCGATTTCCCGGGCGCTGCGCCGCTCCGTGCCCTTGAAGGCCATATGCTCAAGGAAATGGGCGATGCCATTTTCTTCCGCCGTCTCGTGACGCGCGCCCGCCTTGATCCAGATCCCGATCGATACGGTCTCCAGCTCGTCCATCCTGTGCGTGGCCACGGTGAGCCCGTTGGCCAGTTTCGAAATTTCGATTGTCATTGGGCGGTCTCGCGTGCAGCGCGGCTGCGATCGGCGATGAACCGTGCGACAGCGGTATATTCGTTCGGCAACACGTCGTATCGCTCGACACCGGCCAGGGCGGCGTCGAGTCGGGCGGGCCGGTCGGGCGCGCGACCGCAGGCCTTCCCAACGGCATCCGGGAATTTGGCCGGATGCGCGGTCGATAGAATGACCATGGGCGTCGCTTCGTCGCCCCGCTCCGCCCGCGCGGCAGCCACCGCGACCGCCGTATGCGGATCGATCAGGACGCCGCATGTGCGATCGAGATCGGCGATGGTTCGGTTGACCTCTGCCTCGCCCACGCGAGAAGCCGAAAAAACCATGCGCAGCCCCATCAACTCCTGATCGCCCAACTCGAATCCCCCGCGCGATTTCAGGTCGCTCATGGCGCTGCGGACACGCGCTGCGTTGCGTCCCGCAAGCTCGCTCAGCAGCCGCTCGAAATTACTCGACACCTGAATGTCCATGCTCGGACTCGACGTCGCGACGACACTTTCCGGACGATAGGCTCCGGTCTTCAGGGTCCGGTACAATATGTCATTTTCGTTCGTGGCTATAACGAGGCGCTGGATCTGAAGGCCCATGCGGTAGGCGGCGTATCCCGCGAAAATATCTCCGAAATTTCCTGTCGGCACCGAGAAGGAGACGGCACGCGCCGGTGCGCCGAGCGAAACCGCCGCCGTAAAATAATAGACGATCTGCGCGACGATTCGCGCCCAGTTGATCGAGTTGACGCCCGTGAGGTTGAGTGTGTTGCGCAATCCGGAATCGGCGAACATCGCCTTCACGATCGCCTGCGTGTCGTCGAACGAGCCCTCCAGGGCGATATTGTGGACATTGTCCGCATCGGCCGTCGTCATCTGACGCCGCTGCACATCCGTCACCCGGCCATGCGGGTGGAGGATGAAAATATCGGTCGATGCCAATCCCCGGAAGGCTTCGATCGCCGCGCCGCCCGTATCGCCCGACGTTGCGCCGATCACGGTCGCGCGCATGGAGCGCCGACGGAGCGCGCGGTCCGTCAGCCGCGCCAGAACCTGCATCGCCACGTCCTTGAAGGCGAGCGTCGGGCCATGATGCAGTTCCAGCAGGAAATCGTTCGGCCCGATCTGGACGAGAGGTGCGACGTCCGGATGATCGAAACCGCGATAGGAATCCTCTATCAGCGCCCTAAGGTCGTCGTCCGCGATCGTCTCGCCGGTGAACATGGAGATGATCCGAAACGCCGCCTCCGCGAAGGTGAGACCGGCTAACGCGGCGATCTCACGGGAGCCGAGTTGCGGCCAAGTCTCCGGCAAATAGAGGCCGCCGTCGGCCGCAAGCCCCGCCAGCAGCGCTTCCTCGAAATCGAGCGCGGGCGCATCGCCCCTGGTGCTCACGTAACGCACGGCGTGGTCCTGGATTGGATGAGTTGCGCGCACCCTATGCGTCGCATTGGATCGCCGCAAGAAATGCGCTTTGAATTGTTAAGCGGTGCGCTGACTGCGTAGCCCGGATGGAGCGGAGCGCAATCCAGGAATTTTCCTGACCCCGCATTTCGCTGCGCTGCATGCGGGCTACGGGCTACCCGGCTGCCGGCTGCGGAGGAAAAACAGGGTCACGACGAATAGCGTCGCGGCGAGGCCGAACCAGGTCAGCGCGTACTCAAAGTGCCGGTTGGCAAGCGTGAGCCGCGTCGCGCCGGCTTGCGGCAAGCCGCGCGCATCCTTGGACGCCTCCTGATCAATCAGGAAATTGTCGACCGCGCGCCCGGACGGAAATACAGCATGTGCCATCCCCGTCACATCGCGCCAAAACCAGCGGCGGCGGTCGAGATCGTTATTCGGCGTGAACAGTCCTGGCGTCTCGGATCCGCGCACCAGCCCGGTGATCTCGACCTCGCCCTGCGGCTGGGAGCCCGGACGCGATTTGGGCTGCTCAAATTTGTCAGGCACGAAGCCGCGATTGACGAGGACTGTCGGGCCACTCGCGGTCGCAAGCGGCGTAATAAGAAACCAGCCGGGCGCTCCGCCCTCGACCGCGAACAGGCGCACCTCCTGTTCGTGGACGAAAGCGCCCCGCACCCGCACCCGCAGATAGTCGGCGTTTCCGCCTTCCATGCGGCGAACGGCTTCGTCGAGACCGACCGGCGGGGCGTGGATGCGTGCTTCGATCTTCGCGATCAGATCGTTCTTCCAGCGCAACCGCTCGACCTGCCAGACGCCGAGCGACGCCGTCGCCGCAATTCCGATCAGCGCGCATACGACGACGAGCCAGTCGGATTGGCGGCCGCCGCTAATGGTCGGGGTCAAGCCGGCCCTCCTCCGCCTTGTTGCGGTACTGGAGCCCGATCAGGAGGCCCTTTACCGGACGCAGCAACAGGAGCGGCAGCAGGATGATGAGCGGCAGCCAGAGAATGGCATGCAGCCAATAGGGCGGCTGGTAGAGCGCCTCGACGATGAGCGCGCCGCCAGTGACGATGAAGCCGACGATCAGGATAACGAACACCGACGCGCCGTCGCCTGCATCGATAAAGCCGAAATCCAGTTTGCAGGACGGGCATGCGGGCGCGACGCTGAGGAAGCCGCGCCAGAGCGCGCCCCTGCCGCAACCAGGGCACCGGCCGAGCACGGCAGCCGCGACAGGAGATACGGGCGACGATGCCGCGGCCTCGGACATGAACGCACTCCAAAAGCAAAGGGGCGGCCCAGTGCGCCGCCCCCGCAACTCCGTGTCTCTTCGGGTCCGCCTCGAGCGGCTACCTCGTCGCTCGTCTAATGCCCGAGCGGCGCGCTGCCGGCACCCCAGACATAGATGGCGCTGAACAGGAACAGCCAGACCACGTCGACGAAATGCCAGTACCAGGCGGCGGCCTCGAAGCCGAAATGCTGCCTCGGCGTGAAGTCCCCACGGATCGCCCGGATCAGGCAGACCGTCAGGAAGATCGTACCAACGATGACATGGAAACCGTGAAATCCGGTCGCCATGAAGAACGTCGACCCGTAGATGTTGCCCGCGAAGTTGAAGCCCGCATGCATATACTCGTAGGCTTGGCAGACCGTGAACAGGATGCCGAGCACGACCGTACAGACGAGACCCCAGATCAGGCCCTTCCTGTCATTATGCAGCAACGCGTGGTGCGCCCACGTCACCGTCGTGCCCGACAGCAGCAGGATCAACGTGTTGACGAGCGGCAGCCCCCACGGGTTGAACGTGCCCTGGAACATGCCTTCGATCGGCTTGGGCGGCCACTGCCCGCCAAGGAAGGTCGTGCGTTCGATCTGGCTGACCGAATCCGGATACAGCGCGACATCGAAATAGGCCCAGAACCACGCCACGAAGAACATGACCTCCGAGGCGATGAAGAGAATCATGCCGTAGCGCAAATGAAGCGCAACAACCGGGGTGTGGTCGCCTTGGTGCGCCTCCCGGATCACATCGCGCCACCAGAAGAACATCGTGGCGATAACAAGCATGACGCCCGGCGCGATGTACCAGAGCTGCGGCGCGCCGTTCTTGGCGGAGATGAAGTAATAGATCGCGCCTACGGCCAGGACGAAAGCGCCGAAGGCCCCCAAAGCCGGCCAGGGGCTGGGGTTCACCAGATGGTAATCGTGATGTTTCGCGTGCCCGTGATGGGCCCCGCCATGTGCGTGCGCGTGCGCCTCAGCCATTCCCTTGACTCCCTTCCCCTTCCCTAAGAGCCCTTGCCCGCATCCGGCTTCACCGCGATTTTGGTCGAAGCCTGACCCGGATAGAACGTATAGGACAGCGTTATTTCCTGAACCTGTTTGGTGCTCTCGTCGGAGACGATCGCGGGATCGATGTAAAAACTGACCGGCATGTCGACCGTCTGCCCGGGCTCAAGGGTTTGCTCCGTGAAGCAGAAGCAGGCGATCTTGCCGAAGAAGGAGCCGGTCGATTCGGGCGTCACGTTATAGGTCGCCGTCCCCGTGACGGTGTCGTTGGACGCGTTCGTCGCCCGGTAAAAGGCGAGGGACTGCTCACCGATCTTCACGCGTATCTCACGCTGAACGGGCTGAAACTTCCACGGCAGCGCCGGCGATACGTTCGCATCGAAGCGCACGAGAATGGTTTTGCCGCCCGCCGCATCTGCGCCCGGGGCGGCCGCCACACGCTGGGTCGTGCCGCCGTAGCCTGTGACCTGGCAGAAGATGCGGTAGAGCGGAACCGATGCGAAGGTCAGCGCGACCATGCCGAGCACGAGCCCGGCCAGCGGCCATGCGACTCGGCCGTTGCCGCCCCGTTCGTTCTCC
The DNA here is from genome assembly GCA_046717125.1 of Methyloligellaceae bacterium. GTDB lineage: Bacteria > Pseudomonadota > Alphaproteobacteria > Rhizobiales > Methyloligellaceae > JBKJVQ01. The sequence goes on from JBKJVQ010000134.1 coordinate 16,441, forward strand.
TCGTTTTCCCGGTTCGGGTTCATCAGAACGGCCTGTTCGCTACGTTGCCGCCGAGGCGCACGATGGTGACGATGAAGAACAGGGCAGCCAAGGCGATGAGCGCCCAGGCAATGGCCACGGATCGCCCGCGCTGGCGGCGCACGCGTTCGGCTTCGTGACCTTTCTCGCGCTCTTCGTCATGGCTCATGCGCGCTCCATCTAGAGACCGAGCGCAGGGAGCGGCAGCATCAGGCCGAGCCCATGCTCGGCGAGCACCGCGAGGAAGATGGCGAAGAGCTGGAAGATCGAGAAGGTGAACAGCCGCTTCGCTGCGTGATCGCCGGCGATACCCTCGCGCGTCCGGTTGAGATCGATCGCAAGCCAGACAAACCAGACGCCGGAAGTAATGGCGACCGTTGCGTAGATCGCGCCGCCGAGACCCGTCATAAGCGGCGTCAGCGTCGCAGCCAGATAGAGTACGCTGTAAAGAACGATCTGCCTGCGGGTCTCGATGGGACCTGCCGTCACCGGCAGCATCGGCACGCCGACTCGCTCGTAATCGCGTGCGCGGGTCAGCGCCAGCGCCCAGAAATGCGGCGGCGTCCAGAGAAAGATAATGAGGAACAGGAGGATCGGATCGAGCGCGATGCCGCCGGTTGCGCAGGCCCATCCGACCATGGGTGGAAACGCGCCGGCCGCGCCGCCAATGACGATGTTCTGCGACGTCCTGCGCTTCAACCCCATCGTATAGACGAAGACGTAGAAGGAGATGGTGATGGCGAGAAGCGCCGCGGCCGCCCAATTGATCATCATGCCAAGGCAGAGGACAGAGAAGAAGGCGAGCATTGCGCCGAAGCAGAGTGCCTCCTCGGGGGAAATGCGACCCCGAGGGATGGGGCGCGCGGCCGTACGAGCCATATGCGCGTCGATATCGGAATCGTACCACATGTTCAACGCCCCGGCCGCGCCCGCGCCGACGGCGATGCAGAGCAGCGACGCGAACGCGAGCACCGGATGAATCTCACCCGGCGCGGCAACGAGACCCGCCCATGCCGATATCAGCACAAGCGACATGACGCGCGGCTTCATCAGCGCGAGATAGTCGCGAACGTCCCCACCCGCCGGTGAGAGTTCGATCCTCGTTGCGCCGATTTCAGCCATGCATCATGCCCTGATTGCGAATGTCCGTGCTTACTTGATGCGCGGCAACGTCTCGAACGAATGGAACGGCGGCGGCGACGTGAGAGTCCATTCGAGCGTGGTCGCGCCCTCGCCCCACGGATTGTTCGCGGCAGCGCGCTGACGGATGAAAGCCTCGACGATGACGAACACAAACACGATCACGCCGGCAAAGGCGATGTAGGAGCCGATCGACGAGACGAAGTTCCAGCCCGCAAACGCATCCGGATAGTCGCCATACCGGCGCGGCATGCCGGCCAGGCCGAGAAAATGCTGCGGGAAGAATGCGAGGTTCGCGCCGATGAACATCAGCCAGAAATGGGTCATTCCGAGCATCTCATTGTAGGTGTAGCCGCTCATCTTCGGGAACCAGTAGTAGAAGCCCGCGAAGATCGAGAACACCGCGCCGAGCGACAGCACGTAATGGAAATGCGCCACCACGTAATAGGTGTCGTGGAGCGAGCGGTCGACGCCCGCATTGGCGAGCACGACGCCCGTCACGCCGCCCAGCGTGAACAGGAAGATGAAGCCGAGCGCCCAGACCATCGGTGTCTTGAACGAGAGCGAACCGCCCCACATCGTCGCGATCCAGGAGAAGATCTTCACGCCGGTGGGCACCGCGATCACCATGGTCGCGAACACGAAGTAGGCCTGCGTGTTCACCGAAATGCCCGCGGCGTACATGTGATGCGCCCACACGATGAAGCCGATCACGCCGATCGCGACCATGGCGTAAGCCATGCCGAGATAGCCAAACACGGGCTTCTTCGCGAAGGTCGAGATGACGTGGCTGATCATGCCAAAGCCCGGCAGGATCAGGATGTAGACCTCCGGATGCCCGAAGAACCAGAACAGGTGCTGGTAGAGCACCGGGTCGCCGCCGCGCGCAGGCGAGAAGAACGTGGTGCCGAACTTGCGGTCGGTCAACAGCATGGTGTTCGCGCCGGCCAGAACCGGGAGCGACAGCAGCAGCAGGAACGCGGTGACGAGGATCGACCACACGAACAGCGGCATCTTGTGCAGCGTCATGCCCGGCGCGCGCATGTTGAAGATCGTCGTGATGAAGTTGATCGCGCCGAGGATCGACGACGCGCCCGCAAGATGCAGCGACAGGATCGCCAGATCCATGGCGGGCCCGGGCGTGCCGGTCGTGGTCAGCGGCGCGTAGAGCGTCCAGACCGCGCCGACGCCGTTTGCGCCCGCGGGACCTTCGAAGAACAGCGACATCAGCAGAAGGCTGAACGAGGCGGGCAGCAGCCAGAACGAGATGTTGTTCATGCGCGGGAACGCCATGTCCGGCGCGCCGATCATGAGCGGAACGATCCAGTTGCCGAAACCGCCAATCATGGCCGGCATGACCATGAAGAACACCATGATCAGGCCATGGGCGGTCACGAAGGCATTGAACACATCGGCGGACCCGAAAAACTGCATGCCCGGATCCATCAACTCCATGCGCATGCCGATCGACAGCGCGCCGCCGATCAGACCCGCGACGATCGCGAAGATCAGGTACATCGTGCCGATGTCTTTGTGGTTCGTCGAATAGAGCCACCGCCGCCAGCCGGTTGGATGATCGTCATGGGAATGCGTATCAGCGGTCTGCGCGCCATAGGCCATGGCTTAATTCCTCAATTTTTCTTTTTGCTTCGGCGTCTTGCGCTTGTCGCTACTGCCTTGCGACGGATGTTTCCGGCTCACCCGAACGGGCGAATTCCGCCTTTGCCTTGACGAGCCAGGCGTCGAAATCTTCCTGGCTCACGACCCGGACGGTAATCGGCATATAGGCGTGCCTCTGTCCGCACAGCTCCGAACACATGCCGTGGAATGTGCCCGTCCGCTCGGCGCGAAACCAGGTCTTGATGACGCGGCCGGGGACGGCGTCGAGCTTCACGCCGAACGCAGGCACCGCCCAGTCGTGGATCACGTCCGACGCGGTCACGAGCACGTGGATGTTCTTCCCGACCGGCACGACGACATCGTTATCTGTCGTCAGAAGGCGCGGCTGCCCGGGCTTGAGGTCGGCTTCCTCGACCATAAGCGAATCGAACGTCATGTTTTCGTGGTCGGGATATTCGTAGTTCCAGTACCACTGATGCCCCGTCGCCTTGATCGTCATGTCGGCCGGCGGGAAGTTGTACTGCGCGAACAGGAGCCGGAAGGATGGGATGGCAATGATGACGAGGATCAGGACCGGGATCACCGTCCAGGCGATTTCAAGGCCCGTATGGTGCGTCGTCCGAGACGGCATCGGATGGCGCTTCTCGTTATAGCGCACCATCACGTAAATCATCAGTCCAAGGACAAACAGCGCAATGACGATGATGATGGCCGTCACGAAAGTATGGAACTTGGTGATTTGGTCCATGATCGGTGTGGCGGCCGGCGCCAAGTCGAACTGCCACGGTGTAGGCTGGCCGCCGGGCGTGTCCGCAGAGGACGGCGCCGATTCGAGTGCCGCGGCCGCGGGCTCGGCAGGCGCTGCCGGTGCGGCTTCGGCTGCGGGCTCCGCAGGAGCCGGTGCGGCTTCGGCCGGTTGATCGGCGGGAGCCGGCGCGACGTCTTGCGCGGGAGCTGGTTCCGCGGCTGGTTGTTCGGCCGGCGCGGCGTCTTGTGCGGGAGCGGGTTGTTCTGACGGAGCGGCTTCCCCTGCGGGAGGTTCGGCGGGCGCTGGAGCCGGAGCGGGTTGTTGTTCGGCCGGAGGCGCTGGCGGCGCGGCTTCCTGCGCCATGACAGGTTCGGCAAAGACCAGGAGGGCGGCGCAAATACCGATCAAGCCCCCCGCCGTCAGACCAGCTGCCCGAAGCCGAAACACCATGCTCTCGCTCCCCAACGTCGCCGCGCGACCGCAAGGCGGCGCCCGGAAGTCATATGAAACGGCCTGGGGACGCGGGAGACGACGCCCGCAAAGCCCTGAACCGCATGCGCGGGGATAGCGCGTGCGAAGCGATTAGGGTCGCTTCGAGGCGGGCGTCTCCCCTCCAGCCGCACGGATTGATGTCCGCGTCACATTATCGCCGAACATCGGCTAGGGTTTGGACCGCAGCCACCACGAGCCGTCCGGACCCTGGAATGTTTCAAATCACAAAGCCTTGGGCTTGGCAACCGCGTTGCGCTGCGGCTTGTATGCGGCATAAGCCCACGCGATCGCAGGACGATCAGTGACCAAATCGAGGACGAATTTTAGCCCCAATGCTGAGCGATGGCGCACTACCGTCGAGATGTGGTCCGAGCCCGGATGCGCGCTCGGACCACTCATAAGGGTTGCCGCGAAATGCGCCTTGCATTGATTCGTACCATTAGTGGTTTCGCGGCCATTGTCGCCGTGCTGACAGCCGCGCCTCTCGCGCACGCACAGCAACAACCCCAGCCGCAAGCTCCCGTGCAGGCGCTGCCACAAGCCCCCGCGCAGGCGCCGGCCGCCGATCCGCCCCAGAACGGGCAGGTGCGCGGCAATCACGGTTCATGGCAGGTGAATTGCGCGACGCCGCCGGGATCGGCCGAGGAAAAATGCGCGCTGGTCCAGAGCGTGACCGCAGAGGACCGGCCCAATGTCGGGCTGACCGTCACCTTGTTCGAGACGAGCGGCGACAAGAAGAAGCTGCTCCGCGTCGTCGCGCCGCTCGGCGTGCTCCTGCCGACGGGGCTTGGCCTGAAGATCGACGGTCAGGACGTGGGCAACGCGCCGTTCCTGAAATGCGGCCGCAACGGCTGCATCGCCGAGGTCGTGCTGCAGGACGATCTGATCGAGAAGTTCAAGGCCGGCCAGCAGGCCATCTTCATCATCTTCGAAACGCCCGAGGCCGGCATCGGCATCCCGATCGTGCTCGCGGGCTTCGGCGAGGGCCTCGCGAGTTTGAAGTAGGCCTGCGTTCGCAAACATTCTCGGGTAACCCCCCTCACCCGAATTGCTGCGCAATTCGACCCCGGATCAAGTCCGGGCAGGCTCTCTCCCCGCAGGGGCGAGGTGTTCTGGCGTGCTCGTCGCTTACGCCGCCGAGGACGGCCAGGTGGCGTTGGACGGCGACGGCGTGAACAGCCCGTTCGCCTCGGCGCTAGTGCAGCATCGCAGAGCCAGGCCTCGAAGTCGGCCTTCTGTTCCGCCGCGTGGCGACCACGGTGCGGAAGCAAACCGGTGATCGGCAGGTGCCCTTCACCTACGGCTCGCTCACCGACGCGGAGTTCTATTTCAACGCGGCGAAGTAGGCGGAGGGCAGAGGCATGACGAGGCCCCTACCCGCACTGGTGCTTGGGCTCTGCTCTAACGAACGCGCCGCTGGTTCCGACCCGCGATGCAATCGGAACCGGCAAATATCGCATAGTGACCGAACGGCTCCTTTGCTATTGTGACGACGAATAAGGCCTCTCGGGCACGCGCCATGCGTATCCTCTGCTGGGTGGTGATCGCGGTCTTGGCGGCGAGCGTCTGTGCGGGCGCCGCCCGCGCCGAGAAGCGCATCGCCCTCGTCATCGGCAACGCGGCCTATACCGGCGTCGCGCCCTTACGCAATCCGGTCAACGACGCGACCGACCTGACCGCTTCGCTCAAGCAGCTTGGCTTCGAAGTGCTGGGCGGGACCGACCTCGACCAGGCGGCGATGCGAGCGGAAATACGGAAGTTCTCGGCGGCGCTGAGGGGCGCGGATGTCGGCCTGTTCTTCTTTGCCGGACACGGACTGGAGGTCTCTAACCAGAATTTCCTGATCCCGACCGATGCGGCGATCGAAGCCGAAGGCGACCTCGATTTTCAGGCCGTGCCTCTCGACCTCGTCTTTCGCCAGATGACCCGCGAGGCGAGGACGACGCTGATCTTCCTCGATGCGTGCCGGGATAATCCGATGGCGGAGAAGCTCGCCCGTTCCATGGGCGCGCGCTCGGTTGCCGTCGGACGCGGGCTCGCGCGCGTCGAATCCGGCCTCGGCTCCTACATCGCGTTCGCGACCGAGCCGGGAAAGATCGCGCTCGACGGCGACGGGCGCAACTCGCCCTTTACCGCAGCATTGCTGAAGCACATTGCGGCGGAGGGCCGCGACGTTTCCTCCATGATGATCGCGGTGCGCAACGATGTGCTGAAGGAGACAGGCGGCAAGCAGCTTCCTTGGGACCACTCCGCGCTGACGGGGCAGTTCTTCTTCAAGGCGGCGGCCCCTGTGCCGCCGGCGGCTCCCGTCCCTCAGCCTGAACAAGATTTCTCTGCTCTAACCAAGCGCCTGCAGCTAGCCGAAGAGCTTCTCGCTAAGCTGGCCGGCGCGAAGCCGGACCCCGAGCCGGACCCGCAGCCAGCAATCGCGCCCGGCCCTGCCGCAGAGAAAGCAGCGCAGCCTGAAGCTCAAGCAGCAGCAGCAGCTCCTGCCGATCCGAATTCCGGAGGCGCGGCCGCGCAACCGGAGAACAGCGTGCCACCGTCCGAGCCAGTTGCAGTCGCGAAAGACCCCGCGCCTGCGCCCGCGCCATCGGTGCCGGAACCTGCTCAAGTCGAGAGCCCGCCGGGCCAACAGGACATTGCAGCAATCGCGCCTCTCGCAGCGCCTGACCCTCCTCAGAGGGAAACTGAGCGTCCCGCTGACGAGACCGAGCACGCCGCCATCGCACCGGATCCGGCTCCCGTCGCGAAGCCGGAAATCGCCGGCGCGCCCATCACGCGATGCGACGAACTGGTGAAGATCGACAACGCACGCCTGACGGAGGCGATTAGCGGGAACACGGGTGTCGACTTATTGGAATTATGGATGATCGAGGGTGGCTCGCCGATCGACGCCGCCAAGGAATGCGAACGGGCCGCCGAGCAATATCCTGACGAGAAGCGACTCAAGCTGCGCCTCGCCATCGCTCACAAGAAACACACTTACGCCTATACGCGGTTCGGAGGCCCAACTGCCAGCCCACGCAACGCCGGCCCCAATAGCGTCGACCTGAGCTCGCTCGAAGACATGACCGACCCCGCCTATGCCGCACAGGGCGATAACATTCTCAAATCCCTCTCGTCTGAAGCCTATCCCGAGGCGGCGTTGCTGACAGGAGGCGCGGCCGCGGCATCGGGGGCGTCGGCGCCAATGAACGCCGATGGATTGCTCATGCTGGCGGGAGCCCAGAACGATGCCCCTGCAAGCCACATAAGACGAATCATTCTGCTGAAAAGAGCCGACAGGCTCGGTGCGGCCGCAGCAGGCAAGATCATTGCCACGATCGAACAACGCGCGTCGGATAACGCCGCCCTTCGCAGCGCGCTGGATTCGGCCGCAAGAAGGTTTGAGATTGAAGCCCAGTCACACGCGCGCGCCGCGGAAAATCCAGCAGCGGAATGCGAGCGCCTGACGCAGTTCGACCTGATGGTCAATGTTGGAGTTCGGCTTTCCGGGTTGAGATTTGGCGTCGACCGCAGTCTGGCCGTCGCGTCATGCAGCGCGGCTCCTGGCTCGGATCGATGGCGTCTGACAAAGGCTCTGATCGCCAACGGCGAGATCGGAAAGGCCAGGGAGCAACTTTCGCCCGCTTTCAACGCGAAGGGCAACGGGTTGACCAAGGAAGTCCTTAACCAGCTTGCGAAGGAGGCCGAAGTCGCGACAGAACCTGAAACGCTATTTCTTATTCCGTTCTTGCTGGCCTTGGAGGCCGCAGAGGCCGCAGATCCCACAGAGGAAGAGTTAGTCGCAGCTGCGACAACAGGGCTTCTGCTCTGGAACCGCGCAGCCGAGCTGGGCCATGACCGGGCGCAGGCCATTATTTCAATTGCCGGTCCCTACGTCAGAGACTTAGTTAAATACCGGCAGGACATTGCCGACGGTAAAGCCTCGCCGAACTCCAAGCCGGAATTCTCCGGAATCGATCTCGTCGGCGTGCATGCCGCGGCCACCGATGGCGACTCGCTCGCCATCCTGGCGCTGGCGGCGTTCCATCTCGTTCCCGATGTCGTTCGCATCGACGCCGATCCAATCAGGATATTCAGCGCCGACCCAAACAGTCCGGTTAAAAATCCTGAGGAAGCCGTCAGGCTTGTCCGCTCAGCCGCCGACAGGGGCGACACGATCGCCATGGTTGCGCTCAGTGTCGGTCATCTGATCGCCGAAGGGGATATTCCAACGGAAATTGTGCCGCAACGGCCGCTGAAATTCGACCCGGCCGAGGGCGTGCGATGGCTGGAGCGCGCGGCCGAGGGGGAGCCGTTGGCGGCGTTGGCTCTGGCCGTCCTGTTTCGGGGAGAGCTAGGGCCGCCGGAAAGCGTGGGACTTTCGGCCGATCCGGAGAAGGCGCGTCACTGGGAAAGCAAGCTGGTCGAGGCCGGTTACGCTTTTTGGTAGGCAATCCGCGCTAACCCCGCGACCGGAGCCCCTTGGGACAAGACTGGATACTGACGCGCCGGCCTTTGCTCACGGCTTCTTTGTCCGCGAACTGACGCTTCAAAAACGAATCGGCGGCAGGTGGAGCTGCCGCCGGCGTGCCTCCTCGGGGGGCTGCTGTCCTCACGGGGCGCGGGGGGAGCGCCGTCACGAGGATGACTTGCGCGGCATATGGGCTGCCCGCGCTCCTATTCAAGCGGTCAGGACGAGTGATCCGACGTACTGGATCGATGTCGCAGACTGCGGCTGAGCTTCAGCCGCGCGCGGTGACCTTTCACGCGCTCGATCAAAGCCGCGACCGGATCGCGCGATGCCGGCAGCATCAGCGCCCAATCGAGATCGGCGCGCTCGACGCCGATGTCCTTCAGCATGCGGTCGTCGAGCCGGCGCAGCCGGGCAATCCGCCAGCGGCCGCGCAACGCGCGCGCCTCCTCGGCGATCCAGTGAAAAAGACCGCGAAGACCGGCGCTTCGCCGCGCCGACTCGTGAAGATCGAAGGTGGCCATGGGGCACTCCATCGCGGACGGCGAACCGCGCCTGTCTCGCGACGGATATATGGTGATCGGTCGCCGGAAACGAAGTAGCCCGGATGGAAGCGCCAGCGAAATCCAGGGCCTAATACGCATGCATCTCGAAAATGCGGTCGATGTCGCGGCCCCACGAACCGCGATATTCGTCCAGCAACATGTCCCCCGGCGCGCGGCCTGTGGACACCGCTTCGAGCAGCGGCGAAAGATACTGGGTCTCGTTCTGCCCGTGGCTGTCGAGCCGCGCACGCGCATCGAGCCCGGCCCGCGCCAGCGTCACCACCTGGACCGCGAGATCGCGCATCGGACCGAGCGGTGTCGGCGCGGCGAGGCCGAGTTTTGGCACAGCATCGCGCATGGCCTGCCGTTCTTCGGCGCTCCAGCCCTTGACCAGATCCCACGCCGCATCGAGCGACGCCTGCTCGTAGAGGAGCCCCGTCCAGAACGCAGGCAGTGCGCACAGCCTGCGCCACGGGCCGCCGTCCGCCCCCCGCATCTCGAGAAAACGCTTCAGCCGCACTTCCGGGAACAGCGTCGTCAGATGATCGGCCCAGTCGTCGATGGTCGGCTTCTCGCCGGGCAGCGCTTGCAGACGGCCGGCGAGGAAATCGCGGAACGAGCTGCCGGAAACGTCGAGATACCGGCCGTCGCGATAGACGAAATACATCGGCACATCGAGCGCGTAGTCGACATAAGCCTCGTAGCCGAAGCCTTCATCGAACACGAAGGGGACCATGCCTGAGCGGGCATTGTCCACATCGCGCCAGATCTCGCTGCGATAGGAAAGAAACCCGTTCGGCTTTCCCTCCGTAAACGGAGAATTGGCGAACAGCGCCGTCGCCAGCGGCTGCAGCGCGATGCCGACGCGGAACTTCTTCGCCATGTCGGCTTCGTCGGAAAAGTCGAGATTCACCTGCACGGTTGACGTTCGAAACATCATGTCGAGGCCGTGGCTGCCGCCCTTCGGCATGTAGCCCGCCATGATGTCGTAACGGCCCTTCGGCATGACGGGCGTCTCCGCCAGCGTCCATTTCGGCGAGAAGCCGACGCCGAGGAAACCGATGCCGAGCCTTTCACCGACATCCCGCACCTGAGCGAGATGGGCATGCACCTCGGAGCAGGTCTCGTTGACGTTTTCGACTGGCGCGCCGGACAACTCGAATTGGCCGCCGGGTTCGAGACTGATCGACCCGCCGCGCGAACAACCGCGCTGCTTCAGTGCGATGACGTTCTCGCCCTCAAAGATCGGATCCCAGGGATATGCTTCCGCCAACCCCATGAGCAGCGCCCGGACGCCGCGCTCGCCCGCATAGGGAACCGGCCGGAAATCATCCGTGTAAAACCCGAATTTCTCGTGCTCGATGCCGATGCGCCAGTCCGCCTTGGGCTTTTCGCCCTGCGCGATGTATTCGACCAGCGCATCGCGCGACTCGATTTGCGGCAGGGCAGGCGTGTTCTCACGTGTCGACATGTGGGCTTTCGGATAGAGCCAATTCTTATGGCGAGCCGGTCGGAAACGCGCAAGAGAAGGTGGACGGTTCCGTTCACGCTGTCGTCAACACGCTAGCGCCAGTCCCCCAACGCGGCGTTGATGAGCGCGAGTGCGGCGATTGCGGCCGTGTCGGAGCGCATGATGCGAGGGCCCAGGGAGATCGACGTGACGCGGGGACGCGCAAGCAGAATTTGACGCTCATCCGGCGCGAAACCGCCCTCCGGGCCGATCAGGACCGCGAACGTCGCCTCACCAATACCCGCCAGCGCATCGAGGGGCGAGGCGATGGACGCAGCCTCGTCGCAGAAGATCAGGCACCGACCCTCGTCGATCGTTTCCAGCGCATCGCGCAAAGCCAGAGGCGGCCGGACTTCGGGCACGCGCAGCACGCCGCACTGCTCTGCCGCCTCGATCGCATTGGCGCGCAGGCGGTCGAGATTGACCCGTTCGGCGTTGGTCCGCGTCGTGATGACGGGCCGCAGCGAGGCGACGCCCATCTCCGTCGCCTTCTGCGCCATGTAGTCGAGACGCGATCGCTTGATCGGCGCATACAGATAGTCGATGTCAGGGCCGGATAACTGCGGCCGCGTCTGCGTTTCCGCCATAAGGACGCAGCCTTTCTTCTTCGGCTCGGCGATCCTCGTGCGCCACTCTCCATCCCGCCCGTTAAACACGAGCACATCGTCGCCACCCCGCATGCGCAGCACATTCAGCAAATAATGCGCCTGCGCCGCGTCGGGCGCGATGGACGCGTCTGCCGCAAGCGGTTGATCGATGAAGAGACGTGGTGGCGACATGACCACGCTTTGGCACGGAGTTTTGTTTCGTGCCACCCCACCCGGTGTTGATGACTGCGCTAATTGGCCGGCTTCCTTCCGGGAAAATACGCGCTAGCCTCGCTCATGTCCTCCGATCACGCCATCGCCGACGCCGCGCCCCGCAACTGGGTCGACCGCTGGGCGCCGCCGTCTATGCGTCCCTGGCTCAGGCTGATCCGCGCGGATCGGCCGGCGGGCGTCTGGCTGCTGCTCCTGCCCTGCTGGTGGTCGACTGCACTCGCCACCGGCGCAGAGGAAGCGCGCTGGCCAAATCTCTGGTTCCTCGCCCTGTTCGCCATCGGGGCATTCGTCATGCGCGGCGCGGGCTGC
>JBKJVQ010000135.1:0-2853 GCA_046717125.1 Methyloligellaceae bacterium
CTCGCGCGACCCGGCGGCAACATCACCGGCACTTCGGGCGCCAGCGTCGACGTGGTCGGCAAACAGCTCGAATTGCTGCGCGAGGTGTTGCCGGGCGTGACCCGCGTCGGTGCGCTTTGGAATCCAACCAATACGGTGTTCGGCACGCAACAGCTCAAGGAAGCCAAGGCCGCGGCGGCCAGGCTCGGCATCGAGCTTCAGGTCGTCGAGGCCGGGCGACCCGAGGCGCTGGCCGGTGCATTCGACATGATCGCCAAAGGTCGGCCCGGTGCACTGCTGGTGATGGGCGACCCCATGTTCGGCACCCAAGCGGCGCGGATTGCGCGTCTCGCCATCGAGCGCCGTCTGCCGACCGTGAGCGGCTTTGCAAACTATGCGGACGCCGGCGCACTCCTCTCCTACGGAGCGAACTTCGACGAGTTTTACCAACGCGCCGCCGTCTACGTGGATCGAATCCTGAAAGGTGACAAGCCGGGAGACCTCGCCGTCGAGCGGCCAAACCGGTTCGAGCTCGTTGTCAATGCCAGGACCGCCAAGGCACTGGGTATCACGATCCCGCCAGCGCTCGCTGCACGCGCGGATCGCGTCGTTCATTGACCTCGCGCATGCGCGTGCGACTCGAAGCGCGTCCCGAGCCTTCGCGCATCGCGGGGCTGCTCTCGCCGCTCATTGCCGCGCTCGCAACGCTGATCGTCGGCTTCGTCTTGTTCACGGCGATGGGGAAGGATCCGATCGCGGCGTTTCACGCATTCTTCATCAAGCCGGTCGACACCGCGTACGGCATTTCCGAGCTGCTACTGAAGGCGAGCCCGTTGATGCTGATCGCAACCGGGCTGGCCGTCGGTTACCGCGCGAACGTCTGGAACATCGGTGCCGAGGGGCAGTTGCTGCTGGGCGCTGTCGCGGGTGGAGGGTTGGCGCTCGCGTTCGACACAAGTAGCTCGCCGCTGCTGCTGCCCGCGATGATCGTCGCCGGTGCGTTTGGCGGCATGGCGTGGGGAGCGATTCCCGCCTGGCTGCGGACGCGCTTCAACGCCAACGAGATCCTCGTGTCGCTGATGCTCGTCTACGTCGCGACCTCCCTGCTGTCGTGGCTCGTGCATGGTCCTTGGCGAGATCCGGAAGGCTTCAACTTCCCGCAATCGAAGCTGTTCCACGACGCCGCGCTGCTGCCTGTGCTGGTCGAAGATTTGCGGGTGAACGCGGGGCTTTTCGTCGCGCTCGCCGTCATCGCAGGCGGCTACGTGTTCATGCAGCGAAGCCTGATCGGGTTCCAGATGCGCGTCGCGGGCCTCGCCCCCGCCGCCGCAAACTACGCCGGGATTTCGGCGAAACGCACGATCTGGCTGTCGATGCTGGCCGGCGGCGCCTGCGCAGGCATTGCCGGCGTCGGCGAGGCGGCCGGGCCGGTCGGGCAGCTGTTCCCGACGCTATCGCCCGGCTACGGGTTCGCCGCGATCATCGTGGCGTTTGTCGGCCGGCTGCACCCTGTGGGCATCCTGTTCGCAAGCCTGCTGATGTCGCTGCTCTATCTGGGCGGCGAATCCGCCCAGCTCAACCTCGCGCTACCTTCCGCCGTCACCGGTTTGTTCCAGGGCACGCTGCTGTTCTTCCTGCTCGCGGCCGACGTCTTCATCAATTTCCGCTTGCGCGTGGCGAGCCGCGTCCGCGCAACGCCGGGATTGAACCGCCGCCCCGGCGTTGCTTGATGGATCAATTCACGCAGCTCGTCACGCTGACGCTCGCTGCGGGAACGCCGCTGGTGTTCGCGGCGCTTGGGGAGCTTGTGACCGAGAAGTCGGGCGTGCTCAATCTGGGTGTCGAAGGGATGATGCTGGTCGGCGCCGTGTCGGCATTCGCCGTTGCTGCAACGACCCAGTCGCCATGGCTTGGGGTGTGTGCCGGCATGATCGCCGGGGCCATCGTGTCGCTGATATTCGCCGGCCTCACGCTCACGCTGATGGCGAACCAGGTGGCCTCAGGGCTCGCGCTTTCTCTGTTCGGCCTCGGCCTTTCGGCGTTCGCAGGTCTTGCGTTCGTTTCGGTCGTTATCGAGGGCATCCCGCCGCTGTCTCTGCCGGGCCTTTCCGATTTGCCGGTGATCGGCAAGCTGCTGTTCGCGCACAATCCGCTTGTGTACGTGTCGCTGCTGCTGTTCTGCGTCGTGCAGGCTTTTCTCTACCGCACGCGCGCGGGACTCGCCCTGCGCGCGATCGGCGAGTCCCCGCAGTCCGCGCATGCGATCGGGTTCCCGGTTGTCGCCGTCCGCTACGCCGCCGTGCTGTTCGGCGGTGCGTGCTCAGGTCTCGCTGGCGCCTATCTCGCCGTCGCGTACACGCCGCTGTGGGTGGAGGGAATGACGGCGGGACGTGGCTGGATTGCGCTCGCGCTCGTCGTGTTCGCAACCTGGAGACCCTGGCGAGTGCTGGCCGGCGCATACCTGTTCGGTGGCGTGACGCTCGCGCAATTCCAGGCGCAGGCGCTCGGCATCGATGTCCCGTCGCAGTTCCTGTCGATGCTGCCGTATCTGGCGACGATCGTCGTACTGGCGATTATTTCGCGCGACGCGGCCACGATCCGATTGAATGCGCCGGCATCGCTCGGGCGGCCGTTCCACGCAGGCGCGTGACGCAGAGCCCGCGAGAGTCCAGAAGCAATCGAGAGGGTTGACGATCAAGCGAGCGCCTTCAGGGCGGGCCGATGTCAGTGCAGCGCGGCAGCTCGCCGCACTCGGAGTCGGCGCCGCAGCGCAAGCACCGAAAGCACCGCTCCCGCCGCCACCATCGCCCCGGCCAGCACCGCGGCAATGCGCAACAGCGTGCCGTTGAAGTCCTCGCCGTCACTGTAATCCAT
>JBKJVQ010000136.1:0-4139 GCA_046717125.1 Methyloligellaceae bacterium
CCGAAATGCTGATCAACCCCACCGGGGACGAGCTGCTCCAGTGGAGCTCGAACGTCGTGCCTGTGGCCCCCGGAAATTCGATCTCGGTCGCCCTCGCAATCGTCAACCGTGGGGCAGGCACGCTGAACCTGCAGAACAACGGACGCTGCGCCGTCGAGGTCGAGGCCGTCAATGCCAACCCGACATCTCCAACGCCGTGCGGCCCCGGCGGATGTGTGGTTGCCGCGGCGGATGGCGTGCTCAATCCCACGTTGACGGTCCCGGCTGGCGCGCTGTCCGCACCGGTCGCGATCACGATGCTCGATCGCACGGGCGACCCGAGCGATCCTTCGGTGTTTCACGTTTACACCTTCGGGCCAGCAGGCACGAAGTTCTCGACTCCCGCCACGGTCGACTTGCCCGCTCCGCCCCTGTCCGCTGGCCAGGTCGCCGTCATCGAGGTCAGCGACGATGGCGTGACTTGGACGCCCATTACGACCACTTCCAACGGCGGCCGGGTGAGCGGGCCGATCACCCATTTCTCACGGTGCCGCACGCGGGGTGTCGTACCGCCAGGCGCCGATGAGTTGCTCGTGCTCGACATGGTCGGCTATCAGGAAGCAATTCGGCCGCTGATACCGCCTCCCGGCGAGAAAGGCAGCTGCCATTCCGGCGACCTTTTCGGGCTCTGCGTCAAAGTCAAGAACGTGAGGACGTTTCCGCTAACGAGCAGCTGTCCCGTTCCCACGCCCTCGCCCCCGCCGCCCGGATGCTTCCAGATGACCGTCGTGCCGTGGCAATGCTCGAACGCGAATCGGACGTTGCCGCCGTTCGATCCGGCCAATCCGTCGGCGTATGAAGGACAACACTGCAATCGGTCCGGCGGGTTCGTGATCCCATGCCCCGCAACCGTGTACAACATGGACCAGTTCCTTCCCGGAGGACTCCCCGCCGGCGAGGAGCGGTGGATCGATCTCAATTTCTTGGTCAATCCGCCGCAGCCGGCAAACGGCGTCCAGCCGTACAGCTGCATCGCGAGCTCGGGCCTGTTCATTGGCGTGGATCTCTTGTTCCGCGAGCCGTTCGGAAGCTGCGCACCCGGCGCCAGGTGCGATTGGCAGTCCGGCATGCGGTCGGCCAAGGAGGGTCCGTTCGTCGCTATCGAACAAGGAACGCCGTTCTGGGTGCCCGCGGGCGTGGCGGGTTGCAGCCCGGTCCCGCCGGCGACGACCTGCCAGCGCACCTGCGCCACCACGACGTGCCAGATCGAATGGGAATGGATGGTCAATCATGCGGCGAACTATCCGACGTTGCGATGCATGCGCCCGGGTACTCCGAATACGCTGATCAACTGCGCTCAGGCACAGCCGGGCGATATCGTGAACAAGAACTGGTTCCTCGATTCGGCCCAGTAAGGGGCTCGTGGCGGAGCCCAATCGGGAGACGACGAGATGAAACGTACGGGTGGCGGCATCCTCGCGGCGGCAGCTGCGGTGATCATTCTCGGCAGCGGTGCGAATACTGCGCTGGCGCAGCAATGCAGCGTTTTCACCGATGTCTTTACGACGGACTCGTACTGCCCTGCAGTGCAATGGCTCAAAAACCGCGGCATCACGACCGGCTGCACGGCGACCGGCTATTGCCCTTTGAACAACGTCAGCCGCGCCCAGATGGCATTGTTCATGAACCGCCTGGGCATCGCGCTCACGCCGAAGGTCGTCACCTTGCAGGAGGGCACGGGCCCGGGCACCAGCCTTCTCCCGGGCCAGCTCATCAGGGTCTGCCAGACACAGGCGAGCGCGCTGCCTGCCCTCAACTATCCGCAGCAGCTGCGCGCAAGAGGGACGGTATCCGCGAACCTCACTGGTAGCGCCGTTGGCTTGGCGCTCTACCTGAGCTTGAACGGCGGGCCTTTCACGAGCATCGTCAGCACCGAAATGCTGATCAACCCCACCGGGGACGAGCTCCTTCAATGGAGTTCCAACGTCGTGCCCGTGCCCGTCGGAAACTCGATCTCGGTCGCCGTCGCGATCATCAATCGCGGGGCAGGAACGCTGAGCCTGCAGAGCAACGGCCGCTGCGCCATCGAGGTCGAGGCGTTCAACGCCAATCCAACCTCACCGCCGTTCGACGAGTAGAAAAAAAAGCCCGCCAGGAGGAAGTGAGCAGGCAAGAACTGAAAACCGACGACTCGAAATTCGCGGCGCGCGCGATCGACGAAGCGGGGTACGGCGCAGTTTGGCACGGCCAGAAATCGCACCATGGTGTCG
Source organism: Methyloligellaceae bacterium (assembly GCA_046717125.1). Lineage (GTDB taxonomy): Bacteria > Pseudomonadota > Alphaproteobacteria > Rhizobiales > Methyloligellaceae > JBKJVQ01. The sequence goes on from JBKJVQ010000136.1 coordinate 2,250, forward strand.
CGGTGCTGGCAAAGGGCGAGACCCCTTACGAGCGCCGCCGGGATCTGCCCGGCGACGAATTGGATAGACAGGGCCGCTACCTCGAAACGGAGGTCAGAGGGATCGTTGTCGCGTCGATTTATCTTCCCGACGGCAATAGGCTTACCCAATCCTAAGGAGAGCGATCACACGGATGTTGCCGAACCGGCGTACCAACCCTCGCATAGAAGCTTGGCGCAAGAAGTTCGAACGGCAAATCGGTTTTGTGCGAGCGCGCTTCTCTCGCGAGAGCGCGATGGGACTTCAGCTGACCATCTCGGCGCTCATGTTCATCGGCGCGAGCTGGCTCTTTGGCGGTATCGCCGAGGATGTGGTGACTGGCGATCCGCTTACCCTCGTAGACGTGCTGGTGGCGCACTGGCTGCACGACCATGCCACGCCGGAAATTACCAAATTGATGCTGGTCATAACGCACGTGCACGGCCCGACTGCCCTCGTTACCTTCACAGCCCTGATGTCCCTCTATCTGCTGTGGAAAAGGGATTGGTACTGGCTGGCAGCCGCGATAATCGTTGTGCCCGTAGGCATGCTTCTGAACGTGATGATGAAGCACGCGTTTCAACGCACCCGTCCGCACTTCGACGATCCGTTGCTCGTCTTGACAACCTACAGCTTCCCCAGCGGTCATGTGGCGGGAGCGACCCTCTTCTACGGGCTGCTGACGGCGTATGTGGTCGCGCATATAACGGATTGGCGCTGGCGCGTGGCGATTGCGCTGCTCGCCCTCTTGATGGTCGTATCGGTTGCATTGAGCCGTATGTACCTGGGCGTTCATTACTTGAGCGACGTCTTGGCCGCCTTTGCAGAAGGTTTCGCCTGGGTCGTATTGTGTCTGACAGCTCTCAATACCTGGCGGCACACGGCAGCTCGTCGGTAGTGCGCCTAGACGCGGGAACTTCCGCCCGGGGAGTGTTCTCTGGGCGGTCTGCAACTACATGACCGAACACCTTTCGTCGGTGACGCGCTCGGACGACATGTCCGATACAGATAAACGGGTGACAACGGTGAAGCGGAACGTCAAGCAATTTGACGTCACGACGCGAGCTCTAAATCGCGAATCGCCGAAGTATCTGACGACGTTCATATCCCGCGCCGTGGTACACGTCTTGCATATCGATGGAGGCAAGGCGTCCGAAAAAACTTCGTACGTCACAACCCATCGGACCTGACATGAAATCCATTCTCGACCCTTCGTTCCGGTACACGAAAAGCGTGGAGACTGATCTGCGTAAGACGTTTGCGCGCATTCGACGCGAGCTGCGGAAGCAGCAGCAGGCTGTCACTGCAACCAACGTGCAACCTATACGCAGAGATCCGTCGCTTCGGGTGAAAGTCGCGCGTTAATCCGAAACGGATGCAAAGCATGGGGCTGCGGCGGCGAGCAACCTGGCGCTATCCAAAGGGGGGTGGCTGCAATGAACGCTCCGATGTCCGAGGGTCGAGTTACGTTGAACGTGGAAGGCAAGCGGTTCATCGCCTCGTTCCGTATCGAAGGCGGCGTAATCACCGTTACGTCAGGTTCAGCTTCGACAACAGTAGATCTGCGCGACGTCATCAGCCCGCAGTCGACCGCTAGGACGATTCTAAGGACGATGGTGAGCGAGGGCCGTGCGGCCGAACGGCTGAGCGAGCCGGTGGGCGAAAGTTCAAGAGGAACCGTTGAATTCAGCTCTGTTGAAATCTGAGTGGTGCGCAGAGTACAGACTGAAGGACAAGCGCAAAGCTGGATAGATACGAGGGAACGCTAGCGCCCTTGCCCGTAGCCGCCGATAGGGTCAAATCCGAATTTGGGCGTCGGGGTCGGTACTTTCGTCCAGTGGCAGATGCAATGATCATGTCCAAGGTGCCCTC
>JBKJVQ010000137.1:0-32839 GCA_046717125.1 Methyloligellaceae bacterium
CGTTTCGGCACGGCGGGTCTTGCCGGATCGGGCCGGCATTGGCGCGGGTCCGCCAAGCCGGTCGACATGCATGATGCGAAAGCCGATGCGCTGGCGCTGCTCGCTGCGCTCGGCCTCGGCGCGAACGCGGTCCAGATCGCGGGCGAGGCCCCGGCCTGGTTCCATCCCGGGCGTTCCGCGACCATCCGGCAGGGGCCCAAAACGGTGCTTGGCCATTTCGGCGCGCTGCATCCGGTGACGGCCGGAGCGCTCGGGCTCGATGGCCCGGTCACGGCGTTCGAAATCGATCTTGATGCCTTGCCCCGGCAAAGGCGTGGGCGCTCAACGCGCCCGGCGCTCGATGCTGTGGACCTGCTTGCGCTCCGCCGCGACTTCGCGTTTCTCGTCGACCGCGACATTTTGGCGGGCGACGTGATGCGGGCCGCGCAGGGCGCGGACAAAACTCTGATCGCAAGGGTCGACATTTTCGACCTGTTCGAGGGGAAGGGCGTGCCGGAGGGCAAGAAGTCGCTTGGGCTGGAAGTCACGTTGCAGCCGCGTGACAGGACGCTGACGGATTCCGAGATCGAGGCGGTGTCGGCGAAGATCGTGGGCGCGGTGCACAAGGCGACCGGTGCGGAGCTGCGCTCTTAAACTCGTCCTCTTCCAAAAATAGACAGTACACAAACAAAAACTGCCGCTCGCCATGAGCGGCAAGCGGCAGTTTCGCCGCGCAGGCCGGAAGGAGCCCGGCCGGCGCTAGGTCAAGCGCCTAGTGGCAGACCTTCACCTTCTTCTGGATGTACTTGTGTTTGTAGCAGTAGCAATGTTCGTCGTAATACCGGATCTTCACGTCACGATACTCGAAGTGGCACTCGCGGTTGTAATGCCTCTTGCGGTAATGACGGCGATAGCCGTGACCGCCGTAACCTACGTCGTAGTAACCCGCTTCGGCGGGTGCCGAGGGAAGGGCCGTGAAGCCGGTCATCAACAGGCCGGCGGCAGCAAGCGAGAGCAGCGAAGTCTTCAACATGGAACTTTTCTCCTGTCGGTTTACTCCGGCCCTTGGGTCCACCCCGCACGGCCGTGATGCGCCTTTCTAGAATAGCGGCTCTGAACCGATCCTGAGAGCAATATTCATTGGCCGTTCACGCGAACATTTTCCGTCGACGGAGGGCCAAAGACGCGATAAGGGAAAAATTCTGCTTGAAAGCCAAACTCTTAGGCAATCGCTTCGGTCGCCTCGCGACGCCGTCCGGCGCTTAACCCAATCCGCAAGATCATCGCCCGCTCGGCGAGCGCGGAGATCGTCAGCAACGGGTTGACGCCGATCGAGCGCGGAATCGCCGCTCCGTCGAGGACGTAAAGCCCCTCGTGCACACCGCCCTCGCCGTCGAAGACGCGGCCCGCATGATCGACGACACCCTTGTCGGAATCGCGCCCCATCGGGCAACCGCCAAGCGGGTGGGCGGTCGCTGGTTTTGCGCCCGTCGCGGCCAGCGGATTCTTGATGTAGCGCGCGCCCTCTGCGTGAGCGATGTGCTGCAGTGCGGCGTCGACGCGCGCATACACGGGTTCGTCCTCGGCGCCCGGCCATTGCAGCGATGCGCGGCCGTTCTCCAGAACGATGCGACCTGCCGCATCGTCGTGGCTGACGACGAAATAGGTGCGCATCGTTGAGAGCGGTCCTTCGTATACGCCCTTGATCAGGCTCTGAGCGGCACCGAGAATCCGGCCGCCCGCCAGGAAAAATACCGGCAGCAGTGGTGCGAGCGCGGACGGCATGACGCCTTCCTGTACGATCATCGCCTCATGCAGCGGTCCCTCCTCCCAGCCAAGACGCGTCTGGCCCGAAACGCACGCGCCGATTTCGTCGCCTTCCCATTTCTTCGGATAGCCGACGCCGATCGCGTTGGCGCGCCGCGACCCGCCAAGAATGAAGGCGATGATGTCGCCATTGGCGGAGAAGCGCGTACCGAGTTCCGGCGACAGCTTCAGTCCGTCCTCGCGCGATCGCAGGAGAATTTCGGTCGAACCCAGCGCGCCCGCGCCGAGAATCACTTCGTCCGCCTCGACCGTATGCAGATCATCTTCTCTGCTGCCCGTCGGCGTGAACAGGATGCGCCAGCAGCGCTCCGCCTTCTCGACATAGCTCACCGAAAGTTCGGTGAAAATCTCCGCGCCTTGTGCGGCGGCGAGCGGCAGATAGGTCAGCGGCAGCGTGTTCTTCGATCCAACATTGCAGCCCGAACAGCAGTCGCCGCAGCGGATGCAGGCGGGCTGAAACACGCCCGCCGGATTGATCTGATCCTCGAAACTCACGACGACCGGGGCGGCTTCCGGCGGCTGCTGCAGCGCGCATGTCGCGGCCGCGAGCGCCTTGAACTTGGTCATTTCCGCGGCGCGCTCATCCCGCGCTGGACGCAGCAAGGCGCGCGCGCGGGCGAAGCCTTCATCCAGCAATCCGTCCGTTGCGATCTCCTCCGGCCATGCGCGGTCGGCAAACACCCGGGCGTCGGGCCGGAGCGCGACGCCTGCGTTGACGAGGCTGCCCCCGCCGAGGCCGCACCCGACAAGCACGTGCATGTCCCGCCCCATCCGGAAATCGAACAGCGCGGCCGGATCGCCCGCCGATAGCTTGGCCCCGCGCGTCTGCAGAGCGCGCTTCATGTCTGGCAGGCGGCTCGGAAACGATCCGGTCGGGATCTCGCGGCCGCGCTCGATGACGCATACGGACTTCCCCGCCGCGGACAGCCGCGCCGCCGCGATCGAGCCGCCGTAGCCCGAGCCAATGACGACCACGTCATAGCGGCGGCGCATCTCGGCGCGTGGTTTACTCAGGCTCTGCATGGCCGCGAAGCTAGAAGCGCGAGCAGCGATCGGCAAGCATCCCCTGCCGAACGCTGCCACAACACACTAGCGATCACGGGCTCCTGAATTCTGCGCACGCATCCGGCGTGGCATGACCCGTAATTCAACACAGGATCCGAACCATGTCGCCCAGACGCATCACCACGCTATTCGCCACGCTCCTCGCCCTAGCTGTTGCCGTGAGTACCAGCGGCGGATCGCAAGCCGAGCCAAAGCTCGACACGGCGATTTTCGCGGGCGGGTGCTTCTGGTGCGTGGAGGAGGCACTCGAGAAGGTGAAGGGCGTGACGGAGGTCGCGTCAGGCTATACGGGCGGCGAGGTCCCCAACCCGACATACAGCCAGGTTGGCTCCAACAAGACCGGACATTACGAGGCTGTCCGTGTGCACTACGATCCAGCCCAGGTCACTTACGCGCAGCTGCTCGACATTTTCTGGCGCAATGTCGATCCGTTCGATGCGGAGGGTCAGTTCTGCGACAAGGGCGCGTCCTATCGCGCGGCGATCTTCGCGACGGAGGGACAGCGGGGAGCAGCGGAGAAGTCGAAGGAAGAGGTCGAAGGCGAACTCAGGAAGGATGTCGTGACCGAGATCCTGCCGGCCAAGCCGTTTTATCCGGCGGAGGATTATCACCAGAACTACTACAAGACTAACGCATTGAAATATAAGTATTATAAATGGTCCTGCGGCCGCGCCCAGCAGCTTGAGGAGATTTGGGGCCCGACGAAATCGTCGTGAAGCTGCGCGCATTTGGCGCCAGCCACGCAACCGGTGTCGTGCCCTAACTTCTTCCGGGCATCCATAGTCACGGTTGTCGTTGCCTGAGACGAAACGTGCGGTGTATGGATCGCCGGGGACGGCAATGACACAATTGGATTATCCCGGCCCGGTTCTCAGTCCTTGCCCACCCCCGCCGCCGCCAGCTTCGCGCGCGCCTTCCTTGTCACGATGACTGTGACTACAATGGTCGCGACGATGCCGACGCCGAGCAAGACCCAAAACGGCCAGCCATATTCCTTGTCGCCCGCCGCTTGCCCCGCCGCGCCCAGCAGCACATAGGCCGTCGCGCCCGGAATGATGCCGACGAGCGTTGCGGCGACATAGGGCCAGAAGCCGACGCCGGTGACGCCGAAAACATAATTTTGGAGATTGAAGGGAACGAGCGGGCTAAGGCGCATTAGCAGGACGATCTTGCCGCCTTCCTCGGCGATTGCGCGTTCCACCGCCTTGAGCGTCGGGCGGCCCTCGACCATGCGCTCGACCGCGCCCCGCGCGAGATAGCGCGCGATCAGGAAGGCAGCGGTTGCGCCAAGCGTCGCCGCGACAATGACCAGCGGCAAAGCCCAGAGGCCGAAAGCGAGCGCGGCAGCGATCGTCAGGGCAAGGCCCGGCGCGAGCAGCACCGTGCCAAGCACGTAGACCGCGCCGAACAGGAGATAGCCCCAGAGACCGAGGCTGGTCACGAAGCTTTGAAAACGATTCAGCCAGTCCTCGACGGGGAGCAGCGCCCAGGCGGCAATCAGGGCGACGAGTCCCAACGCGGCCAATATGAGCACGCGGGATTTTGCCTTATCCGTCATCCCCTGCGCTCCCTGGTTTGGAGGCCCTGCGCCCCGTTGTTGGCGGGCTGAACCTGTGTGAGCGAAGATGCTGGCGGAAGACACGATCGCGCGGATGACGCGACTGTGATGGCGACAATCCGGTCAACAAAAAAAGGCAGGCCCGGAGGCCTGCCTTTCATAGCATTCTTGCGACAATGCTAAGCCTTCTTGGCCCGCATGCGCGAGAACCAGCCCATCCGATTGCCCTTGCGAGCAGCGCGCTTCTCGGCACGCTGTGCTTTGCGCTCGGCCCGCTTCTCGCGCCAGCTCGACATCCAGCCGCCGCCGCCTTTACGCGCCTTCCAGCCCATGACCTTCGAATGATGGCCACGATCCTTCTTCCAGCACGCCTCGGCGGAACTGGGAGTAACGGTCGCCGCGCCGCCGAACAGAAAGGCCGCAGCCGCGATCGCCAAAAATGTTTTCTTAACCATTAGGTTACTCCGGTTGCTTTGAGAGATAGGCCACAAACATCCGCACAAAACGTCTTTTGTAAGGAGTCCGTTCCGCAGGAATTTTGGCGGGATCGGTTTGCGTCTTAGGACGTTGCCTATGGGAGCGCTTCGCTCGAACGACAACAACAAGGGAGAGAAACCATGCCGAAGAAGATGTTTGCGGCGGCGGCCATAATCGCCTTGACTGTCGGTGCGACGCCCACGATTGCGCAGGATGCCGCGCCGGCCGACAAGGCGGCCTGCACGCCATCGGATATTGCGCTGATGAAGAGCAAGGCTGCCCCGATGGCAGAGGGCGACAAGAAGAGCAAGGCCATGTCCGATCTGGTGCGTGCCGAGACTGCTTGGCAGGCGCGGGATCGCGCAACCTGCACCAGCCATATCCGCTCCGCAGAAGCCGCGATGGCGCCTGCGAAGTAATTCGCCGACCCGTAGGGATCGGCCAGCAAGCCGGTCCCTACTTTCTGGTGATGAATAGCGAGCTCCGCCTTGCGTGGAGCAGGCTTCCCAAATGTTGGTTTCCTGAGCGTTTCGCTAAACCGAACGACCAAGGGAGAGAAGATATGAGGTACAGCGCAGTCACCCTGGTGACCACGGCAATCCTCGCCATGGGTATCGCAGCGACGCCCGTCTTGGGGCAGGACGACAAAGCGGCCGATCCACCGAAATGCACCGAGGACGACATCAAGCTGATGCAGAGTAAGGCCGCCCCGATGGCCGAGGGCGACGCAAAGAGCAAGGCGATGTCCGAGCTGATGCGCGCCGAGAAGGCTCTAGCGGCGAAGGACATGGAAGCCTGCGCCGCGGCGATGGCGGGAGCCACGAAGGCAATGGCGCCTGCCAAATAGCATCCGCTTGGACCGGGGCCGGAGCTTGCTTTGGCCCCGGTTATTTGGTGTGCTCTTGAACCTCATCGGCGCTGTTTGACGACAGCCATTCCCCTGCTACAAGCCCGGCATGACGCAGGGCGCAACGCCACTTTCCCATATCCGCAACTTTTCCATCATCGCCCATATCGACCACGGCAAGTCGACGCTGGCGGATCGCCTCATCCAGTTGTGCGGCGGCCTAACGATCAGGGAGATGAAGGAGCAGGTGCTCGATTCCATGGACATCGAGCGCGAGCGCGGAATCACGATCAAGGCGCAGACAGTGCGGCTCGATTACCGCGCGGCGGACGGCCAGCTCTATGAGCTGAATCTGATCGACACGCCCGGGCACGTCGATTTCGCCTATGAGGTGAACCGGAGCCTTGCTGCGTGCGAGGGGTCCCTGCTCGTGGTCGATGCGACGCAAGGGGTGGAGGCGCAGACGCTCGCCAATGTCTATCAGGCGCTCGACAACAATCACGAAGTCGTGCCGGTCCTGAACAAGATCGATCTGCCCGCAGCCGAACCGGCCCAGGTGAAACAGCAGATTGAAGACGTGATCGGGCTCGACGCCTCCAACGCGGTCGAGATTTCCGCCAAGACGGGGCTCGGCGTCGACGAGGTGCTGGAGGCGATTGTTACCCGCCTGCCCGCGCCCAAGGGGGACGGCTCAGCGCCGCTGAAGGCGCTGCTGGTCGACTCATGGTACGACCCCTATCTCGGCGTGGTCGTCCTGGTACGGATCGTCGACGGCGTTCTGAGGCGCGGCATGCGCGTCAAGCTTATGTCGACCGACACGACGCATCTTGTCGACCGCGTCGGCATCTTCCGGCCGAAGCAGGAAATGCGCGAATCGCTCGGCGCCGGCGAGATCGGCTTCTTCACCGCTGCCATCAAACAGGTGGCCGATACGCGCGTCGGCGATACGGTGATCGACGAGAAGCGCCCCGCGCTCGCGGCGCTGGGCGGTTTCAAGCCGGCGCAGCAGGTCGTGTTCTGCGGCCTGTTCCCGGTCGATGCCTCGGATTTCGAGGATTTCCGCGAGGCCATGGGCAAGCTGCGCCTGAACGACGCGAGCTTCTCTTATGAGATGGAAACCTCGGCGGCGCTCGGCTTCGGCTTCCGCTGCGGCTTCCTCGGCCTCTTGCACCTCGAAATCATCCGTGAGCGGCTTGTGCGCGAGTTCAATCTCGACCTGATCGCGACCGCGCCGTCCGTGATCTACCGCATCCATTTGACCGACGGCGCGATGCTCGAGCTGCACAATCCGGCCGACATGCCCGACCCGCAGAAGATCGACAGGATCGAGGAGCCGTGGATCGAGGCGTCCATTCTCGTGCCGGACGACTATCTCGGTGCGGTGCTGAAACTGTGCGAGGACCGGCGCGGGCGGCAGATCAATCTGACCTATGCGGGCAGCCGCGCCATGGTCGTCTACAACCTGCCGCTTAACGAGGTCGTATTCGACTTCTACGACCGGCTAAAGTCGGTTACGCGCGGTTACGCGTCGTTCGACTATCACATCACCGGCTACGAGGAGGGCGATCTCGTCAAGATGAGCGTGCTCGTCAACGAGGAGCCGGTCGATGCGCTCTCGATCATCGTCCACCGCGCGCGCGCCGAAGCGCGCGGCCGCGGCATGGTCGAGAAGCTGAAGGACCTTATTCCGCGCCATTTGTTCAAGATCCCGATCCAGGCCGCGATCGGCGGCAAGGTGATCGCGCGCGAGACCATCTCGGCCATGCGCAAGGACGTGACCGCCAAATGCTATGGCGGCGACATCACCCGCAAACGCAAGCTGCTCGACAAGCAAAAGGCGGGCAAGAAGAAGATGCGCTCGTTCGGGCGCGTCGACATCCCGCAGGATGCCTTCATCGCCGCGCTGAAGATGGACGCGGATTGAACCTGGCTACTTAGCCAAGTTCTGCCGTTTTCATGCGGAGGGCATGGCTGCCCTTACCTCGGTGCGGGGTACGGAGCTTCGGCGTGAAGACTCTTGTCCTGACTGTTCATGCGAGGCTCAGGCTCAGCGAGCGCGAAATCGATTTGGCGTGGGTAGAAGCGGCGGCGCGCCATCCGCAATGGACTGAGTCCGAGCCGCGATATACGGGGGCGGAACGGCGTTATCGCCCGGTCCCCGGGTTCGGTGGTCGCGTCTTGAGAGTGGTTTGCGTCGAGACCGACGCCGAGATCCGAGTTATAACAGCGACGTTCGATAGACGCGCGAGGCGTAAGCCATGATCGAAATGACCTATGATCCGGAAGCGGACGCTGCCTACATTTATCTTGGCCGGGGCGAGGTTGCCAGGACGGAAGAAGCGGGACCGTTCAGCTACGATGTGGATGCGAAGGGCCGAATCATAGGCGTTGAAATCCTGGCCGCCAGCAAGGTGCTTGCACCCGGTGATTGGCGAAAAGCAAGGTTGCCTAAAACAACGAGCGCGGATGCGGCCGAGTGACGGCAGCATCCGCTTAAAAAAACCTTCAAACCAAGGTCGCCTGACGCCCTTCGGCCTAAGCGTTGCAGCCCCAATTCGGCCTTTTCCATACGGCCGATGCTATAATGTCCCCTGCGGTTGAAGAACGGGGAGCCTCGGAATCCTCAAATGACAGTGGAGATGGACCGGTCCTGGGAGCGGGTAGCGGCCGGCGCGAGGATCGCGCGCAAGCCCTTCATGCGGCTGTTGCGCATCGCAGACCGCATCACCGGTTATTACCGTTTCACGAGCCTCACTCGCCGCATCGTCGTGCTCAACACGATCGGCCTCGTGATCCTCGTCACGGGCATTCTCTATCTCAACCAGTTCCGTGCCGGGCTGATCGACGCCAAGGTCGAGAGTCTCCTGACCCAAGGCGAAATTATCGCGGGCGCAATCGCGGCGCAGGCCGGTCTCGATACGGATCGGGTGGCCATGGACGCCGAGAAGCTGCTCGAATCCGATGCGGCGAGCCGGGACAGTTTCGGCGCAAGCGATGTCGCGCCGCTCGAATTTTCGATCAATCCGGAACAGGCCGCGCCGATCCTGCGCCGGCTCGTCAAGCCGACCGGCACGCGCGCCCGGATTTACGACCGGAATGGTTCGCTCGTGCTCGATTCCGAGACGCTTTATACGCGCGGCCAGATCCTTTCCTACGATCTCGACTCGCCCGAGCAGAAGCCAAACGCATTCGAACGCATCTGGGGCGATGTCCGCATGTGGCTGCGGCGCCAGGATCTCCCGGTCTACAAGGAGATCGGTGCGGAAAACGGCAAGGCCTATCCGGAAGTCGGCGTCGCGCTGAACGGCCAGCCGATGCAGCTCGTCAGGGTCAACGAGAAAGGCGAGCTGATCGTCTCGGTCGCGGTGCCAATCCAGCGCATGCGGGCCGTGCTTGGCGTCATGCTGCTGTCGACTCAAGGGGGCGACATCGACGACATCGTCGCGGCCGAACGCTGGGGCATCGTGCGCGTGTCGTCCGTCGCCATCGGCGTGACGCTGCTGCTCTCGCTCCTGCTGGCGCAGACGATCGCGGGTCCCATGCGCCGCCTCTCGGCCGCGGCCGACAATGTGCGCCGCAGCGTCAAGGGGCGGCAGGAGATCCCAGACTATACCGACCGTTCCGACGAGATTGGCCATCTGTCCGGCGCGCTGCGCGACATGACGAACGCACTTTACCGCCGCATGGACGCAATCGAGAGTTTTGCCGCCGACGTCGCGCACGAGATCAAGAACCCGCTGACGTCGCTGAGAAGCGCGGTGGAAACATTGCCGCTGGCGAAGGATGACGAGACGCGGACACGCCTGCTCGAAATCATCCAGCACGACGTGCGGCGCCTCGACCGCCTGATCAGCGATATTTCGGATGCATCGCGCCTCGACGCAGAGCTCGCGCGCGACGATACCCGCCCCGTCGATATGGTCGATCTCGTGATCAACACGGTCGCGATCTTCAACGACATCCATCGTGAAGACACACCGGAAGTCGAACTGGTCATCGCGCCGTACCAGAATCGGGAGTCGATGCGCGTCGTCGGCCATGACAGCCGGCTGGGGCAGATCGTGGTCAACCTGCTCGACAACGCGATTTCCTTCTCTCCGAAAGAAGGGCGGGTGAAGGTCGGCCTGCAGCGTCTCGGCAAGGAGATCGAGGTGACGATCGACGATGAGGGCCCGGGCATTGCGCCCGACAATCTCGAACGCATCTTCGAGCGCTTCTATACCGATCGTCCGGGCGAAGAAGCTTTTGGGCAGAACTCCGGCCTCGGCCTCAACATCTCGCGCCAGATCGTCGTTGCCCATGGCGGGAAAATCTGGGCCGAGAACAGGAATGCCGGCCCAACGGGGCGGCGCGTGCCGGTGGCGGGGTCGCGGTCCGGCATCGCCGGCGCGCGGCTCGTCATCCGGTTGCCGGCCGCGTGACGGAAGAGTCCGCAGCGACGCGGCCTGTCCAATCGCACGAAACCCTCGTTCACGGCGCTTGCGTCGCGCGCGACGGGCAGGCGGTGCTGCTGCGCGGACCTTCCGGCGCGGGCAAGTCGGACCTTGCCCTCAGGTTCAGCCGCCACGACCCGCGCAACGTCCTCGTCGCTGACGATCAGGTCCTTCTCGATGCGCGGGCCAAGACCGTCTGGGCGCGGCCGCATCCCGCATTGGCGGGCCTGATCGAGGTGCGGGGCATCGGCATCGTTAGGGTCACGTTCCTGCCACGGGCCGAATTGCGGCTCATCGTCGATCTGACCTCGCATGAAGAAATCGATCGCTTGCCCCCCGACCCGCCGGCGAGCATCACGATTGGCGCCGCCACCCTGCCGATGCTCCGGCTTGCCCCCTTCGAGAACTCCGCGCCGCTTAAGCTCGCACTGGCGATCGAATGGGCAATCGGGCTTGCGTCCCGTTCCGAGCATCGACAAAGATAGCGCCGCAGCGGCCCGGGGCGCCGTCGAGACATTGCGGGGGCGAGCAGGGCCGCATGATCGGCATGATTATCGTTGCGCATGGTGCACTGGCGGGTGAATTCCGCGCGGCGCTCGAACATGTCGTCGGCCCTCAGCCCCAGCTCGAATCGATCGCGATCGGGCCCGAGGACGACATGGAGCGGCGTCGCCGCGATATTCTCGAAGCGCTGGGCCGGGTCGATTCCGGCGACGGCGTTATCGTCCTCACCGACATGTTTGGCGGCACGCCATCCAATCTGGCTCTGTCCGTGATGGAGCGGCCGAAGGTCGAAGTGATCGCCGGCATCAACCTGCCGATGCTGATCAAGCTCGCCTCGGTGCGCAATGCCGGCGATATCGGGGAGGCGACAGTTCAGGCGCAGGAGGCAGGGCGCAAATATATCAGCGTCGCCAGCCAGATCCTTGCCGCGCGATGAACGCTTCCGTGACAGCTCCCGACATGAACAAGGACGGCGAAAACGGCGAAAACAGCGGCCTTTGCTTTGCCGAGGTGGTGATCCCGAACCGCAAGGGGCTGCATGCGCGCGCGTCGGCCCAGTTTGTGAAGACGGCGTCGAAATTCGCCGCCGACATCAAGGTGACCCGGGACGGCCAAACCGTCGGCGGCGATTCCATCATGGGGCTGATGATGCTGGGCGCGAGCCAGGGGCAGTCGATCCTGATCGAGTCCGACGGCCAGAACTCCGGCGTCGCGCTGGAGGCGCTGATTGCTCTGGTTGAATCGGGATTCGGCGAGGAAGACTGACCGCTTGACTATGATATAAACAAATCTTTATATGTTTATTGCATTAAGCCCAGCCCTCAGCTATGACGAAGTAACATCCATGAACCGAACGGACAGGCACCATGCAGCGTCACGTCGAAGGTAACGATTACATCGTCAGGGATATCGGGCTGGCCGGTTGGGGCCGGAAGGAAATCGCCATCGCCGAAACTGAGATGCCGGGCCTGATGGCGGTGCGCGAGGAATATGGGGCCTCGCAGCCGCTCAAGGGCGCGCGTATCGCCGGCTCGCTGCATATGACCATCCAGACCGCCGTCCTGATCGAGACGCTGAAAGCGCTCGGCGCGGATATCCGCTGGGTCTCCTGCAACATCTATTCGACGCAGGACCACGCCGCCGCCGCCATTGCCGCCGCCGGTGTCCCGGTGTTCGCCATCAAGGGTGAATCGCTCACCGACTACTGGGACTACACGCGGCGGCTGTTCGAGTGGGCGGACGGCGGCATGCCGAACATGATCCTCGACGACGGCGGCGACGCGACCCTGTTCGTGCATTTGGGCGTGCGCGCCGAAGGCGGCGACACGGCATTCCTCGACCAGCCGGGATCGGAGGAGGAGGAAATCCTCTTCGCGCTGATCCGGACGACGCTTTCCGAGAAGCCGTCAGGGTGGTTCGGCGAGGTGGCGAAGTCGATCAAGGGCGTCTCAGAGGAGACGACGACCGGCGTTCACCGGCTCTACATCATGCAGAAGGAGGGCAAGCTGCTCTTCCCGGCGATCAACGTCAACGACGCCGTCACCAAATCGAAATTCGACAATCTCTATGGCTGCCGCGAGTCGCTCGTCGACGGCATCCGCCGCGGCACCGATGTGATGATGGCGGGCAAGGTGGCGATGGTCGCGGGCTTCGGCGATGTCGGCAAGGGCTCGGCCGCGAGCTTGCGCAACGCGGGCTGCCGCGTGATGGTGTCCGAGGTCGATCCGATCTGCGCGTTGCAGGCGGCGATGGAGGGCTACGAAGTCACGACCATGGACGATGCGGCCCCCCGCGCCGACATTTTCGTCACCGCCACGGGCAACAAGGACGTCATCACGCTCGACCATATGCGGGCCATGAAGGACCGGGCGATCGTCGCCAATATCGGCCATTTCGATAACGAGATTCAGGTGGCCGGCCTCAAGAACATGAAGTGGGACAACATCAAGCCGCAGGTCGACGAGATCGAGTTCCCGGACGGCCACCGGATTATTCTTCTGTCGGAAGGGCGGCTTGTGAATCTCGGCAACGCGATGGGCCATCCCTCCTTCGTCATGTCCGCGTCCTTCACCAATCAGACGCTCGCCCAGATCGAGCTGTTCGGCAACCAGGGGGCGTACGAGAACAAGGTCTATACGCTGCCGAAGCATCTCGACGAAAAGGTCGCGCGGCTGCATCTCGGCAAGATCGGCGTCAAGCTCACCGAGCTGCGCGATGATCAGGCGGCCTATATCGGCGTCGCCAAGGAGGGTCCCTATAAGCCGGACCATTATCGGTACTGACCACCCGCGCCTCACGCCTTGCCATCCCGTCGTGCAACGTGTTCCCATGGGGGCGCGTTCAGGGCTGATTCGTAATGGCCCCAGGCATCGCTCGCCCACGACCTGATGGCGGCGACGCACGCGCGTCACGCGTGACTTAAGTTGAAACGCAATTCGTGGAGAACGCGATGGGCGGCCGCGAGGGGACGGGCGCGATTTCGCATCTGATCGCGACGCTCGCGGGCGCGTTCCTTTTGGTCGTCCTCGTGGCGCAGGCTTCCGCACGCGCGCAGGACGCCTTCGGGCGCAGCGTCGCCGGCGTCGATCTGCGGCACCTTCTGATTATGGGCATGATCGCCGGCCTTGTCGCCGTCGCCGCCGCCGCGACCGTCATTTTCATCCGCGCGACCCAGCGGGCGCGCGCCGCCCGAAACGAGGCAGTCGCCGAGGCCGACAGTCTGCGCCACAGCCACGCGACGCTGCAGGAGATCCTGTCGGCCGACCAGATTCTGTCGCTCTACTGGGACGGCGACGGCGAGGCGCGTATTCTGTGCGACGCCTTGCCTGCCCGGCTCGACATTCCGCGCGAGGCGGTTACGCTGCTCAGCTTGGCCAGCTGGCTCGAACTCGACGCCGCAAGGGAGCTCGGCGCGCGGATCGAAGCCCTGCGCCAGCGGGGCGAGCCGTTCAACCTCATGCTGCGCACCCGCTTCGGCGACCATATCGAGACCGACGGACGCGCCGCGGGCGGCACGCCGGTGTTCAAGCTAAGAGATCTGGCCGGCAACCGTCTCGAACTTGCGCGCATTCTCGATCAGAACATGACGCTGCAGGCGGAAACGTTCCGCTATCGCGCGCTACTCGACGCCGCGCCATTTCCGGCCTGGATCGCAGGCTCCGACGGGGCGCTGTCCTGGGTGAACGGCGCCTTCGTCGCGCAGGCAGGATGCCGGAGCGGGCAGGATGCGATCGCCCAGAGGCTCGCCCCGCCTGGATTCGATCCGCTCGCGCTCAGTGCGCACGCCGTCACCCATGGCGCGGTGATGAAGCGCCGCATCGAATCCTCGCCGCGCAACGACGCCGGCGAAGCGATCGTCGCGCCCTCGCCCGCGGGCGGCGCGGGCGGCATGGTGCTCCCGTTCCTCCGGCCGGAGATCGAATCGCCCGGAATCGGCGACGCGCGGATCGGCGCGCTCGACCGGATCGTGACTCCCGTCGCCATGTTCGACGCGGAGCAGCGCCTGATTTATGCGAACCCGGCTTTCGCCAAGCTCTGGGCGCTGCCGTCCGAATGGCTGGCCGGACGTCCCCGTGAGCCCGAGCTTCTCGATCGCCTGCGCCAGATGCGGCTCCTGCCGGAAGAGGCCGACTATCAGGTCTGGAAGGCGCGCCGGCTGGAGGCTTACGGTAAGCCGGGCGTACGCGAGGAATGGTGGCATCTTCCCGACGGACGCTCGCTGCATGTCGTAGGCGAAACCCGCAGCGACGGCGGCGTGTCCTATCTGTTCGAGAATCTGACCGAGCGGCTCGCGCTGGAAAGCCAGCTCAAGGCGCTGGTGCGGGTACAGCGTGAGACACTCGACAATTTGCGCGAAGGCGTGGCCGTGTTCGGCCAGGACGGAAGGCTGAAACTGTTCAACTCGGCCTTTGCTTCGATCTGGCGGCTGAATGCGCGCGCGCTCGAACAGCAGCCGCATATCGACGAAACCGTCCAGTCAGCGCGCGTGCTCTATCCTGACGAAGCGGCGTGGATCGTGGTCAAGCACGCGGTCACCGCCATCGGCGCGGAAAGGCATATTTTCCAGTGGCAGATGGACCGGCCCGACGGCAGCGTCATCGCCTCCGCCGGACTGCCGTTGCCGGACGGCGGCACGTTGATCACCTTTGTAGACATCACGAACGAGAAGCGCGTGGAGCGGGCCCTCCTCGAACGCAACGAGGCGCTCGAAGCCGCCGACCGGCTCAAGACCTCGTTCCTGTCGCATATCAATTATGAGCTGCGCACGCCGCTGACCTCGATCATCGGTTTCACCGACCTTCTTTCAGGCCAGCATTTCGGGCCGCTAAATGCAAAGCAGTCAGAGTATCTGGACGATATCCGCGCGTCCGGTGCATCGCTGCTGGCGATCATTAACGACGTGCTCGATCTGGCGACGATCGACGCCGGCGCGTTCGCGCTGAAGCTTGGTCCCGTGACGGCGTCCGATATCGTCGAGGCCGCCGCCCTGTCGGTGCGTGAGCGGTTGCGCAAGAGCAAGATCGCGCTCGATATTGCGGTCTCGCCGGAAGCCGGGAAATTCCAGGCGGACGGCAAGCGCGTAACCCAGGTTCTGTATAATCTCCTGTCGAACGCGATCAGCTTCTCGGAGGACGGCAGTCAGGTGAGACTGCAATGTGAAATGAACGACAGCATGGTCAGCTTCACGGTCGCCGACCAGGGGTCCGGCATCCCGGACGATTATCAGGCGGTCGTGTTCGAGCGCTTCGAGGGGCGTTCGCTGGGTGAGCGGCGGCGCGGCGCGGGTCTTGGCCTCACCATGGTCAAGACTATCGTCGAAATGCATGGCGGTGAAATCGGTCTGAAATCGAAGCTCGGCGAGGGCACAGAAGTCACGGTCCGCTTCCCGGTCATGCGCATGCAAGATGACGTGCCCACACAGGACTCCGCTGATGCAGGCGGGTTGCGCGTTCAGTCCGGCGCCGCCTAATATGAGCCGTTACGCCTTCGAAGGCCTCGACCTTGGCGGGGTGACGCGGCTCGCCGAGCGGCTCGCGCTGCTGCTGCGCGAAGGCGATGTGGTGACGCTGAGCGGCCCGCTCGCCGCTGGCAAGACCACGTTCGCCCGCGCGGTGATCCGCGCGCTCGGCGTCGAAGAAGACGTGCCGAGCCCGACCTTTGCGCTTGCGCAGACCTATGAGAGCGGCCGCCTGTCGGTCGTTCATGCTGATTTCTATCGGCTGGAAACGCCGGACGAAGCGGGCGAACTCGGTCTGGAAGAGGCGGGCCGCCAGGGCGTTGTGCTGCTCGAATGGCCCGAGCGCGCGCCGCAGATCCTCCCCCCCGACCGCCTCGACATCGTGCTCGAAGACGGGAAGGACGCGGAAACGCGCCATGTGAAGCTCAACGCGCACGGTTCGTTCGCTGAACGTCTCGCGCGTCTCGCCGACATGGCTGCGTTCCTCGATGCGTCGCCTTGGGCGACATCGAACGCAATATTTCTGCAGGGCGACGCCTCGACACGGGCATACGCGCGATTGCGCGACGGGCAGGGCCGTATCGTCGTCCTCATGAATGCCCCGGCCCAGTCCGATGGTCCGGCCATCAAAGGTGGCAGGCCCTACAGCGCATGGGCGCATCTCGCCGAAGATTGCCGCCCTTTCGTCGCCATGGCGGGCGCCTTGCGCGCCCTTGGCCTCTCGGCGCCGGAAATCCTCGCCTGCGATCTGGAGCGGGGTTTCCTCGTACTGGAAGATCTGGGCGATGCCGTCTATGCGCCGGAAATCCGGCAAGGCGGGCCGATCGCCGAATTTCACGGCGCGGCAGTGGATGTGCTGTTGCATCTAAGCAACGCGCCGCCGCCGGTCGATCTGAAAATGCCGGACGGCTCGACCTATACGCCGTCGCCTTTCGATGCGGACGCAGCGCAGGTCGAGATCGAGCTCCTGATCGACTGGCTCTGGCCGGCGCTCAAGGGCGAGAACACGCCGCCCGACGCCCGCGACGAATTCCTCGGCCTGTGGAAGCCCACCCTGGACGAGATCGCGACGGGCCGGCGCACCTGGCTCCTGCGCGACTTCCATTCGCCCAATCTGATCTGGCTCCCCGATCGCGAGGGCTTGCGCCGGGTCGGCATCATCGATTTCCAGGACGCGATGCTCGGACCGCTCGCCTACGATCTCGTTTCGCTTCTGCAGGATGCGCGCGTCGATGTCCCGGCCGCGCTTGAACACGATTTGTTCCGCAAGTACTGTCTCGCGCGAAGACAAAGGGATTCGGGCTTTGAGCAGAATGCGTTCGAGGCGGAATATGCCGCCCTCGGCGCGCAGCGGAACACGAAAATCCTCGGCATTTTCGCGCGTCTGGCGAAGCGGGACGGCAAACGCTCCTACATCGCCCATATGCCGCGCGTCGCCGAGTATCTCGTCCGGGATTTGGGCCATCCCGGCCTTATCCGGATTCGCGAATGGCACGCGCGGCATTTGCCTCTCGACGAGACGGTAAGCAGGATCGCCTGATGGACCTTACACCCGCCATGGATGTCGAGGCCCGCACGGTGCTGCGCCCGGATCGGGCCATTGTGCTGGCCGCGGGCATGGGCAAGCGCATGCGGCCCCTGACCGATGCGATCCCCAAGCCGCTTGTGCCGCTTGCGGGCCGGACGCTGCTCGACCGGACGCTGGACCGGCTCGCGGAAGCGGGTATCGACGAGGTGGTGGTCAACGTGCATTACCGCGCGGGCCAGATCGAAGATCATCTGGCGAAACGCGGCGTCTCAGAGCCGCCCCGCATCGCCATATCCGACGAACGTGACGCGCTTCTTGACACGGGCGGCGGCGTGAAAAGGGCTCTGCCGCGGCTCGGTGTGCGACCCTTCTTCGTCCACAATTCGGATTCGGTCTGGGGCGAGGGCGCATCCGCCGCGCTCGACCGCATGGTCGCGATCTACGACGATGCGAAGATGGACGCGCTGCTGCTCCTGGCCGTGGCCGCGACCAGCATTGGTTATGGCGGCCGCGGCGATTTCGGCATGGACGCCGACGGCCGCCTCGCGCGTCGCGGCGAGAGCGAGATCGTGCCGTTCGTGTTCGCTGGCGTCTCGCTGACCTCGCCCCGGCTGCTCGATGAAACCCCCGACGGCCCATTCTCGCTCAATGTCGCGTGGGACCGGGCACTCGACGCAGGCCGGCTCTACGGCCTGCGTCACGACGGCGTCTGGATGCATGTCGGCACGCCCGAAGCGCACCGCGAAGCCGAAGCCTGGTTCACGCGTGACACAACCTGAACCTCGCGCTGAAGCGCTTTTCACCATACCGGCGACCGAGCCGTTTCTGACTTCGCTTGCTGCCGCAATCCTGTCCGGCGACCTGCCCCGTCCCGGGGGCGCGCAGCCCTCCGCACTGGATCTGCCGCAATATACGATCTTGCTGCCGACCCGCCGGGCCGCGCGCGCCTTGCAGACCGCGTTCCTCGCGCTGACAAAGGGTCAGGCGCTGCTGCTGCCGCGCATCGCGGCCCTCGGCGCGCCTGACGAGGACGCCTGGCTTCTCGCGGAGGCGGGCGATGCCGAGCGCGAAGCCGGCGGCGCCCTCGATCTGCCGCCCGCGATCGGCGCGACGGAGCGCTACCTTGCGCTGACCAAGCTTGTCCTGAAATGGCAGGAAACCATCGTTCCGCCATTTGGCGAGACGCCGGACCTCTTGCGCGGACGCGCGCTTGCGCCGACGCCGGCCCACGCCTTGGCGCTTGCGACGGAACTCGCGCGCCTGCTCGATTTTGTCGAGGCGGAAGGTGCGGCGCTGAAGAGCCTCGACGGGCTTTCGCCAGACCAGTTTTCCGCCCATTGGCAGCTGACGCTCGAATTCCTGACGATCCTCACGCAGCACTGGCCCGCGCATCTCGATGAGCACGGGCTGCTGTCGCCGGTTGCGCGCCGCAACCTCCTCACGGACGCCTGGGCGGCGCGACTGCTTGCGTCGGCGTCTGATGCGCCGATCATTGCCGCGGGCTCGACCGGCTCTCGGCCCGCGACGGCGGGCTTGCTTGCGGCGATCGCACGCCTCCCGAACGGCGCGGTCGTCCTGCCCGGCCTCGACCAGGCGCTCGATGCCGAGAGCTGGTCCGCGCTGCAACGCCATCCCGAACACCCCCAGCACGGCATGGCGCAGCTCCTCGCCGGTTTCGGCGTTGCCCGCGAGCAGGTCTCGGTCGTGGCGTCCGCCCCGCCCGGCGAGGAGGCTCAGGGGCGTCTCGCAGCGATCTCCGAGGCGATGCGGCCGGCATCGACGACGGAACTCTGGTCGTCCGACGCGGCGCGGGGCGATGCGGAAGCATTGCGCCGCGCTTTTTCCGGTGTGAGCCTGATCGCGGCGCCTTCGCCCCAGGATGAAGCCGAAACAGTTGCGCTGATCCTGCGCCATGCGCTCGAGACCGAAAACCGCACCGCCGCGCTCGTTACGCCGGATCGCGCGCTCGCCCGACGCGTCGCCGCTCGCCTGTCGCGCTGGGGTCTCGCCATCGACGATTCGGCCGGTCGCTCGATCGCCCGCACGCCGCCGGGGGCGTTCCTCGAACACGTCGTCGAAGCGGCCGCGAACGACTTTGCCGCGATACCGCTCGCGGCGCTCCTGAAACATCCCATGACACGCCTCGGGATGCGCCGCACCGCCGCGCTCGACGCGGTGCGCAAGCTCGAGCTGATCGCGCTGCGCCGGCCCATCCTGTCCGGCGGAATTGCGGCCTTGCGCGCAGCGCTCGATGTGGCGCAAGACCCGGTTCAGCGCCGCGCACTGCACCGCAATGGCAGGGTGTTGGCAGGGCGCGGCGGGATTGACGACGCCGCTGGACTGCTGGACCGGCTCGAAGCCGCGATGACGCCGCTCGCATTGCTCTTCACGCAGACTGAGCCGTTGCCGCTAAGGAGTTTCGTCGCCGCCCATGTCGCTGCCGCGGAAGCGCTCGCGGTCGACCAACGTGGTTCGGCCGACGAACTCTGGAAGGGCGAGGCAGGCGAGGCGCTGTCGCTGCATCTTGCCGAACTTCTTTCGGCATCGGGCGCGGACCTGATGGTGCGCGCAACCGACTATCCGGCACTCTATCGAGCGCTCGTCTCGGAGATCGCGGTCAGGCCGCGCGCCCCGGCGCATCCGCGGCTTGCGATCTGGGGCCCGCTCGAGGCGCGGCTGCAGCAGCCTGACGTTCTCGTGATGGGCGGCCTCAACGAAGGCGTCTGGCCGCGCGCGGAGGACGCCGGCCCCTGGCTCAACCGGCAGATGCGCGAGACGCTTCGCCTTCCCGCGCCCGAGCGTCGGATCGGTCTGTCGGCGCACGACTTTGCGCAAGGCCTTGCCTCTCGGCGTGTGTATCTGACGCGCGCCGAGAAGGCGGAGGGCGCGCCGACCGTGCCCTCACGCTGGCTGTTGCGGATCAAGGCGCTGCTCGACGGTGCTGGTGCATTTGATGCGCTGGAATCGGACCTGCCGTTCCTGGCCTGGGCGCGCGCACGCGACGATGCGCCGCCGCCAGTGCTGCAGAAAGCGCCCGCGCCGTGTCCGCCGGTCGAGGCGCGCCCCCGTCAAATGAGCGTCACTGCAGTACAGCGCTGGACGGCGAACCCCTATCAGATCTTTGCACAGATGATCTTGAAGCTCGATCCGATGCCGGATCTGGGCGGACTGCCCGACGCGCGGGTGCGGGGCGACATCGTACACGCGGTCCTCAGCCGCTTTGCGGAGGCGTGGCCGGACGGTCTGCCCGACAACATCGAGGGCGTGCTGATGAAAGAGGCGCGCGACCTCTTCTCCGGCCTTGGCGCGCAACCGGCGGTTCTGGCGTTCTGGCTGCCGCAGTTCGAGCGTTTCGCGCGCTGGTTCGCCGAGACCGAGCCGGCGCGGCGTAAAGGCGTGGTGCGGACGTTCCCGGAAGTCGAGGGCGCCATTGACCTGCCCACGCCGCGCGGCTTCCGCCTCACCGCGCGCGCCGACCGGATCGATCTGAAGGAAGACGGATCGGTCGCGATTTACGATTACAAGAGCGGCAGCGCGCCGAAACCCAAGGCGGTCGACGAACTGTTCGCGCCGCAATTGCCGCTGGAAGCTGCGATCGCTTCGCAAGGCGGCTTTATCGGGCTCGCGACCGCGCGGCCCGACTCGATCTGGTACGTGCGCGCGACGGGAAGGGGGCAGGGCGGCAGCGAGGATCGCGCCGGCAATCGGGATGCGGGCGATCTGGCCGATGAGGCGCTCAAAGAACTGACGGAGCTGGCGACCCAGTTCGAAAATCCGGACACGCCCTATCGCGCGCTCAGGCGGCCGGGCCAGCATTTCCGCACAGCCTATCGCTATGACGAATACGAGCATCTGGCGCGCCGCTTCGACGACGACGAAGAGGAGGCTCCGTGAACGACGTTCGGGCGGCCATCGACGTCGGGCAGGCGCGCGCCTCCAATCCGCTCGGTTCGGCGTGGGTGTCAGCCAACGCGGGTTCTGGCAAGACGCATGTGCTGGTCGAGCGCATCCTGCGCCTGCTGCTGACGGGCGTCGAGCCGCGCAAAATCCTATGCCTGACCTACACGAAAGCCGCGGCGGCCGAGATGGCGAATCGCGTCTTCGCGCGGCTGTCGCGCTGGGCGACGGCAACCGACGGCGCGCTGCGCGCCGACCTCAATGCGCTCATGCGATCCGATCCGACGGCGGATCATATCGTCTCGGCGCGCCGCATGTTCGCCGCAACGCTCGATGCGCCGGGCCTGATGCGCATTCATACGATCCATGGCTTCTGCGAGCGTCTGTTGCAGCGTTTTCCCCTCGAAGCGGGCGCGCCACCGGCCTTTTCGGTCCTCGACGAAGCGGAGGCCGATGCGCTTGTCGCGGCAGCGTTCGACAGGGCGCTGGCCGATGCAACGCGCGGCGGCACTGACCGTCTCGCAAGCGCGCTGCGTCAGCTTCTCGTCACCGTCAACGAACTGGGCCTGCGCGATCTGACCAAATGGGCCGTGGCCCGGCGGGACGATATCCGCGCCATAACGCGCTTGCACCAAGGCGGCGACGCCGCGTCGGCTGAACGCGGGGCGCTCCTGATCCTGTTCGGTGTGCCCGAAGGCGCAACCGAAGCCCAGCTCGTGAGCGACACGGCGAATGTCCTCACGGCGGCGGAGATGGAGGCGGCCGCGGCGGCGCTGGCAAGTAGCGCGGGCAACGATCTGAAAGCGTTAAAGCGACTGAACCCGGTGATCGCCGCGCGTTCCGAAGATTTACGGGTCAACGCGCTCGGAGAGTTCTTTCTCACCAGGGGCGATCTGCGAAAGTCGATCTGCTCGGATAAGATCGATCCTGCAATCAAGACCGTACTCACGCAAGCCGCTGAAGAATTCCAGGCGTTGCGCATCCAGTTGCTCGGACTTCAGGCGGCCGAGTCGAGCGCGGCGATGCTCGTGTTTGCCGATGCGGTGATCGCCCGTTACGAACAGGCGAAGACGCGCGAGACCGTGCTCGATTTCACCGATCTGATCGAACGCACCAGGAGCCTCTTGCTGCGCGCCGATGCCGCGTCCTGGGTGCTCTACAAGCTCGACGGCGGCATCGACCACATCCTTGTCGATGAGGCACAGGATACGAGCGGTGCGCAATGGGGCATCGTCGGGGCGCTCGCGGCGGAATTTTTCGCCGGCGAGGGCGTTGAGCGCGGACTCCGCACGCTGTTCGCGGTCGGCGACGAGAAGCAGTCGATCTTC
Organism: Methyloligellaceae bacterium; assembly: GCA_046717125.1. Taxonomy (GTDB): domain Bacteria; phylum Pseudomonadota; class Alphaproteobacteria; order Rhizobiales; family Methyloligellaceae; genus JBKJVQ01. Next base: position 22,401 of record JBKJVQ010000137.1, read on the forward strand.
AGCTTTCAGGGCGCGGCCCCTGACCGTTTCGCGGAGACCGGTACTGAGCTGCGACGGCGGGCGCAGGTGGCCGGGATCAAGATGTCTCCGGTCGTTCTCAATCTTTCCTTCCGCTCGACATCCGCAGTGCTGGGATCGGTGGACGGCGTGTTCGCGCAAGCCGACGCGAGGAAAGGCTTGACCTTTGGCGGCACGGACTATGCGCCGCACGCGGCCCTCCGCGAGGGCCATGCGGGGCTTGTCGAACTCTGGCAGGTCGAGGAAATCATCCCCGCCAGCCCGTCCCCCGCCTTCAAACCGCTCGACGACGAGAGCGATCCCGCGAGCGCGTCAGGAACTCTCGCCGAGCGGATCGCGCGCCGGATCGCCCACATGATGACCACTGGAGAGGTCCTCGAATCCGCCGGCCGGCCGATCGAGCCGCGCGACATTTTGATCCTTGTGCGCAGCCGCGGCACGTTCGCGCCGGCCATGGTGAACGCGCTGAAGACGCGCGGCATTCCGGTTGCGGGCGCGGATCGCATGGTGTTGGCGGAGCATCTCGCCGTTCAGGATCTGGTCGCGCTCGGCGCATTCCTGCTCTTGCCCGAAGACGATCTGTCGCTCGCCTGCGTGCTGAAAAGCCCGCTGATCGGGCTCGACGACGACGACCTCTTCGCGATCGGCCATGGCCGAAGCTTCTCGCTCTGGTCGGCTCTGCGGGACAGGGCGGATTCCGATCCGCGCTTTTTCGCCGCGACGACGCAGCTCAACGCCTGGCTCGGGCGGGTCGACCTCGTCCCGCCTTACGAGTTCTACGCGACGCTGCTGGGCGCGAACGATCAGGAGATGCGGCAGCGTCTCCTGGCTGCGATGGGTCCCGGCGCGGCTGATGCAATCGATGAGTTCCTCGAAATTGCCCTGCGTCATGACGAGCGCGGCTCGCCGTCGATGCAGGCGTTCCTCGCCGCATTCGCGGAAGGGACGACGACGGTCAAGCGCGACATGGATCAGGGGCGCAACGAAGTCCGCGTCATGACCGTGCACGGGGCCAAGGGACTGGAGGCCAACATCGTGTTCCTGCCGGACACGTGCGGCCTGCCGATTGCGCGGAGCAGCCAGTTGCTGCCGACCCATCGGCAAGGTGCCCCCGGCGCGCCGCATCTCGTGCATGATTTTCCCGGCTCGCAGATGGTGCCTCAAATCCAGTTGGCCCGTGCGGCGCGGCGCGAGGACGATATGGCCGAGTATCGCCGGCTCCTCTATGTCGGCATGACGCGCGCACGCGACCGGCTCTATGTCTGCGGCTGGAAGGGCAGGAACAGCTACCCGGCGACGACTTGGCAGGCGCTGATTCGGGGGGGTCTCTCGGGTTCGTTCGCGCCTGCCGAGTGTCCGATAGCAGGGCAGGTCCTGCGGCTCGTTGAGCCGCAGACGGTTCCTTGCGCGACCGGACAAGCCGGGTCCAACATGATCCAGCGCGCGATCAGGCCGCCGGAATGGGCATTCACGCCCGCTCCGCAGGAGCGGCGGCCGCGTATCGCGACACCCTCTTCGCTCGACACGGGCTGGGATTTGGCGCGTGACGCGAAACTGCCCGAACCGCCGCCGCTGGGGCCGGCATCTCTCGCCCATGATGCGCGCTTCGAGCGAGGCCGCATCGCTCACCTCCTGTTGCAGCATCTGCCCGAGCACGCGCCGGAGAAATGGGACGCGATGGCGACGGAGCTTGCCCGCCTCAGGGCTCACTCGCTCGACGACGCGGCGCGCGACAGCATCGTGGCGGAGACGCTCGCGATCCTGCGCGATCCGCAGTTTGCGCCGTTGTTTGGCCCCGGCAGCCGCGCCGAGGTCGGTTTCGTCGCGCGCATCGGCAGCGGGGTCGAAATCGCCGGTCAGATCGACCGTCTCGTCGATCTCGGCGACCGGATGTTGATTGTCGACTACAAGACCAACCGGCCGCCGCCCCTGCAACCCGAGGATGTCGCGCCGGCCTATCTCGCGCAGCTCGCCGCCTATCGCGCGAGCTTGCGGCTCGCATTCCCGGGCAAGAGGATCGATGCGGCGCTGGTCTGGACCGATGGTCCGCGCCTTATGCCCATCCCAGATTCTCTGCTGGACAAGGCTGAGGCGCGCATAGACGCCGCAGGCCCGCAACCTTGACGGACGTGAGCCCCGTCCCTAGCTTCTGAGGACTTTCATCGGGGCGGGATGATGCGCTGTCCGCTAGACATCGGACGGCCAACTGGAGACCACTAAATGGCAACGCATTCCGTGACCGACGCCGACTTTGACGCTGAGGTCCTCAAGTCCGACACCCCCGTTGTCGTGGATTTCTGGGCCGAATGGTGCGGCCCCTGCCGTCAGATCGCGCCGTCGCTGGACGAGATCGCGGCCGAGCTCGACGGCAAGGTCAAGATCGTCAAGATCAACATCGACGAAAACCCGAGCACGCCGACGAAATACAACGTGCGCGCCATCCCGACGCTGATCGCCTTCAAGGATGGCCAGGTTGCCTCGGAGCATCGCGGGGCGGCGCCAAAGGGCCGGCTGCTCGATTGGATCAAGGGCGCAACCAACGGCGCTGTGGCTTAAGCTTCAGATCAGTTCTGCTTAAAAGGCCGGGGCATTGCTCCGGCCTTTTGTTCGTCCGTCACCCCTGCAGGCGCAGGACTTCGCCGGCGAGATAGAGCGAGCCGCAGATCAGGATGCGCTGCGGATGCTCGGCGCGCGCGGCGGCGAGCGCGGCGGGCACGTCCTGCATCGGCTCCGCTTCGAAGCCCTCTTCCTGCGCAACGGAAGCAAGCTCCTCGGCGGAGAACGCGTTCTCCTCTCCCGGAACGGCCACGGTCAGGACGCGCCGCGCCAGTCCCTGGAATGGTTCGAGGAAGGCTCCGGCCTCCTTTGTCGCCATCATGCCCCAGACGAGCGTGAGCGGTCGCGGCACACGCTCCTCGATCTCGCCCATGGCGCGCGCCAGCGCCTCGCCGCCCGCGCGGTTGTGCCCGCCATCGAGCCAGATTTCCGCCGCCGACCCGACGATCAAGTTGAGCGCTCCTCCGGACAACCGTTCGAGCCGGGCCGGCCAGACCACGCTGGTCAATCCCTGCTCGATAGAGTGTGCAAGGCCCTTCGGCCCGAACAGGGCGAACGCGGCGGCCACCGCCGCGCCCGCATTGTCGATCTGGTGACTGCCCATCAGCCGCGGCAGCGGCAGGTCCGTCATGCCGGCTTCGGTCTGAAACAAGAGGCGGCCCTGCTGGGCGAAACAGTCCCAGTCGCGGCCCGCGACCAGCAGCGGCGCATCGATCGCGGCAGCGCGCGCTTCGATGACATCGAACGCGGCATCGTCCTGACGCGCTACGATCGAGGGGACTTGCGGCTTCAGGATGCCAGCCTTTTCGCCCGCGATTTCGGGCAGGGTTTCGCCCAGGAACTGAACGTGATCGATCGATACCGGCGTGATGATCGTGAGCGCCGGCCGGTCGATCACATTGGTCGCATCGAGGCGTCCGCCGAGACCGGTTTCCAGCAGCACGAGATCGGCCGGCGTCTCCGCCATGGCAAGAAAGGCGGCCGCAGTCGTGACCTCGAAAAAGGTGACGCTGTCGCCACCGTTGGCGGCTTCGGTGCGGGAGAGCACATCGACAAGATAATCCTCGGCGATCGGTGCCGCGCCGTTTGGTCCGGCGAGCGCGATCCGTTCGTGAAAGCGGACGAGGTGTGGGGAGGTGTAGACGTGGACGCGTAAGCCGCGCGCTTCGGCGATCGCCTTGAGAAACGCGATCACGGAGCCCTTGCCGTTCGTGCCGGCAACGTGAATGACCGGCGGCAGGTTTGTATGCGGATTGCCCAGCCGTTCGAGCAGGTTGAGGATGCGGCCGAGCGATAGATCGATGACACGCGGATGCAGCGCTTTGAGCCGCGCCAGCAAGGCCTCGCTGTCAGTGTCCGTGTCAGGCGCGCGAAGCGCGCCGCCGAGGCGGGAGGGCGTCATGTTCGAATCAATGCGGCGCGCCGGGCGGTGGCATATGCGCGCCCGAATCGTCCTTCTCCTTCGCTTCGACCTGGATCGATGAGCCGGGCGCCGAGACGTAAGCCGCGCCGTTGACCTTGCCCGGAACGACGAGATCGCGCCCCGGCTCACGATGCGTCAGCAGACGGCAGAGGCGGGACAGGGTCTCGCGCAGCTTGTGCCGATGCACGACCATGTCGACCATGCCGTGGTCGAGCAGATATTCCGACCGCTGGAATCCGTTCGGCAATTGCTCGCGGATGGTCTGCTCGATCACGCGCGGGCCCGCGAAGCCGATCAACGCGCCGGGCTCGGCGATATGGACGTCGCCCAGCATCGCGTAGGAGGCGGTGACGCCGCCGGTGGTCGGATGGGTCAGGACGACGATGTAGGGCAGTCGCGCGGCGCGAAGCGCCTGTACGCCGACCGTCGTGCGCGGCATCTGCATCAGCGACAGGATGCCTTCCTGCATGCGCGCGCCGCCCGACGCCGCGAACAGGATGAACGGCGTCTTCCGCTCGACCGCTTCCGTCATGCCCATGATGACCGCTTCGCCCGCTGCGGTCCCGAGCGAGCCGCCCATGAAATTGAAGTCCTGCGCGGCGGCTGTAACGTCGAGCCCGTCCAGCGTGCCGGCGCCGACCACAACGGCGTCTTCCTGGCCGCACTTGGCGCGGGCTTCCTTCAGCCGGTCCAAATAGCGCTTCTCGTCGCGGAAGCGTAGCGGATCGGGCGAGGTCGGGGGCTGGGCGATCGCGTCGTACTCGCCCTCGTCGAACAGCGACCGGAGCCTGGCCTTTGCGGTCATCTTCATGTGATAGCCGGAGCCCGGTATCACGAATTGATTGGCTTCGAGATCCTTATAAAAAATCATCTGCCCCGTTTCAGGGCATTTTACCCACAGATTATCCGGCACCTCCTTCTTGCGAAGAATGCTCCGGATCCTCGGCGGGACGAAATTGTTGATCCAGTTCACTTCAGCACTCGATGGCTGCAACGCTGCAAGTTTACTGCCCCAAGATGGGCATGCGCGATTCGAATTGCGCGGTTTCGCGGCTATTTGACGGCGGCAAGACCGCCTGCGCGCATCCCTTCTGTGATCGCGCGCACGAGCCGAAGCACCGCTTCTACGGTTGCTTTGCTCCCGCGCCCGTCGGGGCCGAGCGACGATGCGACCGCGTTAACCAAAGCCGAACCAATCACGACGCCATCCGCGCCTTGCGCGATGGCGCGCGCCTGTTCCGCCGTCTTGACCCCGAAGCCCACCGCGACCGGCAATGTCGTGGCGCGTTTGATCCGAGCCACATGGGCCGCGACCTGCGCGGGATCCGGGGTCCGCGTGCCGGTAATTCCAGCTATCGATACGTAATAAACGAAACCCGAGGTGTTGGCGAGCACCGCCGGCAGCCGGCGGTCGTCGGTCGTCGGCGTCGCGAGCCTTATGAAATTGACGCCCCTGGCTTGTGCGGGGAGGCACAGTTCGTCGTCGGCCTCCGGCGGTAGATCCACGACGATCAGTCCGTCGACGCCGGCTTCTTCCGCCCCATCGAGGAAGCGGTCGACGCCCATTGAATGGATCGGGTTGTAATAGCCCATCAGCACGATCGGCGTGTCGGGATCGCCCTGGCGGAATTCGCGAGCCATCCGTAGCGTCTTCGCCAGCGTCTGGCCCGCCTTCAGTGCGCGCTGCGACGAGGCCTGGATCGCCGGCCCGTCCGCCATGGGATCGGAGAACGGCATGCCGAGTTCGATAACATCCGCGCCGGCTGCCGGAAGCTGCCTCAGGAGGTCGAGAGAGGTGTCGTAGTCCGGATCGCCCGCCGTGACGAAGGTCACGAGCGCCTTTCGGCGCTCGGCCTTCAGCGCGGCGAAGCGCCGGTCGATGCGCGTGGCGCTACGCACTCTCACATTTCCATGCCGAGATGGTCGGCGACAGCGAAGATGTCCTTGTCGCCCCGTCCGCACATGTTCATCACGAGAAGATGATCGCGCGGCAGAGTCGGCGCGAGCTTCGTGACGAAGGCAAGCGCATGCGCGGGCTCGAGTGCCGGGATGATGCCTTCGAGCTTGGTGCAGAGTTGGAACGCTGCGAGCGCTTCCTTGTCGGTCGCCGGCACATAGGTCACGCGCCCCGTATCCTTGAGCCAGGAATGCTCCGGCCCGACGCCCGGGTAGTCGAGCCCGGCGGAGATCGAATGACCCTCCGTGATCTGACCATCCCCGTCCTGGAGCAGATAGGTGCGGTTGCCGTGCAGCACGCCGGGCCGCCCGCCCGTCATCGAGGCCGCATGGCCGTTGTCGATATCGATGCCGTGCCCGCCCGCCTCGACGCCGTAGATCGCGACGGAAGGCTCATCGAGAAAGGGGTGGAACAGGCCGATCGCGTTCGAGCCGCCGCCGATACAGGCGACGAGCGAATCCGGCAGGCGGCCTTCCGCTTCCATCATCTGCTCGCGCGTCTCGTTGCCGATCACGGACTGGAAGTCGCGCACCATGGCGGGGTAGGGGTGGGGGCCGGCCGCCGTGCCGATGATGTAGAACGTGTCCTCGACATTGGCGACCCAGTCGCGCAACGCCTCGTTCATCGCGTCTTTCAGCGTCGAGGCGCCGGATGTGACCGGCACGACCGTTGCGCCGAGCAGCTTCATGCGGAACACGTTCGGCCGCTGCCGCTTCACGTCGGTTGCGCCCATATAAACGACGCAAGGCAGGCCGAACCGCGCCGCGACGGTTGCGACCGCAACGCCATGCTGCCCCGCGCCCGTCTCGGCGATGATGCGCGTTTTGCCCATGCGGCGCGCGAGCTGAATCTGGCCGAGGCAGTTGTTGATCTTGTGACTGCCGGTGTGGTTCAGCTCGTCGCGCTTGAAATAGATTTTCGCGCCGCCGAAATGCTCCGTCAGCCGCTCGGCGAAATAGAGCGGGCTGGGCCGGCCCGCATAGTGCGTATTCAGATTTTCAAGTTCGGCGCAGAACTCCGGATCGCTCTTCGCCGCTTCGTACGCGCGTTCGAGGTCGAGGATCAGCGGCATGAGCGTCTCGGCGACGAAGCGCCCGCCATAGATGCCAAAATGGCCACGCTCGTCGGGGCCGGTGCGGAAGGAATTCGGGCGATCGTTCATAGGGAAGCTGCCATCTGCTGTCTTGCCGCGGCGATGAAGCGCGCGATCAGGTCCGGGTCTTTCACGCCGGGCCCGGTTTCGACGCCCGAGGACACGTCGACCCCGTAGGGGCAAAGGCGTGCGACGGCCTCGGCGATATTGTCGGGGCCAAGACCTCCGGACAGGAGGTAGCGCCGGTCGGTCCCTTCGAGCAAGCGGTGATCGAAGGAGAGCCCGTTGCCGCCCGGAAGCCGAGCGTCCGGCGGGGGCTGGGCATCGAACAGGATCAGATCGGCGACGCGATGATATTTTGCGGCACTCGCAAGGTCTTCGGCGCGTCCGACCCTGATCGCCTTGATCACGCCCGCGCCGGATGCGTACCTGATCGCGTCTGCTCGTTCCGGCGTCTCGCTTCCGTGCAGCTGGATGAAATCGGGGCGGATGCGCGACGCGATCTCGGCAATGAGAAAATCGTCCGGATCGACGGTGACGGCGACGACAGTCGCCTGCCCCCGCGCCCGATCCGCAAGATACGACGCATCGTCAAACGCAAGGTGTCGCGGGCTCTTCTCGAAAAAGACGAGCCCGATCATATCAGCGCCGGCATCGAGCGCGGCGTCGAGCGCGGGCATCGTCGTCATGCCGCAGATTTTGACTTTGACGGGCACAGGCTCACTGACCTCGCGCGCCGCTTCTTGAGCGCGTGACACCGGCTATACAGCCGCACCTGCCGAAAATGAAGCGCGAGAGCGAGCGTCAGACGCGCGGCGCCGGCGGGCTATGAGCGGGCTGTTCGGATTTGTATAACTGCGCTTCGAGGCGGCCCGTCTCGCTGCGCAGTTCTGCGGCTTCACGTCCGCGGTCGCGTGCGGCCTTGCGCCATTTCCCCTGGCTGAGCCAGGTTATCAGGCCGCCCAGAACGAGTCCCAGCGCAAGCACCGAAAACAAAATCAGGAACAGCGGCGCTTCGAGAAAGAGGCTGGTTTCCGCCGGGCGAAACGGGTCCAGCGTCAGGCGCACCGGCTCCCGATTGGCGACGCCGAACGCGACCATCAGCACGCCCAGCGGCACGATGATAAAAATCAAAAAGAGCTGACGCCCCATATGCGATCCGTTCCGGATGACCTGGATCACGATGACTTCGGATTTAACCACCCGACGTCATGAACGTGATCGAATTCAAGAGTTTGGAGCATGATGTCGTCCGAAAACGCTGCACATTTTTCGGCATATGCTCCGGACGCCGGCAGCCGGACTACGCTGAGCCGCCCGTTCCGTTGCGGTTCAGGCGCTCCCGCAGCTCCTTGCCGGTCTTGAAGAAGGGCACGAACTTGTCCTCGACGAAAACATTGTCGCCGGTGCGGGGGTTCCGCCCCTGCCGCGCGGCACGGTGCTTCACGGTGAACGCACCAAAGCCGCGCAGCTCGACGCGGTCGCCGCGCGCCAGCGCTCCGGTGATCTGGTCGAGTACGACGTTGACGATCCGCTCGACATCGCGATGGAAGAGATGCGGATTGGCGGATGCGATCTTCTGGATCAGCTCGGACTTGATCATGCCGCCTCTTGACGATGGAGCGAAATAATCCCGCAGGATCAGGGCGCTGAAGGGTGCCAAAGCGAAACCAGACCGTCAAGGCGCACGGTTTCGAGCGACCGCAGCGCGCGTTCGACGAGCGGGCCGGGGATACCCAGAAGCGATGCGGTCCGGCCCACAAACGACAGGAACGTCCAGTCGTCGCTGTCGCTCGGCTTCCACTTGCGCACCTTCAGGCCCGAACCGATCTTGCGCTCCTTCTCGAGCCAGTCCCTGGCGTCGCGCTCAGCGCCGATTTGATCGACCAGCTTGAGCTCGACGGCCTGCCGTCCGGTATAGACGCGCCCCTCCGTAAGGCCAGGGATGGAGGCGGGATCGATCTTGCGCCGGTCCGTGACAAGCCCCAGGAACCATTTCTGGCTGTCGTCGATCATCTCCTGCGCAACGCGCCTTCCCTCCTCGCTTAAGGGCTCGAACGGATTGGGCACGGCTTTGAGGTCGCCCGACTTGATCTGGTCGACCTTGATGCCGAGCGAGGCCAGCGCATCGTTGATCTGGGCCCATTGCATGATGACGCCGACCGATCCGGTAATGGTCGAGCCGCGCACGAAGATACGGTCGGTTGCGACCGCGGTCATGTAAGCCGCCGATGTCGCCATCGTGCCGCAAATGGCGACGACGGGCTTGGATTTGCGCAGGCGGGTGATCGAATCGAACAGCGCTTCTCCGCCGGTGGTCGTGCCGCCGGGACTGTTGATGTCGAGGATAACGCCTTTGACGAGCTTTGAGTCGCGAACCCTGTCGAGCACGCGCAGAAGCTCATCGTCATCGGTGATGACGCCGGAAATTTCCACCTTGGCGATATGCGGCCGGTAAGATGCGGCGTCCGGCAGGCCGTTGCCGCGCAGCGAAATCGCACCGATCATTAGAATCAGCGCGAAGATCGCGCCGAAGCGCCAGAACGAGACGCGGCGGCGCAAGCGCCGCCGTTCCACGATCCTGTCCGCATCCATGCTCATCTGTTGCACCAGAGCGAGGGACGATGTCCCTGTTTGGCTCTATTCCTCGCTCTTCACCTTTGCCTTCGCCTTCGCGCGCGGCTTCGGCGCTTCTTCGTCCTCGTCCTCGGTTTCGTCCTGCGCCTTCTTCATGGCGGCGCCAAGGATGTCGCCAAGCGAGGCGCCGGAATCGGTCGAACCGAACTGCGCGACCGCTTCCTTCTCCTCGGCAAGTTCCAGCGCTTTGATCGAAACGCCAACCTTGCGCCCCGAGCGGTCGACCTGGGTGATGACCGCATCGACCTTTTCGCCGGCGGCGAACCTGTCGGGCCGTTGCTCGGAGCGTTCGCGCGAGAGGTCGGCGCGGCGGATGAACGACGTGATGTCGGTATCGGCGATGCGAACGTCGATGCCGCCGTCCTTGATCGCCATGACCTCGCACGTCACGTGCTGGCCCTTCCGCATCTTGGACTCGCCATCGCCCGCCGCGGCTCCGCCCTGCTGCAGGCCGAGCTGCTTGATGCCGAGCGAGATGCGCTCCTTCTCGGCATCGACTTCGAGTACGACGGCTTTGACCTCGTCGCCCTTATTGTAGTCCTTGATCGCTTCCTCGCCGGGCTTCTGCCAATCGAGGTCCGACAGGTGCACCATGACGTCGATGCCGCCGTCGAGTCCGACGAACAGGCCGAACTCGGTGATGTTGCGGACCTCGCCCTCGATCTCGGTGCCGGCCGGATGGGTTTCGACGAACTCATTCCAGGGATTGTCCTGGGTCTGCTTGATGCCGAGCGAGATGCGGCGCTTTTCAGTAT
>JBKJVQ010000138.1:0-19302 GCA_046717125.1 Methyloligellaceae bacterium
GCTCAACGCTACGTACGCCTCGAAAAACGGCTGACCGAAGGTTCCAAACATCGTCGTGAACGCAAGCACGATCTCGGGATGCGCGCAGTAGATCGCGGGATCGACGAAACCAGCAATCCTGCCGCCCCGGACGAGTACGTTGCCGGTCCACAGATCGCCATGGATCAGCACAGGATGAACGGGCTCCGTCAAATAATACTCCAGCCGATCGCCGAGCTTTTCGATGCGGGCCAGGAGCCGGGCCGACAGTTGGCCCTCCTCATGCGCCTTCTGCGCCATGTGCATCAGGCGTTGGTCCCGAAAAAACGGGATCCACAGGCCTGACGACGAATTGGGCTGATGCAGCGGCCCGATCAGCGTATCGCGCGCGTATCCGAATGTGTCGTGCTTGACGGTGTGAAGCGCGGCCAGAAGCTCGGCGGCGTGATGCTGGACATCCTTGCCGATGCCGCCACCGTCGTTTTCCACCCAGTCCATGATGAGAAGGCCGGCCTGCGCGCCGTGCACGCGGGGCGAGGGGAGGTCGGTCAGGCGCGTCAGCTCTTCGAGCATCCAGCCTTCGAGTTCGAGAATGGCGGACTGTTCGGAACCCTCGCGCGATGCCTTGACCGCGACCTCGCGGCCGTCGGCCAGCTTCGCCCGGAGCCCGTCGAGGCCGAAGCCGACCGAAAGAGGCCTCGAGTCTACGATCTTCGTGCCGAGCGCGGTCTCGATGCGGGACTGGAGGGACATCGACTGCGGAAACGATGCTTCGCGCAGATTGGTTGCGGGCGTGGGTTAGCCGAACAGCGCGTTCTTCTTGACCGTATCCAGCGACCAGAGGCTGAGATCCTCGGGTTGCCCGAACAGATCCTCGTCGACGACACCGGGCAGGGTTCGCGCCCGAGCCTGAGTTTGCGCTAGCGCCGGTCGCGGCGCGGCGGGTTGAACCGAGGGCTCTTCGAACAGCACCTCATCCACAGATGCCTTGTCCGAAAAGGCCACATCCTCAGGTCCGGCGAGCTCCCGAAACAGGATCGGGTCCGACACTGAAGCATCCGTCAGCATCGAGTCGATCGCCTCTTGTTTCAGGGCGGCGTCCTCATTCTGCGGGCCATTGAGAAGGTTTGGTTCGGCGGCGTCGCGGGCGGAATGCAGCGGCGCCGCTTCTCGAAAGGCCACTTCATTCAAGCCCCAGATGCCGATCATCGCGTTGACCCGGCACTCGAGAAACTGCAGCGCCTGCACAACTTTCGTGGTCCGCTGACCGGTAATGTCCTGGAACGAGCACGCCGTGAAAATGTCCGTGGCGAGCGTTTCCAACCGTTCGCAATAGGACGATTTGAGTCCCTTGCTTCTCAGCTCGACCGACAGTTCCTGAAGGCTTTCGGCGAGACCGAGAATGTCGCCGGTTGCGCGCTCGGTCGCCTCGACGATGGCGTCGAGCTGACCCGTCGCCGCCGCGATCCTGCTGTTCGCGTCATCGGGCGACTGGATCGCGGCGATTTCCCGCCGCGTCTGCCCGATCGCTTCGCTCATCTCGATAAGATCGCGCCGGATCGTCTCTGACTGGTTTGTGACCGGCGGCGACGTTACCGCGTCTTGGAGTTTGCCGATCGCGTCGAGTAAGACGAGCGTGTCGGCCGCCCTGTTGCGTCGCGCAAAATCGGCGAGGAAGGACCGCCCCCGCGGATTTCCAAGCAACGCGTTTTCGATTGCCGCATACGAATCGGCGGGCGCTGAAATGGTCGGCTCTGACGTGCTCATCCCGCGCCCGGAGAAATTTTCCTGCCCGAATCATAAGCGATTCGCTCACGTCTGAGTTACGGCCGGAATGCTTAGAAATGCGTTTACCGTGAAAATCGATCGCACCGAGGCGGGGCAAAGCGCGCATCATGCGATGGGCCTGCGTCTGGCGCTTCTCTACGCGGCCATTTTCGCGCTCGCCGGCGTCTTCCTGCCCTATATGCCGGTCTGGCTCGACGCGCGGGGCTTGAGCGCCGCTCAGATCGCGCTCGTTCTCTCGATGCACATGCTACTGCGCCCGGTGTTCACGCCTGCTGTGGCATATGCAGCGGATCGAACCGGCGCGCGCCGGGGAATCCTGATCGTGCTGGCGGCGGGCGCAGGGCTGGCGATCGTGCTGCTCAGTCAGGCGCATAGTTTCATTGAGATTTTTGTCTTCTTCCTGCTGTTCGGCCTGTTCTGGATGAGTGTGACGCCGCTCACGGAAGCGACTGCAATGCGGGCCGTCCGCGAGGCGGGCGTCGATTATGGCCGCGTCCGGCTGTGGGGGTCGCTGACCTTCATCGGCGCGAGCATCGGCGGCGGCGCGGCTATCGCCCGGTGGGGCTCCGACGCGATCATGTGGCTGCTGATCGCGTCGGCCGCGCTCGTGCTCCTGGCCGCGATCTCCCTGCCGCGCTGGGCCCCGGCGCCGGCGCTTCCTGGCGCGCCTGGGCGGCCGCTCACCATAAGGGACGCTGCCGCTCTCGCCGCATCGCCCATGTTCCTGCTGTTCCTGCTTGCGGCGAGCCTCGTTCAGGCGACGCATGCGGTCTATTACACATTCGGCACGCTGCACTGGCAGTCGCTCGGCATCTCGACGCCCGTCATCGGCGCGCTCTGGTCCGTGGGCGTCCTGGCGGAGATCGCCCTGTTTATCTGGGCGGCGATTTTTCTGCGCAGATTTGGTCCGGCCGGCCTGATCCTGCTCGGTGCGGCCGGCGCGGTTCTGCGCTGGACCGTAACGGCCTTCGATCCTCCCCTCTGGCTATTGTTCCCCGTGCAGGCCCTGCACGGTCTGAGCTTCGGGGCCACGCATCTTGGGGCGGTGCATTTCATTTCAGACGCGGTGCCGGAAGATCGCTCGTCGACGGCGCAAGGACTCTATGCAGCAATCACGGCCGGGTTCGTCATGGGCGCGATGACGCTCGCGGCGGGGCCGCTCTACCGTTCACTCTCCGGCGAGGCCTATCTCGTCATGGCGATGGTCGGGCTCTTGGCGGTCGCGGTCTCAGCTTTGCTTGTGAAGCGGTGGAATGGGGGGATCGTCGTCGCGGAGCGTCGCAGCGCTCACCCCCACAGAGCCCGCGAGGGCGGGGCAACGCGGCCAGCCTCATAGGCGAGGCCCGGTTCGCGGTCATTCGCCAGCAGCAGCGGCCCGTCGAGGTCGACCCACTCTGCGTCCTGGGCGATCAGCATCGCAGGGGCCATGGCGAGCGACGTGGCCACCATGCACCCGACCATGATCTTTAACCCGAGCCGCCGCGCTTCAAGCTGCGCGGCGAGCGCGCCGGTTAGACCGCCGGTCTTGTCGAGCTTCAGGTTCACGGCATCGTAGCGATCGACCAAGGCGGCGAGACTGCCTGCATCATGTGCCGACTCGTCCGCGCAGACGGGGACGATCCGCTTGATCCTCGCCAATGCGTCGTCCGCGCCGGCAGGGAGGGGTTGCTCGATCAATTCGATCCGCGCCTCGGCGGCAGCCCGCATGAAGGGTTCAAGTTGATCCGGCCGCCAGGCTTCATTGGCGTCCGCGATCAGCCGCGTGCGCGGGACGGCAACCCGTACCGCGTCCATGCGTTCTGGATCGCCATCGCCGCCGAGCTTGAGTTTCAGGAGCGGGAGGCCGACGGCCGCCTCTGCGTCCGCCGCCATCCGTTCGGGCGTGTCGAGGGAAACGGTGAAGGCGGTCTCGCGCGGCTGAAGCGCGCCAAGTCCGCAGAGATCGGCGACGCTATGGCCGGCCCGTTTCGCCCCCAGATCCCACAGCGCGCAGTCGAGTGCGTTTCGCGCGGCGCCGGGCGGCAGGAGCTGAGCCAGGTTTTCACGGCTGGGGTCGCCCAGGAGTTCGCGTTCGATGCGACCGATCGCATCCGAAACGCTGTCGACAGTCTCGCCGTAACGCGCATAGGGCACGCACTCGCCCCGGCCCATATGTCCGCCGCCCGAGAGCGTCGCTACGACGACCACGGCTTCAGTCTTCGCCCCGCGCGAGATGGTGAACGCGCGCGCGAGCGGCCAGCGTTCCGTCGTGACGGAGAGTGTTAAGCCGTGCTGCTCGACCAATCTTTCCATGATCCCGCTTTTCGGGCACAAACGGCGGGCGCGCCAGCGGAATTCGGCGCATGCGCGGGTGAGGCGCAGGACAGTGCTCAAACGGGACCATCAGCTCGTTCTGCCGACCGAGGCGCGCGCCCCCGGCTTCAACGTCGAGCTGCGCGGCACGACGTTCCGGCTGGTCGCGACCGGCGCCTGGACGGTGCGTGAGGTGGCGACGCTCGAGCCAGCCCTGATGCGGTTGCGCGTGCCCATCCCGCCGACGCCTGAGTTCACCGGACAGATGGATGTCTCCGGCATTGCCGAGCTCGATACGGCTGGCGCGTGGCTCCTGCAGAAGACCTCGGCGCGCTGGGAGCAGGGCGGCCTCAAGACCAATTTCGCGGGCGCGACGAAGGGCTTCCGCATCCTGATCGAGGAGGTGCGGTCGAAGTCCGGCGCGGAGAAGCCGAAGCGCGAAATCCGCAAGCCCCTTGAGGCGCTGATCGAAGATACCGGAAACGCATTGCGCGGCGTGTGGCGCGATCTCGTCGCGCTGACCGCCTTCCTCGGCGCGGTCACGGCCACCTTCGCGCTCATGATCCGGCAGCCCTGGCGCTTCCGCATCACCTCGTTCGTACACCACCTCGATCATGCAGGCCTTCGCGCCGTTCCCATCATCGCACTGATCTGCCTCCTGATCGGTGCGGTCGTGCTGCAGCAGGGCGTCATGCAGCTCCGCGCTTTCGGAGCCGAGCCGTTCGCGGTCAACATGGTCGGTATCCTCGCCCTGCGCGAGGTGGGCGTGCTGCTGACCGCCATCATGGTCGCGGGCCGCTCGGGCTCGGCCTTCACGGCCGAAATCGGATCGATGAAGATGCGCGAGGAGATCGACGCCATGCGCACGCTCGGCATCGAGCCGATGGAGACACTGGTCGTGCCGCGCGTCGCCGCGCTCATCGTCGCCATGCCGCTCCTGACTTTCCTTGGCGATTTGATGTGCCTGCTCGGCGGCGGACTGATGGCGATGGCGGTGCTCGAAATGAGTTTCGGCACCTATCTCGACGTGCTGAAAGGCGCGGTCGGCATGGACCATTTCATGGCGGGCATGATCAAGGCTCCTTTCGCCGCGCTCATCATCGGCCTTGTCGGCTGCCTCGAGGGCCTCAAGGTCGAAGGCAGTGCCGAGTCGCTCGGCACGCACGTGACCTCGGCCGTGGTCAAGGCGATCTTCCTCGTCATCATCCTCGATGCGATCTTCGCCATGTTCCTGTCGTCGATCGGCCTATGAACGCCTCGTCTTTAGCGGAGAACGGCGCATGAATGCGCCTATGGTGGCCTTAACAGCCGAGCCGGTGATCCGCGTACGCGGTCTGGCCAAGAGTTTCGGCTCGCATCAGATCTGGGACGGGCTCGATCTCGACGTCAATCGCGGCGAAATCCTCGCCATCGTCGGAGGGTCGGGGCAGGGCAAGTCTGTCCTCATGCGGGTGATCACGGGACTGATCAAGCCGGACGCCGGCGAGGTCGAAGTGTTCGGCCGCAACGTCAAGGAACTGACGGACGAGGAGCGCATCGAGATGGAGGTGCGCTGGGGCATGCTGTTCCAGGAAGGCGCGCTGTTCTCGTCGCTCACGGTCCTCCAGAACATCCAGGTGCCGATGCGCGAGCATCTGGAACTGCCGCCCGACATCATGGACGATCTCGCCTTCCTCAAACTGACCATGGTCGGCCTTCCGCCGGTCGCCGCGCACAAATATCCCTCGGAGCTTTCGGGCGGCATGAAGAAGCGAGCGGGGCTCGCGCGGGCTTTGGCGCTCGACCCGGAGATCGTGTTCCTCGACGAGCCGACGGCGGGCCTCGACCCGATCGGCGCGTCGGCGTTCGATCAACTCATCAAGAAGCTGCAAGCGACGCTGGGGCTGACCGTCTACATGGTTACGCATGACCTGGACACGATCTTCACGGTGTGTAACCGCGTGGCGGTGCTGGCCGAAAAGCGCATCGTGCGCACGGGCTCGCCGACGGAACTCGCGAACCATCCGGACCATCCCTGGATCGAGGAGTATTTCTGCGGCGAGCGAGCGCGCGCCGCTTTGGCGTGAGTAGTTCTTTGCAGTAACGGGGTCAAACGACTTCCGCTTCAGCAGCAGACACCGACCCCGCCTTGACCAAACCTTAATTATTGCGGAATTTCCGGCCCGGCGCGCGCAACGGGCGAGGCGCGGGGGGCGGGGCCATGGAAACCAAAGCCAATCATCTAATGATCGGCGGCTTCGTGTTCGGAGTCATTGCGCTCGGCTTTCTGTTCGTCTTCTGGATTTCGAATTTCTCAGGCGGTGGCAGCCAGGCTTATTACATCGTGTTCGACGGCTCGGTCGGCGGACTAAACTCCGGATCCAACGTGCTTTTCAATGGCTTGCGCGTCGGCAAGGTGAAGAGCCTCGAACTCGATCCTGAGGATTCGCGGAGGGTTCGCGTGCTGATCTCCGTCAATGCCGACACGCCCGTGCGCCTCAACTCCCGCGCCAAGATCGAAAGCCAAGGGCTGACCGGCGGCAGCGCCGTGCAGATTACCGCAGGCACACCAGATCAACAAATGCTGGTCGCTTCCGTGGCCGCGGATCAGGTGCCGGTCATCAAGGCGGATCGCGCAACGTCGGCCTCGCTGTTCGATGCCGCGCCGGAGGTCATGGGCAACGCCAACGCCATGCTTGTCCGGCTGAACGACCTGATTGCCAACAACGAGGACAAGATCGGCCGGACAATCAGCAATGTCGAAGGCTTCACCTCGATGCTCAATGAACGCAAAGATGACATCAGCACTGTGATAATTGAGGCACGGCAGTTGACCGAAAGGTTCCGCGGGATTGCCGATAAAATAGATACAGCCGTCGACAGTTTTTCCAAACACATGACGGGTGAGGAAGGGTCATTCATCGTCGAAGCAAAAGAAGCAGCCGAGTCGTTCCGGCGTTTGGCCGAGAAACTGGAGTCCTCTTTGGGTGACAACATGGACGGTATGACCCGGTTCGCAAAGAACGGATTGGCGGAATTCGAGCTTTTTATGAAAGATGGTCGTCGCGCGGCCAATAGTCTCGATCGCGTTTTGGAACGCTTTGAAAGCAATCCGAAAGGTTTTTTACTTGGCGGAAGCCAAGTCCCCGAATACACTCCCCGCTGATAGTTATGCGTCAGGGGGCTGACGCTGCTATCCGACGGGGGCAATCGTGAACATCATCCGCAGAGGCGCTTCAGCGCTCGCCGGAGGCCTGTTCGGCCTCGCGCTCAGCGCATGTTCCATGATGTCCGGCGGCGCTCCCGTCACCTACGATCTGATCGCGCCGCGCTCATTCGCGGGCGCGCAGAAGCCGAGCGCCATGCAGCTCATTGTGAAAGAACCGACTGCGTTCCGCGCGCTCGACAATGACCGGATCATGGTGCGGCCATCGCCCGAGAAGATCAGCTACTATCCCAAAGCCGTCTGGAGCGACCGCCTGCCGAGGCTCCTGCAGTCGCGGATGATCGAGGCGTTCGAAAATTCGGGTGCGGTGCGGGCCGTCGGCAGCCACGCAGACCGTGTGGACGGCGATTTGCATCTCGCCTCCGAAGTGCGCTCGTTCCAGATCGACGTGGGGCAAGGCGCGCCCATCGCCCAGCTCGATATCGTGGCCAAACTCGTGAACGACCGCGAGGGCAAGATTGTCGCCTCGCGCAATTTCAGTGCGCGCGTTCAGGCCGCGAGTGATGATCCCGGAGCGGGTGTCGCGGCGATGAACCAGGCGCTGACCGAGGTCATGCAGGACCTCGTGCAATGGACCTCGAGCCAGCGGCAGGGATAGTTGCCCGCTGTGAGTTGTTGGGGCGCCGCAGAGCGCGCGATTGGCTTGATCAGCACACACGGCTGCAGCGCAATCCACTTATTTGAATCGAGATTGCGCTCTAGTTATGTGACTTAGCGTCATCTTTTCAGAAAACCGGTCGCCCACCCCGTATCAATCCGGGCAGGCTTTTCTGGATGATGCTCTAAATACGCATGCCTGCTTCTGAATCCGCATCGGTTAGCTCCATCAGCCGAGCTGGCGTTCGGGACCAGCTTTCCGCGCTCGGCGTGAGGCGTGGCGGCGTCCTGCTCGTTCACACCTCTTACCGCGCTGTGCGCCCGATCGAAGCTGGGCCCATGGGCCTGATCGCCGCGCTGCGGGAAACCCTCGGACCCGACGGCACGCTCGTCATGCCGTCATGGACCGGCGACGCGGATGCGGTGTTCGACCCGACGCGGACGCCGGCGTCGCCTGACCTTGGCATCGTCGCGGACGTGTTCTGGCGCCTGAGGGGCGCCATACGCAGCGATCATCCGTTTGCTTTCGCCGCGATCGGCCCGCACGCGGACGACATCGTCTCAGGCAAGGTGCCGCTGCCGCCCCATATCGCCGACAGTCCGGTGGGGAGGGTGCACGCGCTTGACGGGCAGGTGCTGCTGCTCGGCGTGGGGCAGGACGCAAATACGACGCTGCATCTTGCCGAGACCATCGCCGGCGTGCCGTACAGCGTCTCGAACCACTGCACTGTCCTGCGCGACGGCGCGCCGGTGCGGGTCGATTATCGCGAGAACGATCATTGCTGTTTGAGATTCGCGGTCGCCGACCATTGGCTGCGGTCGCGCGAACTTCAGCGCGAGGGACGTGTCGGACACGGACAGGCGCGGCTGGCGCGGGCGCGAGACATCGTCGCCGCCGGTCTCGACCTTCTGGCGCAGGACAAGCTCGTGTTTCTGCATGCGCCGGATGCTTCGTGCGCGGAGTGCGACGAGGCCCGGCGCTCAATCAACACGTGATGCGATTTGAAGCTCAGTTCGGGAAGTCGAGCGCAGCCCTTCCGGGCAATCCGGCCTAATCGACCGACGCGGTTTCCGCCCCAGCTTTGGCCAGAGCTGGATGACCGCGATGCAAATCTTCGTTCAGGCGCAGCGCCTGCGCCGGGCCCTCGATCCGGGACCGATACACCTGCAGCGACTCGCTGATTTTTTTCACGTATTCGCGCGTCTCGGAAAACGGTATGCGCTCGACCCAGTCGATCGGATCGACGCCCTGGTTTGTCGGGTCGCCGAACTCCCTCGACCACTGCCGCGCGCGGCCGGGTCCGGCGTTATACGATACCAGAGCCAGAATATACGAACCGTTGAATTCATCGACGAGGTCGCGGAGATGTGCGTTTCCGAGCGCGACGTTGTACGCCGCGTCAGTCAGCTTGCCTTCGCTGTAGGGGCGGGAATATTTCTTCGCCACCGCGCGCGCCGTCGCCGGCATGAACTGCATCAGGCCGCGCGCGCCGACCGGGCTTCGCGCATTGACATTAAACTCGCTCTCCTGACGCGTCAGGGCATGGACGAGCGAAGACTCGACGCCTGCGTTCAGCGTCTCGTATTGCGGCAGCACATCGCTCGGGAAAGCGTACGCCGCGACCGGCATGCCGCGATTGAACGCGATCTTGGCCAGCCGGACCGTCGCCTGCCGGTCCCTATACATGCGCGAGAGTTCGGCCGTCAGAACCGAGTCCACGGGCCTCTCGAGCGAACGGGAAAGCTGGTACAGGAAAACCGGCACGAGATTGTCGAGGCCGGCCTGGCGCAGGATTGCGGTGGCCTTCACGGCGTCGAGCGCCATGAACCGCTGGATGTCGGCCTCGCTCGCCTCAGGCGTCGGCGTAAGGACGAGTGACGTCGGACCGCCGGCGATTTCCTGCGCGGCGAGCTGTCCATAGTAAAACTGGGCGTAGAGCGCCGCCTCGCTGAAATGCTGCGTGGCGGACGGCTTGTCACCCATGGCTTTGGCTGTCCGGCCGAGCCAATAGGACGCCGTCGCAATCCATTTCGGATCGTCGGATGCGGTCCTTAGCGCCTGGAAATGCGCCAACGCATCGGGCACGCGATCGAGGAACCGCAATGCGATCCAGCCGGCGAGGAACTCAGCTTCGCGATAGGGCGTGCCGCTCAGGGGACCGTGATTGGCCGCGATCTCGTAGGCCACGGCAGGGTGGCCGGCATTGAGCGCGGTGCGGCAATGAATCTGGCGTTCGGTCCACCATTCCTTGATGTCGACCAGCTTCTCGGGTTCGTTCGGCGCCTCAAGCAGCGCCTGCCAGGCTTCCGCCTCGCGGTCGCTGCGGCGCAGCCATTGGATACGGTTGAAGAACAGACCAACATCTGCCTTCAGCGCTTCCTTGGGCAGGCCGTCCAGCATCTTGCCGGCCTTGGCCGAGCGCTGCACGACCGCGACGCGCGCCTCGACCTTCTTCTGCTCGTCCGCGCCGAGAAGCTTGGCGACGCGGAGTGCGGGGCCGGTCTGGATTTTCTTGTCGGCGTAGAGCAGCCGATCGATCCGCACCTTGTGATCGTCTGCCGTCAGGATCGACGGGAACAGCGCCAGAATCTTCTTCTCGACAGACTCGTCGAACGCGTGATCGCGCCAAGCCGATACGATCAGGGAATGCGCGCGGGATTTCTGTCCTTTGGCCAGCACCGCCGAAGCGAGCGCGGCCTTGCCGGCGCCGGTCTCGGGCATCGAATCCTTGAAGAAGGCGATGACCTCATCGGGCGAAGGCGGGCTGAACAGCAGATTTGTCTCGGCGTTGTGACGCAGCTTTTCCTGGTCCGGCCAGTACGGGTTGCCAACGCGGAAGCGCTCGATTTCGACGCCGGAAGCGTTCGGCGCGCCGATGCGGTAGGCGTACCAGAGCGCGAGTTTCCGCGCGCCGGCGTCCTTCAGCTTTGCCTTGGCCGCGACCACGCCCGCATAGTCCTTGCGGTAGCCGGCTCTGATCGCGTCCTTGAGGTTGGCCTTGTCGCTTTCGGACAGGCTGTAATTGAGCAGCGGCGAGAGCGCTGCGGCGTATTTCGACGGCTGCGGCGCGCGGTCGGGCAGCGGCGGCGTATCCATCGCAACCGAAGAGGACTTGGGACGAACTGGATTGCGATCCGGTAGCGGCATCTCGCCCGCGAACACGATGGGCGCGGGCAGCTTCTTCGCCGCCTTGAGCTTCTTGCCGCCCTTGTTCGCCTTGGCGTGTTTCTGCTTCTGCTTCTGCTTTGGCTGCTTAGCGGCGCGTTGTGCCTGCGGCTTCGCCTTGCGCGACGTCTTGGCGACAGAGCTCGACTTCGATTGAACGCTGACTCCCTTGGGTTTCGACAGCGCAAAAGCCGTCAACGACACACAGCCGACGATAAACACGCCGAGAGTGAGAATCAGTGTCTTTGAGTTGAGCTTCATGACCCCGTCACGTTGCGACATCCCCGCCCCGAGGGGACAGTCTGGATGCGATAGTCTTCTTGAACAGTTAAGTGCCTCACGCCCCCAGCGTGTGAAGCGCCCCCTCACGGTTTTGAGATACCACGGGAAACCGGGCGGAATCGTGTCTTTCGGGACGCATCCACCTATTGTTGCGGCAGTGTGCCGGACTGAACTATTGTCCGCGCCGGCGTGCCCGCACGGTCCGTCGGTATTCTCCCCGCATCCGCCGGAGCACGCATCTCATGCCTTTCAGAGGCTCCATCACCGCCCTCATCACGCCGTTGCGGGATGGCCGGCTCGACGAAACGGCATTTCGCAATCTTGTCGAATGGCAGATCGAGCAAGGGACGCACGGTTTCGTGCCGGTCGGCACCACCGGCGAGTCGCCGACGCTCAGCCACGATGAGCACAGGCGCGTCGTCGAGATGTGCGTCGAGGTTGCCAGGGGCCGCGCCTTCGTCATCGCCGGCGCAGGCTCCAACGCGACCACCGAAGCGATCGAGCTGACGCGCCATGCAAAGTCAGTCGGCGCGGACGGCGTATTGATCGTAACGCCGTATTACAACAAACCGACCCAGGAGGGCCTGTTTCGGCATTACAGCGCGATCCACGACGCGGCCGAAATTCCGATCGTGATCTACAACATACCCGGGCGCAGCGTGATCGACATGTCTGTCGAGACCATGACCCGCCTGTTCGCGCTGCCGAACATCGTCGGGGTCAAGGACGCCACGGCAAACATGGCGCGGGCAAGCCAACAGCGCGCGGCAATGGGGCCGGATTTCGTACAGTTGTCGGGAGAGGATGCGACCGCGCTCGGCTTCATGGCGCATGGCGGTCATGGTTGCATCTCCGTGACCGCGAACGTCGCGCCGAAGCTCTGCGCGGAATTCCAGGAAGCGTGCCGGGCGATGAATTTTGGCCGGGCGCTCGAAATCCAGGACCGGCTCATGCCGCTCCACGATGCGCTGTTCTGCGAGTCCAATCCCGGCCCGGTGAAATACGCGGCAAGCCGGCTTGGCCTGTGTGCCGAGGATGTGCGCCTGCCGCTCGCGCCCATATCCGAGGCGTCGCGCCGCGTGGTGGATGCGGCGCTCGAAAAAGCGGGCATCAGCCGCAATTAGATCATGGTGACTTGGGGTTGGCGCAACCCCAAGTCATGAACGTGATCGTTTCTTATAGGTTGAGCATGATGTCGTCCGAAAACCGCTACACACTTTTCGGCATCATGCTCTGATGGCGAAGGAAGCTCCGCCCCGGAAAATCGTCGCCGAGAACCGCCGGGCCCGATACGAATATACGATCGGCGATATTTATGAGGCCGGCATCGTCCTGTCGGGCTCGGAGGTAAAGTCCCTGCGTGCCGGCAGGGCGAACATCGCCGAGTCCTACGCCTCCGACGAGAACGGCGCGATCTGGCTCGTCAACGCTAACATTCCCGTCTACGCGCAGGCCGGCCGCTTCAACCACGAGCCCGCGCGCCCGCGGAAGCTCCTCCTGCATGCAAGGGAGATCGCGCGGCTGCAGGGCGCGATCGGGCGCGAAGGCATGACACTGATTCCGCTCCGCATGTATTTCAACGACAAGGGCAGGGCGAAAATCGAGCTCGGTCTTGCGAAGGGCAAGAAGCTGCACGACAAGCGGCAGACGGAGAAGAGCCGCGACTGGGATCGGCAGAAGGCGCGACTGATGCGCGAGAAGGGCTGAAGTTGCACCCGGGCGCAAGTCTGCCCAGCATCGCGCTTGCGGCCACGAAAGGCGGCGCGGTCGACCTCTCGACGATAGAGGGCGCAATCGTCGTCTACGTCTATCCCTATACGGGCCGCCCAGGCGTGCCCGATCCTCCGGGGTGGGACGACATTCCGGGCGCGCACGGATCCACGCCCGAGACCGAAGGCTTCCGCGATCTTGCGCCGGACTATGCACGGGCTGGCGTGAGCATTTTCGGGCTGAGCACGCAGTCGACGGATTGGCAAAGCGAGATGACGCGGCGGCTGCGCGTGCCGTTCCCGATTTTGAGCGACGCCGATTTCGCCTTCGCCGACGCGCTGGGTCTGCCGCGCTTTCAAACCGAAGGCGTCACCTATCTCGAACGGCTGACGATTATTGCCCGCGATGGACTCGTTGAACGCGTATTTCATCCTGTTCCAGACCCGGCGGGTCATGCTGCGGGAGTGCTCGCGGCGCTCGGCGCCGCTCAGTCGAGATAGTTGCGCACCGCCACGAACACGGCCTCGAACATCTCCGGCGTGAGGCGTCCGGTGTTTGTGTTGAGGCGCGAGCAGTGGAAGCTGTCGAACAATGTGACGCCATCGCCGAGTGCGTGTTGCGCGGCGTGTGCGAATACGAGGTTTCGCGGCTTCAGACCTGCCGCGCTCACCGCGCTGTCATGCGCGATGCGGCCCAGTGCGACGATCGCCTTCAGCCTGGGTAAGGCGTCCAGCCGGCCGCGCAGAAATTGGCGGCAGGTCGCGATCTCGGCCCCGGTCGGTTTATTCTGCGGCGGCACGCAGCGGACCGCGTTCGAGATCATGCAGTCGACCAGCTTCAGCCCGTCATCAGGCCGCGCGTCGTAGCGGCCGCGCGCAAACCCGAGCTTCAGAAGCGTGCCGTACAGCAGCACGCCAGCATGGTCGCCGGTGAATGGCCTGCCCGTGCGGTTTGCGCCCTGGAGCCCCGGAGCAAGACCGAGAATGAGCAGCCGCGCTTCCTGCGGCCCGAACGAGGGGACGGGCGCGTTGAACCAATGGGGATGCGGACCCCGGGTTTCTTGCCTGAAGGCGACAAGGCGAGGGCAGAGCGGACAGTCGCGCGGCGGCTCGGCCTCGCTCGCCACTGCGGGGCCTCACGCTCAAACTTCGCGCTGTTCGAGATCGTCGTTGGGAGCCGCCTCGGGGCGGCGGCGCGGCTCGCGCGTGCCGCGATCGCCGGGATCGCGACCCACGACGCTCTCGAGATCGGCTAGGTCAATGAACTGGTCGGCCTGCCGTCTCAACTCGTCTGCGACCATCGGCGGCTGCGTTGTGACCGTCGAGACGACGCTTACGCGCTTGCCGCGGCGCTGCAGGGCTTCGACAAGTGTGCGGAAATCGCCATCTCCCGAAAACAGCACGATATGATCGAGATGCTCGGAGAGCTCCATGGCGTCGAGCGCAAGCTCGATATCCATGTTGCCCTTCACCTTTCGCCTGCCGAACGAGTCCGTAAACTCCTTGGCAGGCTTGGTGACCATTGTGTAGCCGTTGTAGTCGAGCCAGTCGATCAGTGGACGGATCGAAGAATATTCCTGATCTTCCATCAGCGCGGTGTAGTAGAGCGCGCGGACAAGATGTCCCTTGCTGCGAAACATCGTCAGAAGGCGCTTGTAATCGATGTCGAAACCGAGAGAGCGAGATGTCGAATAAAGATTCGCGCCATCGATGAAGAGCGCGATGCGCTCATTGGGATAAAAATTCATGGGAAGACCCGCCGAAAAATGAGTTGCGAATATGGAGCGATCCGCCTGAAAAAAGATGCCGGGACGAACGCAAATTCACTCTAGGTCGGCGGCGATGAAGGCGCAATCGGTCGGTTGTGCTCCCGTGCTGGTTGCCCTGGGGGCGAACGTCCAAGGGCCCTGGGGAACGCCGGAGCAGACATTGGAGCGCGCCCTGATGGCGCTGGAGAGCGCCGGCATACGCATTGTCGCAAGGTCCAAAATCCATGCGACCGCGCCCGTCGGGTTCACGCGACAGGCCCGCTACGCGAATGCGGTCGCAGCGGTGGCGACCGCGAGATCGCCCAATGCGCTGATGCATGTGCTGAAGCGGATCGAAGCGTCTGCGGGGCGGCGTGCGAGCGGCCGGCCATGGGGGCCGCGCGCGTTGGACCTCGACCTAATCGCGTATGGTCCGGTGGTCCGCAATTGGCGCGGCAGTCTTCCGCGTCATGCGCGGGCCGGAGCTAAGCCGTTGACGCTGCCACACCCGCTGATGCATGAGCGCCCGTTCGTACTCGGGCCATTGGCGGAGATTGCGCCTGGCTGGCGTCATCCGGTTCTGCACCGCTCGGCGCGCGGGCTATGGCAGGCAGTCCGGCGCTCGAAATCGGGCCGGCTTCTGGATTGATTCATTGTTGAGCATGATGTCTTCCGAAAACCGCTCACACTTTTCGGCATCATGCCCTGGCGGCGCGACCCGACGCCGCCTTGCGTAAGCCCCGCAATCGCTTTATGTAACGGCCAACCCGACAATAGCTGAGGATTCCGGATGGCCCGCGTCACCGTCGAAGACTGCATCGACAAGGTACAGAACCGTTTCGAGCTCGTGCTCCTCGCCAGTCATCGCGCGCGCGCCATCTCGGCTGGCGCGCCCATCACGGTCGACCGCGATAAGGACAAGAATCCGGTCGTGTCGCTGCGCGAGATAGCCGACGAGACCATCTCGGCGGAAGACCTCAAGGAAGATTTCATCCACTCGATGCAGAAATTCGTCGAGGTCGACGAGCCCGAGGCCGAGGCGGTTCAGCTCATCGGCACCGACCGGCGCGTCGTGCTGGGCCAGGACGACCAGTCGACCGACACCCAGATCGACCGGATGAGCGAGGAAGAGCTGCTCCGCGGACTGGCGAGCCTCGCCCCGTCCGATGGTTCGAACGCCGGCCCCCGTTCACGCTGATCGCATTATCGCGGGTGGCGGACATGCCCGCACTTGCCCTGACCCGCGTCCACGCGCATGCTTCCTGCCGTCCGCGGTTGACGCCGGAAGTCCGAGTGCGCCTTCATGATGCGCCAGTACGAACTCGTCGAGCGCGTCAGGAGCTACGACACGAAGGTCGATGAAGCGCTCCTGAACCGCGCCTACGTCTACGCCATGAAGGCGCATGGCGATCAGCGCCGAGCGTCAGGCGCGCCCTATTTTTCCCATCCCCTCGAAGTCGCCGCCATCCTCGCGGACATGCGGCTTGACGGCGCCACGATCGCGACCGCGCTGTTGCACGATACGATCGAGGATACCGACGCCACGCGCTCGGAGATCGACGACATTTTCGGCAAGGAAATTGGCGCACTCGTCGACGGCCTGACCAAGATCAGACGGCTCGACCTCGTCTCCCGGCGCGCAGAGCAGGCCGAGAATTTCCGCAAGTTGCTGCTCGCGATTTCCAGCGATATCCGGGTGCTGCTCGTCAAGCTCGCCGACCGGCTGCACAATATGCGGACGCTCGAACACGTGCCGGCCGCCAAGCGCAAGATCGCGGCCGAAGAGACCATGGAGATCTATGCGCCGCTCGCGGGTCGGATGGGCATGCAATGGCTGCGCGAAGAGCTGGAAGACCTATCCTTCCGCTGGCTCCACCCGGACGCCTACGCGACTGTCGTTGAGCGTCTGGCGGCGCTGCGCCTTCGCAATGCCGGGCTGATCGAGGAAATTCAGGGCGCGATCGAACGCCGGCTGTCGGATACCGGGATCGCGGCGCAGGTGAAGGGCCGGGAGAAAAAGCCGTTCGCGGTGTGGTCGAAAATGGAGCGCAAGCAGGTATCTTTGGAGCAGCTCTCCGATATCTTCGCGTTCCGCATCATGGTCGATGAGGTGCCTGACTGCTACCGGGCGCTGGCGGCGGTTCACACGGCATGGCGCACAGTTCCGGGCCGTTTCAAGGATTATGTCTCAAACCCGAAGCAGAACGACTATCAGTCGATCCACACGACCGTCATCGGGCCGCGTCATCAGCGCGTCGAGCTGCAGATCAGGACGCGCGCCATGCATGACGTCGCGGAATATGGCGTCGCGGCGCACGCGCTCTACAAGGACAAGGCGAACGGGCACACTGTAGACTTGTACGGGCCGCCGGCTGCGGACAGCAACGCTTACCGCTGGCTGCGGCACCTGATCGACATGCTGCTCGAGGGCGACAATCCGGAGGAATTCCTGGAGCACACGAAGCTCGAACTGTTCCAGGATCAGGTCTTCTGCTTCACGCCGAAAGGGCTGCTGATCGCGCTGCCCCGCGGGGCGAACGCGATCGATTTCGCCTATGCGGTACATACCGACGTCGGCAATTCCTGCGTCGGCTGCAAGGTCAACGGGCGGCATATGCCGCTGACAAGCACCTTGAGAAACGGCGACGAAGTGGAGATCATCCGATCCGAGGCGCAACGCACGCCGCCGCCGGCCTGGGAGAATCTCGTCGTTCTGGGCAAGGCGCGATCCGCGATTCGGCGCGCGACACGTGAAGCGGTGCGGGCGCAGTACGCCTCGCTCGGCCGCGAGATCCTGAAGCGCGCCTGCGCGCGGGCCGGCGTTGCCTACAGCGACGAGGCGATCGCACGGTCTCTGCACCGTGTGACGCAGAAATCGGTCGAGGAGGCGCTGACGGCCGTGGGTCGCGGCGAACTGCCGTCGGCCGATCTGCTTGCGGCGGCATTCCCGGGCGCCGTCCAGGCCGAAGCCCCCAAACGCCAGAGGATCAAGCGGAACGACGAGGGCTGGTTTGGCCTGACCAAGGCGATCGGGTTGAAATTCAGATGGCCGGGATCGTCGCCTGCGTCATCGCGCCCCCGACCGGAATCCAGCATACCGATCCGAGGATCGAGCGGCGATCTGCCGGTCAAGTTCGACGACCGCGCGGGTGCGGTTCCCGGCGATCGCATCGTTGGCATTCTGACCCAAGGGGAGGGCATCACGATCTATCCGATCCAGGCCGAGGCGCTGAAGGGGTACGAGGACGAGCCCGAGCGCTGGATCGACGTGACGTGGGATATCGACGAGGACAGTCCGGATCGCTTTCCCGCGCAGATCGCCGTGACCGCCATGAACGAGCCGGGCAGTCTCGCGCAGATTGCGCAGGTCGTCGGTGAGGCCGGAGGAAACATCGACAATCTGAAGATGACGCGACGCGCGGCGGATTACACCGAGCTGTTGCTGACGATCGAGGTGTGGGATTTGAAGCATCTCAACCAGATCATGGCAGGTTTGAAGGCGCGCGACGTCGTCAGCGCGGTCACGCGGGTGCATGGATGATGTACGCACACAGGCTGGGTCAGACCCCCTGAAATGGCACAACTTCCTCCTCTCAGACTTGGCGTGAATATCGATCATGTGGCGACCATCCGGAACGCGCGTGGAGGCCGCGACCCCGATCCGCTCAGGGCGGCGCTTCTAGGCGTCGAGGCCGGGGCGGATGGGATCACCGCCCATCTCCGCGAGGACCGGCGTCACATCAGCGATTCCGATATTGCGCGGCTGAAGGAGCAACTGACCCGGCCGCTCAATCTGGAAATGGCGGCGACGGACGAGATGCGCGGCATCGCGCTGAAGCACGTCCCGCACGCCTGTTGTCTTGTGCCGGAGCGGCGTCAGGAACTGACCACCGAGGGCGGGCTTGAAATCGCGGCGCAGGCGGATCGGCTACGGGACTACATCGCGCCGCTAAAGGATGCGGGAATACGTGTTTCTCTTTTTATCGATCCCGATCCGGCGCAGGTCGAGGCCGCGGCGCGTATTGTCCGCGCCGACGTTGTCGAGTTGCATACCGGCACATATTGTGAGGCCGCGATTGACGGCCACGAACCTGCGATCGCGCGCGAACTCGCACGGCTGCGCGATGCCGCGGCGCTCGCACACGCCGAAGGGCTGGAAGTTCATGCGGGCCACGGTCTCACGTTCGGGAGCGTCGGGCCCGTGGCTGCCCTGCCGGAAATCGTCGAGCTGAATATCGGCCACTTCATTGTCGGCGAAGCCATCTTCGTCGGCCTCGCCGAAAGCATCCGCCAGATGCGTAGGATGATGGATGCGGGCCGCGGCGCGCTGTTGCGCCGGGAGGCCTCATGATCCTCGGGCTCGGCAATGACATGAT
Source organism: Methyloligellaceae bacterium (assembly GCA_046717125.1). Lineage (GTDB taxonomy): Bacteria > Pseudomonadota > Alphaproteobacteria > Rhizobiales > Methyloligellaceae > JBKJVQ01. The sequence continues at coordinate 19,143 of JBKJVQ010000138.1, forward strand.
CGACATTCGCCGCATCGAGAAGACTATCGAGAAATATGGCGACCGCTTTCTCGACCGGATTTTCACGCCGGTGGAGCGCAAGAAATCCGATCGCCGGGCGGCCCGGGCCGCCTCCTATGCGAAACGGTTCGCGGCGAAGGAAGCCTGCGCCAAGGCGCTC
>JBKJVQ010000139.1:0-2766 GCA_046717125.1 Methyloligellaceae bacterium
TCTGGTGCGTGCCGGGGTGGGCTGGCAGGAAGGTGTCATCGGCTCGGCAAGCGTTGGCGCCGATCTCGATTCACCGGCCGGCTTCGCTCTGCGCACCGGCAAGCCGGTTATTTCCAATCATCTTGAAAACGAGGAACGGTTCAGAACCCCGGAGCTCCTCGTCGAACATGGCATTCGCCGCGCGATGAACGTCATCTTGCAAGGCGATGGCGTACCATTCGGCGTGCTGGAGGTCGATAGCCGATCGGACGGCGAGTTCGGCGAGCAGGACATCGCGTTCCTGCAAGGTGCGGCCAATGTCCTTGGAATGGCGATCGAGCGTGAGCGATACGAGCGCCGTCTAAGAACGGCGCTCGATCACCAGGAATTTCTCGTCAAAGAGATCAATCACCGGGCCAAGAATAGCCTGCAGCTCGTATCCAGCATGCTTCATCTGCAAGCGAATGCGGTCGGCGATCCGAAGCTGAGGGAGCATCTCGCCGAAGCATCGACCCGCGTTTCGGCGATCGGACATCTCTACGAACGCCTGTCCCATGAAACCGAAGTCGAAACCATCGAGCTTGGCGCCTATCTGCGGGAGATCTGCAAGGAACTGAACGGCTCCGGCTCCCGGTGCGAAGTCCAAATCGAGATGCCCGAACGCGTCCCGTTCGCTTCCGCCCGGGCGATTTGCTTGGCGTTGATTGTGAACGAGCTTGTTACAAATGCCGCGAAGTACGCCTATCCTGACGACGCGAACGGCCAAATCTGGGTGCATCTAAGACGAGGCACGGACACGGTTTCGGTCTCCGTTCGCGACGAAGGCGTAGGTTTACCAACAGGCTTCGATCTCACGAAAAGCAAGGGCCTCGGAATGCGCATAGTGACCGCGCTCGCTGCCCAACTAAAGGCAAGCGTGATGCATCATGGCCGCAACCCTGGCAGCGAATTCTTGATCGTCGTACCCTTGGAAGCACCGAGCTAGGATAGACTGGTGCGGCTTAAAAATGACCCGGCAGCACGCGCTCGCCATCGCCTTCGGGTTGGTCTGCGATTTCGGCGCACGATCTTGGCTGGTGCCGCCACCTCATCAAAATCATCATTCGCCAAATCACCTCGCGTAGGTTTTGAGATCAGCACCGATGCAGGCGGTGCGCCTAAGAGACTCACACGCGGCGGCGCAGATTGATGCGGCCCTATGTATTGTGCCATTACCCCGCATACCATTGGGCATAATGGGAACTATGCCGCCGGTGGCATAATGAATCCGCAATATTTTTCTGGGATGCAATTGGATCGAGCTTTGGACTTAAAAAATGGAAACTATTCTTTCGCCAGTAATCCTCTTCTTCTTGCTGGGCGCGCTCGCTGCGCTGGCACGGTCCGACCTCGCCATTCCTGAGGCTATCGCCAAGGGCATGTCGATTTACCTGATGGCCGCCATTGGACTCAAAGGCGGAAAAGCGGTCGCGGAAGTTGGCTTCACACCCGACATGCTCTCAGCCGGTATCGCTGGCGTTGTCTTAAGCGCCTTGCTCCCGATCCCCACCTTCTGGCTGCTGCGCCGCATCGGAAGGCTTTCACAGATCGACGCCGCCGCTGTTTCGGCACATTATGGATCGGTCAGCGTCGTCACTTTTGTCACTGGTATGGAGGTGCTTTCCTCCGGCGGTATGCCGCCTGCGGGCTATATGGTCGCAGTGCTCGCGCTCATGGAGACACCCGGAATAATCGTCGGATTGATGCTCGCGCGCCGGGTCGATCCTGCTGGCAATGGTGTCAGCCTCAGCGGCAAGGGGCTGATCCATGAAACGCTGCTCAACGGCTCGGTCGTCCTGCTCGTCGGAAGTTTTCTCATAGGTCTCGTTTCGCCGAAGGATGCTCTAGCGACCGTAACGCCGTTTTTTGATACGCTGTTCCGCGGGATACTGTGCTTGTTCCTGCTCGACATGGGGTTGATCGCCGCGCGCCGCTTTCTGGATTCACGCGCCCTTACCCTGCCTGTCGCCGGCCTTGCCATCCTGCTGCCGCTCATAAACGGAAGCGTAGGGGTTCTGGTAGGTACGCTTATCGGGCTTGACCCCGGTTCGGCGGCGGCACTCGGCATTCTCGCTGGCAGCGCCTCCTTTATTGCTGCGCCTGCCGTCATTCGCATGGCGTTGCCTAAAGCAGATCCCGGTCTCTATCTCGGCATGGCTCTTGCCGTGACATTCCCGTTCAACATTCTGATCGGCATCTCTTATTATAGCTTTCTGGCGCAGAGGATCGCGGCCCTATGACCAATATAATCCGCCGTCGCCGTATCGAAGTGCTTGTCGATGCTCCACTTACGCGCAAGTTAGTAGAAGCGGCTAAAGCGAGCGGCATACTGGGTTACACCATTTTGCCAACGCTCGAAGGTGACGGACGCAGTGGCCACTGGTCCGACGACCAAGTGAGTGGGGCCCAGTCAAAGCAGTTGTTCCTTAGCGTCACATCCTCGGACAAGGCCGATGCCTTCGTCGAAGCGATCGCGCCGCTGCTCGATGACTATGGCATGATGTTACTGCTCGGCGACGTTGATGTCGTACGCAGCACTAGGTTCTGATCGCTGCGAGTGCTGGTGATGGGCATCGTTGCCCGAAACCGTAGTGCGATGCTCGCGTTCAGAGAAACAAGCCCGAGGCGGTGCCGAGAACCCGGCGGCATCGACCCGCAAATACCTCCGCCTTGCGCTGGGGTTTCTTTTCCTCTTCGGGAAGGAAAAGGGTGGCCGCAAGCATCGCGCGACAGTACGCCACCCAGGAC
>JBKJVQ010000140.1:0-10575 GCA_046717125.1 Methyloligellaceae bacterium
GCACGACGCCAGGTTGCACTTCGCGTCCGACTGAGATCGGGAGCGTTGGCAATTACCTCGCGTCGCCGTTCGAACCGTCGGCCAGCGCGTAACCTGCGCCGCGCACGGTGCGGATCGGGTCCTTCTCGCGGCCGCGAATGAGCGCTTTGCGCAGCCTACCCACATGGACGTCCACGGTCCGCTCGTCGACATAGACATCCCGGCCCCAGACGCCGTCGAGCAGCTGGCCCCGGCTGAAGACCCGGCCGGGCTTGCGCATCAAAAACTCAAGCAGCCGGAATTCGGTCGGGCCGAGATGCACTTCGCGGCCGGAGCGCGTCACCCTGTGGGCGTCGCGATCGAGCACGATTTCGCCTGCCTGCAGCGCATCGGCGATGCGTTCGGGCTGGGCGCGGCGCAGGATCGCCCGCACGCGCGCAAGAAGTTCGGGAACTGAGAACGGCTTCACGACATAGTCGTCGGCGCCGGTCGTCAGGCCGCGGATGCGATCACTCTCCTCGCCCCGCGCCGTCAGCATCAGGACCGGAATGTCCTTGGTTTCACGCGCGACGCGCAGCCGACGGCAGAGCTCGATCCCGGAAACGCCCGGAAGCATCCAGTCCAGCACGATCAGGTCAGGCGGCGTCTCGGCGATCAGGATCTCGGCATCGTCGCCGCGGCTTGCAACGTCTACGTCGTATCCTTCCGATTCGAGATTGTAGCGGAGCAGAAGCGCGAGCGGTTCCTCGTCCTCGACCACGAGGACCCTCGCCGACATGACCGGCGCGTCCATGCTAACGGGCCTCGTGCGAAACAGGCATCGTCGCCGTCACATCGCCCTTGGGACGTTCGTCCCGCATCGCCTTGCCGTTGACGAGGTAGTAGATCGTCTCGGCGATGTTGGTCGAGTGATCGCCAATCCGCTCGATATTTTTCGCGGCGAACAGGAAGTGCGTACACAGACCGATATTGCGCGGGTCTTCCATCATGTAAGTCAGACGCTCGCGGAACAGCGAATTGTACATCGCGTCCAGCTCCTCGTCGCGCTGCCAGACGGTTATAGCCTGCTCAGTGTCGCGTTCGATGAAGGCCTCCAGCACGTCCTTGAGCTGGGTCAGCGCGATCTCACTCATGTGTTTCACGCCGACGATCAGCTTCTTCGGCTGGGTTTCGCCGGCGACGGCGAGCGCGCGCTTGGCGATGTTCTTGCCAAGATCGCCGATGCGCTCCAGATCGGACGAAATGCGCATCGCCGCCATCACCTGGCGCAAGTCGACCGCCATCGGCTGCCGGCGTGCAATCAGCGTGACCGCCTGCTCCTCGATCTCACGTTCCAGCGTGTCGATGCGCTCGTCCTGCTTGATCGTGATTTCCGCCAGTTCCGGGTCGCGGCGCTCGAGCGCCTCGATCGCCTGCCCCAGCACCTGTTCGGCGAGACCGCCCATGCGTGCGATCTTGTCGTTGAGCGACGACAGCTCATCGCCGTAGGAGCGGACGATGTGTTCGTGTTCCGATACCGCAACCATCGTTGCAAATCTCCTGTCGTCGAACCGGGGTTAGCCGAAGCGGCCGGTAATGTAGTCCTGGGTGCGGGTGTCAGTCGGGTTGGTGAACATCATCGTCGTTTCCCCCTCCTCGACGAGATTACCCAGATGGAAAAAGGCGGTGCGCTCGGACACGCGTGCAGCCTGCTGCATCGAGTGGGTGACGATCACGATGCAATAGTTTTCGCGCAGTTCGTCCATGAGCTCTTCGATCCGCGCGGTCGCAATCGGATCGAGCGCCGAGCAGGGCTCGTCCATGAGGATCACTTCCGGGTTCACGGCAATCGCGCGTGCGATGCACAGACGCTGCTGCTGGCCGCCTGAGAGGCCGGTGCCGGGTTCGTTCAACCGATCCTTCACCTCTTCCCACAGCGAAGCTTTGCGCAGGCTCGTCTGAACGATCTCTTCGAGATCGGCGTGCGACGTGGCCATGCCATGGATGCGCGGGCCGTAGGCGACGTTATCGAAGATCGATTTCGGAAACGGATTAGGCTTCTGGAACACTATGCCGACCCGGGCACGAAGCTGCACGGGATCGACGTCCGACGCCTACACATTCTGCCCGTGGAGTTCGATCACGCCCTCGACCCGGCAGATCTCGATCACGTCGTTCATCCGGTTGAGGCAGCGCAGATAGGTGGACTTGCCGCAGCCGGACGGTCCGATCAGCGCGGTTACGGAGCGGTCGCGGATGTCGAGCGCCACGTCGAACAGCGCCTGTTTCTGGCCGTAGAAGACGTTGACGTCGCGGGTCGTGATCTTGACCTCGTGCGCCTCCATCGCATCGATCTGACGTTCCGCGATCATCGTCGCCATCGAGAGATTGTCTTTCTGCATGACCCTGGCTTCCATCGCCTCGTACTCCCTTGGCTACCATTTCCGCTCGAATTTGTGGCGGAGGTAAATGGCCAGTGCATTCATCGTGATCAGGAATCCCAGCAGCACCATGATGGCCGCCGAGGTGCGCGCGACAAAGCCGCGCTCGGGACTGTCAGCCCAACTGTAGATTTGCGTGGGCAGCGTCGTGGACGGCTGCAACAGGCCCACATTGTCGAGGCTCGGGATGAAGGCGTTCATGCCGATGAGGAGCAGTGGCGCCGTCTCGCCGAGCGCATGCGCGAGACCGATAATCGTGCCCGTCATTATGCCCGGCAGAGCGAGCGGCAGGACGTGGTGCAGGATCACCTGATGCTTCGATGCGCCAACGCCAAGCGCCGCCTCGCGCACGGACGGCGGCACGGCCTTCAGAGCCGCGCGCGTTGCGATGATGATGGTGGGAAGTGTAATCAGCGACAGGACGAGGCCGCCGACGAGCGGTGCTGACCGCGGCATGCCGAAATAGCCGAGGAACACGGCGAGGCCGAGCAGGCCGAACACGACCGACGGGACCGCCGCGAGGTTGTTGATGTTGACCTCGATCAGGTCGGTCAGCCGATTCTTGGGAGCGAATTCCTCAAGATAGACCGCCGCTGCCGTGCCCATCGGCACGGAGATCAGGACCACGACCATGACGAGGTAAAACGATCCCCAGATCGCGCTGGCGAGGCCCGCCTGTTCCGGGAAGCGGCTGTCGGAATTGACGAACAACTCCCAGGCAAAGGCCGATTTGAGCAGGCCGCGCTCCTTGAGGCTGTCATAGGCAGCGAGTTGCTCCTCGGACGCAAAGCGCGGATTGATGATCGTCGGTATCTTCCCCTTGCCAAGCGTGTCGTATGCGGGGGCTGCAGGCAGTTCGGCGAGAATCTTCTTCCCGACGAGCGTTGGATCGCGGGCCACCTCTTTGCGCAGCCAATCTCCCGCGTCGGGCGCGAGCATCTGCGCCGCCACCGCCTGATCTGAACCGGGCAGATTTTCGATCAGCGCGTCACGCGCCAGCGCCTGGAAATCGGTGCCTAGAATGACGCCCGGCTCTATGCGTGCGTGATCGAGGAAGACGTTGAGCCGGTAAACCGTCCGCCCGTCTCGCTGGGCGACCCTTCCCTCCGACTGGAAGAAGTGAAAGCGGGCGATCTGCGTTTCACGCAACGCCGGGATGCGCGCCGGAATGACGCCCTTGTGGAGCTGGTCGAATGGATCGGAGAGCGGCATCGCCAGCGTCACGCTCCGGCCGATCACTTCGGGATTGTCGACCACGTAGTCGCGCAAGGCGAAGCGCACCTGCGAACTGATGATGGACTCGGCCTGCTTTTTCGCAGCGCGGTCCTTCAGATTACCGAGCAGTTCCGCGATGGCGTCATTCGTGATCTTTCGGAAATTGCCATCGGCCGGAGCCTCCAGCTTCACCAGTTTCGGATCGATATTGAACGTGATGTCGACCTTGGTCTGGACGAAGGCGGTGTAGCCGTTGCCTACGATCGAGGCGAGCAGGATGCCAAGCAGCCCGATCGCGGTCGCGATCGCGATCAGACCGTAAGCCTGGAGCCGGCGGTCGGCGGCATAGCGGCGGCGGACGCGCCGGCGCGCGTCGTCGCCCAGCCAATCCAGGTTAGAGCCCGCGCGTGGCGCCTGGGCGACGTCAGTCATATTTTTCCCGATATTTCTGGACGATGCGCAAAGCGACGACGTTGAGCACAAGCGTTACCGCGAACAGAACGAGGCCGAGCGCGAAGGCTGCGAGCGTCTTCGGATTGTCGAACTCGCTGTCGCCGATCAGAAGCGTGACGATCTGCACCGTGACGGTCGTTACGGGCTCGAGCGGGTTGGCGGTCAGGCGGGCGATGATGCCTGCAGCCATCACCACGATCATTGTCTCGCCGATTGCGCGGCTCGCAGCGAGGAGGATGCCGCCCATGACGCCCGGAAGCGCCGCTGGCAGGAGTACCTTCGTTATGGTTTCCGCTCTCGTCGCGCCCATGGCGTAGGAGCCGTCGCGCATGGAGCGCGGCACGGCGGTCAGGGCGTCGTCAGACAGGGACGACACGAACGGGATGATCATGATGCCGAGGACCAGGCCCGCGGCGAGCGCGCTGTTCGACGCGATGTCGAGGCCGACCATGTCGCCGAAGTCGCGCATGGCCGGCGCGATCACCAGTACGGCGAAGAATCCGAACACGACGGTCGGGATGCCGGCCAGCACTTCGAGAACAGGCTTTACGACAGAGCGGAAGCGCGGGCCGGCATACTCGGCGAGATAGATTGCCGAATAAAGGCCGATCGGTACAGCGACCAGAAGCGCAATCGTCGCGATCAGCAGCGTACCGGTGAAAACCGGGATCGCGCCAAATGCACCGTCGCCTCCAAGGCCCTGATCGGCGCGAAGCGCGATCTGGGGCTCCCAGTTCAGACCGAAAAAGAATTCGAGCGGCGAGACAAGTTCGAAGAAGCGCAGCGCCTCGAAAAGCAGAGACAGCAGAATGCCGAGCGTGGTGAGGATCGCGACGCTGGCGCACGCAATCATCAGCCCGTCGAGCACGCGTTCAACGGCATGTCGTGCGCGGAAGTCGGGTGCGATTCGGCTACGCGCTATGCCGAAGCCCAGAACCGCCAGCGCGAGCGCGACGGCGAACATGGCCCATGATGCGATCGCGTCCCAACGCGCATAGCGCGCCGCCGCCTCTTTCACGGCTTGCGCCGGTTCGCCGAAGATGTTGCCCGCCGCGAGCGATTTGATCTGGCCCAGCAGGAGATCGACCGGCGTGCTTTGCTTCAACTCTGGCGGCAGGCTCGCGATCAGCAGCGCGTCGACGACGCTGTCCTGGAACAGGAGCCAGAGCAGGACGAGGATGAAGGCAGGGAGCCCGACCCAGGCCGCGACATAGGCGCCGTGATAGGTGGGTCGTGAATGGAGCGGGAACTCCGATGCCCGGGCTGACGAGGTCGCCCGCGCGCGGCCGATCATGTAACCGATGACCGAGAGCAGAAGCAGCGTCGCAAAAACCAATGTCAGCATCGGACCGTTTGCTCGCGCAAGGGGTAGCGACCGCGCCTGCAGGGGCGCGGCCGCGTCTGGAAAGGGCTAGTTCGCCTTGGCCATTTCCAACTTCTTGCCGTTGGTTGCGGCGTCCTGCACCTGCTTGCGCTTTTCATCCGGCAGTGGCACGAGGCCACGCTCCGAAAGATAGCCGTCAGGACCCATCGCTTCGTCACTGACATACTCTTTGATGAAGTCGTTGAGGCCCTTCACCACGTTGCGATGGGCGTTCTTCACGTAGAAGAACAGCGGACGCGAGATGCCATAGTCGCCGCTCTCGATGGTCTCGGCCGTCGGCTCGACGCCACCGATTTTGGCGCCCTGCAGCTTGTCCTGGTTTTCGAACAGGAACGAGTAGCCGAAGATGCCGACCGCATTCGGATCGGCCTCGATGCGCTGGACGATCAGATTGTCGTTCTCGCCCGCCTCGATGAAGGGGCCGTCCTGACGCATACGGCTGCACTGCTCCTTCTGGAACTTCTCGAACTCCTTCTTGTCGCCTTCCTTCATCTTCTTGCCGAGGTCGGTCTTGGCGCAGCCCTCATGCATCACAAGCTCGACGAAGGCGTCGCGCGTGCCCGACGTGGGCGGCGGGCCATAGACCGTGATCTGCTGATCCGGCAGCGATTTGTCGATATCGCTCCACTTCTTGTACGGATTGGGGGCGAACTTGCCGTCAACCGGCACTTCCGCAGCCAAAGCGAGATAGAGCTGCTGCTTGGTCAGGTCGAGCGGCTTGGCCTTGCGCGATGCGGCGACCGACAATCCGTCATAGCCGATCAGCACTTCGGTGATGTCGTTGACGCCGTTTTTCTGGCAGTCCTTGACTTCGGACTCCTTGATCGCGCGCGACGCGCCGGTGATGTCCGGGGCGCTCTCGCCGACACCTTGGCAGAAGATTTTGAAACCGCCGCCGGTGCCGGTCGATTCAAGCACGGGTGCGGGGTTGCCGGTCTGCGCGAATTCCTCGGCTACGGCTTGGGAATAGGGGAACACCGTCGAGGAACCGACGATCTTGATCTGGTCACGCGCCGACGCCGGAGATACGGCGAAGCAGCCCGCGAGGCTGAACGCCGCCGCGGTCGCGATGAAAGACTTGTTCACGGGGAACTCCTGGGTTGGTGGTTCTGGCCACTAAATGACAATGACGGCGGAGTCTGTTCCGCGGTCATGCTCGGCGCGCGACCTCAAACATAAGCGCGCCGATAAACTGACGCCTCAAGCGTCATCCCACTTCTACGATCAACCGGATTCCGGATTATGACAATCTATTTGTCTGATTTATAACATTTTTTGTGCAACCTGTGGAAAGCACGGGCTGGAGACCGCGCCACCCCCGCACGCGCCCTTGCGGCCGGAGCAGCGTATCCCCATCATATGTCTCGCTTTTACGGCGCGCGTCCGCGCCATGCTGCCGAGGCCCGTCCCCATGAATTATTTCCGCACCGCCATTCTGCTCGCCGCCATGACGGCGCTTTTCATGGGCGTCGGCTTCGCGATCGGGGGCCAGCAGGGCATGGTCATCGCGTTCTTCGTCGCGCTGGCGATGAACATTTTCACCTACTGGAACTCCGACAAGATGGTGTTGCGCATGCAGGGTGCGCAGCTGGTGGACGAGCGCGCCGCGCCCGAGCTGTTTGCGCTGACGCGGCAGCTCGTCGAGAATGCCGGCCTCCCCATGCCGAAGCTCTATGTGATGCGTAATCCGCAGCCAAACGCGTTTGCGACGGGCCGCAATCCCGACAATGCCGCGGTCGCGGTCACGACCGGATTGCTCGAACGGCTGAGCCAGGAGGAGGTCGCGGGTGTCGTCGCGCATGAGCTCGCGCACATCAAGAACCGCGACATCCTGATCATGACCATGACGGCGACACTAGCCGGCGCGATCTCCCTGCTCGCCAATTTCGGCATGTTTTTCGGCGGCAACAGGAACAATGGCGGCATCGGCGTGCTTGGCACGCTCGCCATGGTGATCCTTGCGCCGCTGTCGGCCGCGGTGGTGCAGATGGCGATCAGCCGGAACCGCGAGTACAAGGCCGACCAGCTCGGCGCCGAGATCTGCCAGCGGCCGCTGTGGCTCGCGTCGGCGCTGCAGCAGCTTCAGTCCGAGGTGAAGAAAATCCCGAACGCGGCCGCGGAGCGTAATCCCTCTATGGCTCATATGTTCATCGTCAACCCGCTCTCGGGCGAGCGGATGGACAATCTGTTCTCGACCCATCCGAATACCGAAAACCGCGTCGCGGCGCTCAACGAACTTGCGCGGGAAATGGGTCAGGACGGCCGCCGGGGCTCGATCGCCGAGGCGCAGGGCGGTCCGTGGGGCCGTTGAACGCGCCGCGGAAGGATCGCGAGGTGTCGGAAGACGATGCGCGTCTGCAACGCGAACGTCGAAAAACGCAGGTGTTCGGAGTCGGCCTGGCGGCACGCCGCGTAGCCGTCGAGCTCCTGCGCGCGGTGCTCGATCAGCACCAGACCTTCGACGATGCGCTGAAGCGCTCCTCCGGCGCGATGATGATGCTCAGCCTGCCGGAGCGTGATCGCGCGCTGGCGCGACTGATTGCGGCGACCGTGTTGCGGCGGTTCGGCGAGATCCAAGCCGTGCTTGCGGGCTTCATGGAAACCGGGATGCCGGCCGCGTCCGGCTCGCTGCGCGCAAACCTTTATGCAGCCGTGGCGCAACTTCTCTTCCTCAACACGCCGCCCCATGCCGCGATCGATCTCGCGGTTCGGCTTGCCCAGAACGACGCGAAGAGCCGGCGCTTCGACAAGCTGGTCAACGCCGTATTGCGCCGCGTGGATACGGACGGCCGGCGGACTCTAGTCGATCTCGACGCAGTACGGGTGAATACGCCGGACTGGCTCTGGAACCGGTGGGTCGCGACCTATGGCGAAACGCTGACGCGCGAGATCGCTGCGGCGCATCTTAGCGAGCCTCCGCTCGACATCAGCGTAAAATCCGATGCGGCCGAATGGGCCGAAAGGCTGGGCGGCATCGTGCTGCCAACCGGAACCGTCCGTCTAAAGAGCAAGGGCAGGATCGATGCCCTGCCGGGGTTTTCGGACGGCGCGTGGTGGGTGCAGGATGCGGCCGCTGCACTGCCGGCACGCTTCCTCGGCCAGGTGCGCGGCGAGCGCGTGCTCGATCTCTGCGCTGCGCCGGGCGGCAAGACGGCGCAGCTCGTGGCGGCCGGGGGTCTCGTCACGTCGCTGGACATTTCTCCGACGCGCCTCGCCCTCGTCGACGAAAATCTCGCTCGGCTTCAACTCAGCGCCGAGACGATCGCCGCGGACGTCACGCAATGGCAGCCTGAGCGGAAGTTCAACGCGATCCTGCTCGACGCGCCCTGCTCCGCCACGGGCACGATTCGCCGGCATCCCGACATTCCCTGGATCAAGAAGGAAAGCGACATTGCGCAGCTTGCGGCCCTACAAGCGCGCCTGCTCGACAATGCGCTCCGCATGCTCAATCCGGGTGGTGTGCTTGTCTACGCAACCTGCTCGCTCGAACCCGAAGAAGGCGCGCACCAAATCGAGCGTGTCCTCGGCCTGCACAAGGACCTTGTGCTGGATCCGATTTCCGCCGCCGAGGTCAATGGCGACATGGATTGGATCGCCGAGCCCGGCTGCTTACGCACTTTGCCGTTCCAGCTCGAAAGGGAGGAGCCCGGCATGAGCGGCATGGATGGGTTCTTCGCGGCCCGGCTGGTGAAGGTAGGATGAGCGTCGACGCGCAATGGCCGCATCTACGGTCGAATTCGACGGTCTAGAGTTTCGGTGCAGAAACCAACTGATAGTCGCAGTCCGGCGACATCAAGTTGATCTCAATCCAATTTTCTTGCGGTTTCCATACCACTTGGCCGTCAGATGTCGATGTAGCGTCGCCCGACCAAAAGTACTTGGCTATGCGCGGTCGGCGACAAGTAACTCTCTAAAGTACTCGCGATATTTCGGCAGTGTCCGGGGTCCAAAGGAGTCTTCTCAGTGTTCGCTTTCCATATTTTCGACACGTCAATGTTTGCTGTTCTTGAAAAAAATGGCAATGGCGCCTTCATAACAGCAGCCGCTCTATACGAAAGACTTAGATCACGCCGCATTACTTCCTTGCCGTAAGTGTCTCTGCTGACCAACTCGACCATGTCATGATAGTTGCGGTCATACGTCTTCCACTTGACCCAAAAGTCGCTTTCGTGTGTGCTTCGGGCGAGCATTCGGTCGGCGTACATGGGGTAATTCGAGAAGAAGGGTTCCACTTCTTTGGCTGAAATGACTGCACAGGCGTGCACCGCGATTAGGGTAACCGCGCCTGTTAAAAACCAGCGGCGATGTGCGTCCTGATGTTCTCCGGAGAAAGCGAGGATCGGCGCATTAGGCGCGATGTATTTGTCTAAGGTCCTCCAAGGGAAATAGAGCATCAATACGAGTACGGCCCAAGGCCACCAGAACAGTCCCATGAGGAGCATTCGGGTACTTCGACCCTGCTAATGCCAGATCAGCAAATGCGCGCGGCTCATACTGGAGCCAATAAAACAGGATGAGGCTCCCGAAAACAATGCGCGCGACAGCCAGCGTCTGCGGTGTCAGCGCGGGAACGGATGCGACCAGAAAATCGGACACGCGCGAACCGGCGTTCTCGACTGCTTTCCCGGGCAACCACCAAACTGCCCGAGATTGTGCCCCAGCGTTCATGCCATGCCCCCGTGACCCTGTACCGACGGTACCGGCGCAAGCGGACGCTGGAAAGTGCATCCAAGACACACATGCAATTTTCCAGCACCAATCTCCGCTTATCGCGCATTTTTGCCGGCAATATGGTCAAACCGGGTCGAACGCGAATGACAGGTCGCGCGTCACGTCCTGCAACTGCTTCAGAATATCGGCGCGATCCGTTCCGCCGATGCTGACAATGCCGTAGCGGTAACTGTCCTCATCCTGCATGTCCTGCGACAGCTTCCGGCCGGGCGTCGCGAGCACTTCGATCCGAGTGTCGGGATGGCGGCGGATAAGTTGGTCGACCTCTTCCGGCGGCGGCAGGTCGCGCACATACAGGTCCTCGAAGCAGCGGAGCACGCAGCTCGCCGCCATCTTGTGGACGCCCTTGCCCCGCGCGAAGGAGGGGTCGAGCCCCCCCGCCAGCGCCAGCAT
>JBKJVQ010000141.1:0-8501 GCA_046717125.1 Methyloligellaceae bacterium
CGCGCGGCTTTATCGCGACTAATCCCGCTTTCCGGCTAAAAAGGCTGAAAAGACCGAAGCATCTGCCTGACGCAAATCGGCCTTGGGATGACGATGAACGGGAGGCCGTGGAACAAGCATTGCCGCCCCATATGCGCCTGCCCGTGGCGCTCATGATGTATTGCGCCCTCGATCCACAAGATGCGCTCGCGCTACCGCGAACAGCGATCAAGGAGGGGCACCTCGATACCGCTCGCGGCAAGACAGGCGAACCCGTGTATGTCCGCCTGCCAGCGCCCGTAGGCGAAGCTCTTGCGGCCGCGCCCCAACATTCGGCAACGACGGTTTGCGCGAACAGCTATGGGAAGCCATGGACTGTTGCGGGTTTTAGAGCATCGTGGCGGCCGATCCGTGTGAAGCTGGAAGCCGAGGGGCGCGTCCGTCCAGGCCTCACGCACAAGGGCTTGCGTCACACTGTGGCGACGATCCTGCGTGAGATGGGCGAAGACGACCGGACCATTGCCGACATGCTCGCGCAGAAGACTGAGGCCATGGCGCGGCGCTATTCGAACAAGGCGAACATGTCCCGAAAGCTCAATGCAGTTGTCACCAACTTCGAGGCCGAAGTGAACAGGCGGCGAACAAAAACTGTCAAACCGGCCTGAAAAAAGTGTCAAACCCGAAAAGGGCCCGGAATGCAAGACGTCCAAATTTCCCACAATATCAATTGGTTGAAATGGTGCCCAGGGGCGGATTCGAACCACCGACACGCGGATTTTCAGTCCGCTGCTCTACCAACTGAGCTACCTGGGCCTGTTCGCCGTGGCTGCGCGTGCGTGCGCGGGCAGGCCGCGCTTATAGGCAATCGGTTTTGCGGTGTCGAGACAATAGGCTTCGTTCATTCGACGCTGGACGACCCTCATTCCAGCGGGCGGACGACGCGGAAGCCGACAATGTTGAGCTTTGCCTTGGCGGGGTAGGACACGCGGGCGGCGGAGCGCAGGAACGGCGCTTCGTAATACCATGCTCCGCCCTTGGCTACGCGCCGGGCGCAGTCGCCGCCCCGCGCCGAGCCGTCCTGCGGCGCGCCGGCATGGGAGGCGTTCCAGCAATCCTCCACCCATTCGGCGACGTTGCCGTGCATGTCATGGAGACCAAACGGATTGGCGGAGAACGCGCCCACCTCGACCGTCTTGCCCTCATACGCCCCGACGCGCTTCTGCGGCGCATCGGACGAGGCGTCGAAATTCGCCTGTGCGGTGACGATCGTGTCGCCGGTCGCGAACGGCGTCGTCGTGCCGCCGCGCGCGGCATATTCCCATTCGGCTTCGGTCATGAGGCGATAGGGCTTGCCGGTCTTGTCGCGCAGCCAGTTCACATAGGCTTTTGCGTCATCCCAGGAGACGTTGATGACGGGCCGCTTGCCCCGGCCCCAGCCACCATCTGCCGGCATGGGCGGGCAGCCGCCTTCCAGCGCGCAACTCTCCCATTCGTCGAACTGAGTCTCGTATTTTCCGATCGCGAACGGACGGACGAGTGTCACGTCGTGCTGCGGCGCTTCCTCGGATCGTCCGCCTACGGATTTATCCGCGCCCATCCGGAATGAGCCGGCCGGAAGAGCAACCATCTCGGGGCAGGATTCGCAGTCGCGGAAGACGGCGCCGGCCGCGTGTTCGGAGGATGCGCCCGGCACGCCGATATCGGGCGCATCGGGCTTGCCCGGTTTCGGCAATGCCGCGAAGCGGGTGCGGGTCGCGCGCAAGATAGCCAGCAGCGTCGGCGTCAGCGCGCCGTCGGGGTCGAGGCCGGTCTCGCGCTGGAAGCGGCGGATCGGTTCAGCGATGCCGCCCCCGCGCGTCTCATCCGGCGTATAGCCGAGATCGTTGAGAAGCCGTCCCGCCTCGTCGAGCGCCGCCTGATCCGTCAACGCGCCGACGCCCGCGCCGCCGCAGCCTTCCGGATCGAGACAGATACGCGGCGCTCCGCCGCGTGTGATGATCTCGGGCGTCTGCTGGCCTTTCGAGCCGACCGTCACGTCGCGCGCAGTGAGATCAAGCAGGTCGCGCCAGGGAACGCGCGCGTCCGACGAAAACCGCGCCAGCAGCGCCTTGGCGAAAGGCGAGTGTGCGCCCGGATCGCCGTCCGCGGCGAGCTGGCCGGAGAGCGTCGCGTTGGCGATCAGGAGCGAGCGGTCGCTGGAGCCAATGCGCTGGATGCCGCGGAAACCCGATCCCGCCTGCGCAGCGCGTGTCGGGCATTGCGGGAAGGGATCGTTGCGGCAGGCGTCGAGCAGCACGATCTGATTCTGCGCCTCGCTCACGGCCTCAAACAACTCGTCGAGCGCAACCGCGCGACGCGCTTCCTTCGGCTCGCAGACGATCTCGGCATCGACCGGCGCGACGATATTCTTGCCGGCGATCTCCATGCCGTGCCCGGCATAGAACGCGACCGCGACATCGGCGCCGCGCGCGCTTTGCCTGAACCGCTCCAGCGCATCGAGCAGGTCGGCGCGGGACAGATCGAAATGTTCGGACACGCTAAAGCCGCGCGCCTTCAGAGCCGCGGCGATGGCGCGCGCATCCGTAACCGGGTTGCTCAGCCTGGCGAGCTGGGCGTAATCGCCGTTGCCGATGACAAGCGCGACGCGACGGGATGCTCCGGCATCGGCGGGCGGGGGACTGGCGATCGCGCAGGCGAGCGCCCACATGATTAGTCCGGAACGGAACAGCGTCGCCGTCATACGAGCGCCTCGCGCCTTATCCCCAACATCCTAACATATGACGCGGAGGGGGTTGCGCCGCGCAAAAAGATTCGTATAGTGGCGGCGATTTTCATTGGTCATCTCTCTTCTTTGAAGAGTGGGCTCCTCGGGGCCCGCTCTTTTTTATTGGCCATGACATCGATGGGTTGCTGGATCTGTCGGGTTCTGTCTGGAGGCGAGTACCCGCATGGCGTATCCCGCGCGGGATGTACCTGACCTGAACGCGCGCCTGTTCGCGCACGAATCCGGCGCGGCTGCGCACGTGGCGCGCCTGGCGGAGCCCGTGATCGCCGATCTCGGCTTTCGGCTGGTCAGGGTAAGGACGTCCGGGCGCGACGGCGGTACGGTGCAGGTGATGGCGGAACGCGAGGACGGTACGCTGTCGATCGAGGATTGCGCGTCGATCAGCCGGCGATTGTCGCCCGTGCTGGACGCTTACGACCCGCTGCCGGGCCGTTATTTCCTCGAAGTGTCGTCGCCGGGGATCGACAGGCCGCTTGTCCGCCCGAGCGATTTCGAGACCTGGGCCGGGTTCGAGGCGAAGATCGAGCTGACCGATATGGTCGATGGGCGGAAGCGCTTCCGCGGCGAAATCGAAGGGTTCGAGGACGGCGAGGTCAGACTGAAGATGGCGTTGAAGGATGGCGAGGGCCCTGTCGTCATCGGCCTTCCCGCTTTGCTGATCGGCGAGGCAAAGCTGGTCGCGAACGAGGCGCTGATCCGCGCCGATCTCGCCAAGGCCAAGGATCAGGAACATGCGCCGGACGCGGGCGAAGCCGCGCCGAATTCGGGAGACGAGTGACATGGCTCAGGTAGGCGTCAGCGCCAATAAGCTGGAACTGCTGCAGATCGCCGAAGCGGTCGCGCGCGAAAAGTCGATCGACCGGCAGGTCGTTATCGAGGCGATGGAGGATGCGCTCCAGAAAGCCGCGAAGTCCCGTTACGGCAGCGAAAACGAAATCCGGGCTGAGATCGACCCCAAGACCGGGGAGCAGCGGCTGTTCCGCTTGCTCGAAGTCGTCGAGACGGTGGAAAACGATGGACGGCAAATTGCCCTGAACGAGGCGCGCAGCAAGAACCCGGAGGCGCAGGTCGGCAGTTTCATCATTGCCGAGGAGCTGCCGCCGCTCGATTTCGGCCGCGTCGCGGCGCAGAACGCCAAACAGGTGATTGTGCAGAAGGTGCGCGAGGCCGAGCGCGAGCGGCAGTTCGATGAATACAAGGACCGCATCGGCGATACGTTGAGCGGCATCGTCAAACGGGTCGAATACGGCAACGTCATCGTCGACCTCGGACGCGCCGAGGCGATCGTGCGCCGCGATGAGGCGCTGCCGCGCGAGAACTTCAAGTACGGCGACCGCATCCGCGCCTATGTCTACGACGTGCGCCGCGAGCAGCGGGGACCGCAGATATTCCTGTCGCGCACGCACCCCGAATTCATGGCGAAGCTGTTCGCGGGCGAGGTGCCGGAAATCTACGACAACATCGTGGAGATCAAGTCGGTCGCGCGCGATCCGGGCTCCCGGGCGAAGATCGCGGTGCTGTCGAACGACAGCTCGATCGATCCGGTCGGCGCGTGCGTCGGCATGCGCGGCTCGCGGGTCCAGGCGGTGGTCAACGAGCTGCAGGGCGAGAAGATCGACATCATCCAGTGGTCGCCCGATGCCGCCACGTTCATCGTCAATGCGCTTGCGCCGGCCGAGGTGGTCAAGGTGGTGCTCGACGAAGACGCCGAGCGCATCGAGGTCGTGGTGCCCGATGCGCAACTCTCGCTCGCCATCGGCCGCAAGGGCCAGAACGTGCGTCTTGCCTCGCAGCTCACGGGTTGGGACATCGACATTCTGACCGAGCAGGACGAGTCCGAGCGCCGCCAGAAGGAATTTGCGGAACGCTCGCAGATCTTCATGGAGGCGCTCGACGTCGACGAGGTGATCGCGCAGCTGCTCGCGTCCGAGGGCTTCACCTCAGTCGAGGAAGTGGCGTTCGTCGAGCCCGACGAGATCGCCGGCATCGAGGGTTTCGATGAGAATACGGCGGCCGAGATCCAGGAACGCGCGCGCGAGCATCTCGATCGCGTCGAGGCGCAGCACGATACGCGCCGCAAGGAACTTGGCGTGTCGGACGATCTGATCGGCCTGCCGGGCCTCACGACGCCGATGCTCGTCACACTCGGCGAGAACGGCATCAAGTCGCTTGAGGACGCAGCCGATTGCGCAACCGACGATCTGATGGGCTGGAGCGAGCGCAAGGATGGCGAAACCATCCAGCATGCCGGCGTGCTCGCGCCGTTCGGCATCTCCCGCGCGGATGCCGAGGCGCTGATCATGGCGGCGCGAGTCAAGGCGGGTTGGATCACCGAAGAGGATCTGAAGCAGGCCGAGGCAGAGCCCGAGGGCGAGGCGGAAGATGCCGACGCCGACGCTCGCGGCTGACTCACGATTGGGTCCGGCCGGGATGACGCATCCGGGGCGCGACGTGGATGAGGAGGCGCCGGGCGAAGACGAAGGACCGGGCCGGGGGGCACCGGTGCGCAGTTGCGCAATGACGCGGGAGCGGCTGTCGCGCGATGCGCTGGTCCGCTTCGTCCTGTCGCCGGACGGCGATGTCGTGCCCGATATCAAGGCGCGGTTGCCGGGACGCGGGGTATGGGTGACGGCGTCGCGCGAGACGCTGCTGACGGCGGTCAGGAAGGGCGTATTTGCCCGGGCTTTCCGCCGTGCCGTGAAGGCGGGCGGTGATCTGCCGGACCAGGTCGACGCGCTGATCGCGAAGGAAGCGCTTCAGTCCCTGTCGCTGGCGATCAAGGCGGGCGAGGCTGTTTTCGGCTTCGCCAAGGTCGAGGAGACGATCAGGCGCGATCCGGTTGTGGGACTACTCCATGCGCGGGAGGCAGGCGCTGACGGCGTGCGCAAGCTCGATGGTGCTTATATGAAGCGGCACGGGGAGCGCCCTGTGACGGTATGCATGTTCACCACGGCCGAATTGGATTTGGCATCGGGCCGCAACAATGTGATACATGCAGCCCTGATTAAGGGCGGTGCGAGCGCCCGGTTCCTCCAGAATGCGGGCCGATTGAAACGCTATCGCGACGGCACGGGCGATCCTGCCGGCGTATCGAATACGAATGCGGAAGATTGATGAGCGAAACGAACGAGTCTGACGAGAAGACACGCGGCAGGACGCTGGGCCTGCGCCGGACGGTCGAATCAGGCCATGTGCGCCAGAGTTTCAGTCACGGTCGCTCCAAATCCGTGCTGGTGGAGAAGAAGAAGCGCCGCGCAGTGCCCGGGTCAGGCGGCGTCGAGGCGCCGGTCGAGGCCGTGGCAAAGCCTGCCGCGAAGCCGCAAGCCGCGCCCGCCGAACCCGCGAGGCGCACGGCCCCATCTCCCGAACCGCAGCGGCGCGGCGCGATCCTGCGCGCGCTCTCGGACGAGGAACGCGACGCCCGGACCCGCGCGCTGGCCGATGCGCGCGAACGCGATGCGGTCGAACGGGTCCGCGCCAAGGAAGAGGCGGTCGTTCGCGCCCAGCAGGAAGAAGAGCTGCGTGTGAGGCGCGAGGCCGAAGGTCCGGAGATCGAGGAGCCCGTCGAGGCGGTTGCGCCCGAAGCGCCCAGGGCCGATGCGAAGGGCAAGCTGAGAACCAAGGCGGACGAGGCTGCACGCGCCAAGACGGACGATGCGCCGCGCAAGCATCCTCCCGCTCCGAAGGACGCGGACGCTCCGCCGCGCGGCGCGCCTGGCAAGAAGACGGACCGCAGCAGCGAGGCGGCGACGCCACGCCGCAAGACCGAGGAGCAGCGCGTCCGCGGCCGGCTGACCATCACCAACGCGCTCGACGAGGAGCAGCGCCAGCGCAGTCTCGCCTCGCTCAAGCGGCGTCAGGAACGGCAGAAGAAGCATGGCGGCGGCGCTCAGCAGCCCCAGGCCAAGATGCAGCGCGAAGTGGTCGTCCCGGAAGCGATCACCATTCAGGAACTGTCTAACCGCATGGCCGAGCGCGGCGTCGACGTCATCAAGTTCCTGATGTCGCTCGGCGAGATGCACAAGATCACCGACATGATCGACGCCGATCAGGCGCAGCTCGTGGTCGAAGAGTTCGGGCATACGATCAAGCGCGTCTCCGAGGCCGATGTCGAAGAGGGCTTTATCGGCGAGATCGATGCCACCGAAACGCTGATGCCGCGGGCGCCGGTCGTTACGATCATGGGCCATGTCGATCACGGCAAGACCTCACTGCTCGACGCGATCCGGACGACCAATGTCGTTTCCGGCGAGGCCGGCGGCATCACCCAGCATATCGGCGCCTATCAGGTGGTAGGGCCGAACGGGCAGAAGATCACGTTCATCGATACGCCCGGCCACGAGGCGTTCACCGCCATGCGCGCCCGCGGCGCGAAGGTGACGGACATCGTCGTTCTGGTGGTTGCGGCTGACGACGGCGTCATGCCGCAGACGGTCGAGGCCATTAACCACGCGCGGGCCGCCCAAGCACCGCTGATCGTGGCGATCAACAAGATCGACAAGCCGGGCGTCGACCCCAACCGCGTTCGCACCGATCTCCTGCACCAGGAAGTCGTGGTCGAGTCCATGTCGGGCGATGTGCAGGACGTCGAAGTCTCGGCGTTGAAGAAGATCAATCTCGACAAGCTGCTCGACGCGATCATGCTGCAGGCCGAAGTGCTGGAGCTGAAGGCTAATCCCGATCGCCCCGCCGAGGGCGTGGTGGTCGAGGCGAAGCTCGAGCGCGGACGCGGTCCGGTCGGCACGGCGCTGATCCAGCGCGGCACGCTGCGTGTCGGCGATATCGTAGTCGCAGGCCAGGCCTGGGGTAAGGTCCGTGCTCTGATCAACGATGTCGGCGAGCAGGTGAAGAGCGCAGGCCCCTCCGAACCGGTCGAGGTGCTCGGTTTCTCCTACGCGCCGGAAGCGGGCGACCAGTTCGCGGTCGTCGAGTCCGAGGCGCGCGCGCGCGAACTGACCGACTATCGCGCCCGCGAGAGGCGGCAGCGCGTTGCCGGCGCGGGCCCGCGCGGTTCGCTCGAACAGATGATGAGCCAGCTCAAGGCGGCCGGCGTCGCGGAATTCCCGCTCGTCATCAAGGGCGACGTGCAAGGCTCGGTCGAGGCGATCGTCTCCGCGCTCGAAAAGCTCGGCACCGACGAAGTCAAGGCCCGCATCCTGCATGCGGGCGTCGGCGCGATCGCGGAGTCGGATATCAGCCTCGCCTCGACATCGAGCGCCTCGGTGATCGGCTTCAACGTGCGGGCGAATGCCCAGGCCAAGACCCATGCGGAGCGGGACGGGACCGAGATCCGGTACTACTCGGTGATCTACGATCTCGTCGACGACGTGAAGCAGGCCATGTCGGGCATGCTTGCGCCGGAACGCCGCGAGACCTTCCTCGGCAATGCGCAGGTGCTGCAGGTGTTCAACGTGTCGAAGATCGGCAAGGTCGCCGGCTGCCGCGTCACCGAAGGCAAGGTCGCGCGCGGCGCTCAGGTGCGCCTGATCCGCGACGGCGTCGTCATCCACGAGGGCAAGCTGTCGACGCTGCGCCGCGTCAAGGACGACGTGCGCGAAGTCGTGGCTGGGCAGGAGTGCGGCATGTCGTTCGAGAGCTATCAGGACATGCGCGAAGGCGACGTGATCGAGTGCTTCGAGGGCGAGCAGATTCAGCGCGCGCTTTAGTTTTCCATTTGGCTTTTTTGCTCCCCCTCACCCGGCCCTTCGGGCCGACCTCTCCCCGCCCGGGAGAGGTG
>JBKJVQ010000142.1:0-10343 GCA_046717125.1 Methyloligellaceae bacterium
CGGTCGACATAGCGCCGCAGGGTCGGCGAGAGGTAGGCGTCGAGCACGGTCGTATCGCCGCGCGCGATGAATTTGATGAGCGGGCTCGTTTCATGGCTGGTCGAGATCTGCGCGAAGCCGACACCCCGCGCGATGGACGCGGCGCGCTTCTCATGCGCGGGGTGGGCGTAGGCGTGCATGAAGACGATCGCGACGGACCTGATGCCGGCCTCGCGCGCTGAGACGAGAGCGTCACGCGTGGCGTTCTCATCCAGTCGCATCTCGACCGTCCCATCGGCGCGAACCCGCTCCGGCACTTCGGCGACGCGGTCGTAGAGCATGTCCGGCTTGGTGATCTGCCGCTCGAAAAGACGTGCCCGCGCCTGATGGCCGATGCTCAGGGCGTCGCGAAATCCTTCGGTCGTGAGGAGGAGGACGCGGTCTCCGGTTCGTTGCAGAAGCGCGTTCGTCGCAACCGTCGTCCCCATCTTGATCGCCGCGATGCGGCGCGCGGAAAGCGGCTCCGAGGCCCCGACTCCGAGAACGTCGTAAATGCCCGCCAACGCGGCGTCGTCGTAGAATTCAGCGTTGTCCGACAAAAGCTTACGGATATGCACGCCGCCATCGGGGGCACGGGCTACGATGTCCGTAAACGTGCCGCCGCGATCGATCCAGAACCGCCATTCACCGTCGTCCGACATGGCGGCCCCGCACCCGTCCCAGCTCAGGATAAGTATACGAAAAGAGGCTCCAAGCCATCTTCGGCGCGCCGAATTGCCATGCTAATGTCAGCTCGGTCGTTGCGTCAGGGGAGGGGTCTCATCCGTCTATTCGGTGCGGCGTGCTGCATCGTCGCCGTTACTGGCTTGTGTCAGGCCGCTCCCGCGATGGCGTGCAAAGGCGGCGAAACCCTTTTCGACGACAGGTTCGACGCCTTCGGGAGCACATGGGGTGTGCCGACTGAGAGCCTGTTCAACCAGGGCGGCCGTTTCGTCATAAAGCTGGCTGCCGCGAAGATCGACTGGGCGATCAACAACACGCCGCCCTACGCCGATGTCGACGCCTGCGTGAATGCGACCTGGGTCGAGGGAGGCGATGCCAAACAAGACCTGGTCGGGACTGATCTTCTGGTATCAGGACCCGCAAAACTTCTACGCACACGGCATTTCGCCGCTGGGCACAACGGCGGTCTGGCGATTGCAGCGGAACCGATGGCTCCAGCAGGTGCAGTGGGTGGATACGAAGGAAGTGCGCACCGGCGTGGGAGCGCTCAATTCGCTCCGTGTGGTGACGAAGGGAAATATCGCGACGCTCTACGTGAACGATATCGAGGTCCGTCAGCTCAAAGGTCATCCGCCCCCCGGCGGGCAGCTTGTCGGTCTGATGGCGGAGAACCTCTCCGATGCGGGCGGTCCGCAGATCATGCAGACGTTCGACGATTTTCGAGTGACTAAGCCTCAATGATTAAACAGGGAGGGTGGAGGAAAGTGACATGCGTTGCTGGTTAAGTTCCGCATTGGCTGCCGCGCTGTTGCTGGGGTCGCCCCAGATTGCGCTCGCATGCGACGCAAGCCGCGTCGAATACAAAGACAGTTTCGATGCGATGGATCTTCTGTGGGGGCTTCCCACGGATGCGAAGAAGGTCGAAAACGGCGAGTTCGTGTTTTCGCTTGACGCTGGCACGCTCGACTTCTCCGTCAACCAGTTCGAGAAGTTCGAGGATGCCGACATTTGCGTCACGACGACCTGGAGGGCTGGTGCGACCGCTGAGCAGACCTGGAACGGCCTCGTGTTCTGGGCATTGGACGACACCAACCTTTATGCGTTTGGCGTTTCGCCGCAGGGCACGATCTCGATCTGGCGGCTGATCGACAACAAGTGGATCAATCCGCTTCGCTGGAACGCGCACGAATCCGTTAAAACCGGACCGGGGGCGGTCAACAAGGTCCGCGTCCAGACAAGGGGCGATACCGCCACGTTTTTCATCAATGACGTGAGGGTGGGATCAATGCGTGGGGCGCCACCGGAAGGATCGTTCGTCGGCGTCATTGCCGAGGCACTCGATCGGTCCGATCGGGTTAAGCACGGTTTCGACGAGTTCGTCGTGGCGACGCCCAACCCGGAAGAGGACCCCGACGCCGGCACGCCGCAGGCCGGCGCGCCGCCCCCCCCTCCTGAAGCGGCTCCCGCTCCAGCGCCTGTTGCAGCGCCCGCACCTGACGCGGTTCCGGCCCCCGCTCCTGCGCCGGCCCCCGCTCCTGCCGCCGCTCCTGCGCCGGCCGATCCCGCCGCCGAGGTACAGGACGCGGAAGCGCCTGCTCCGGCCGAGCCGAAACCTGCGGCAGAAACGCAACAGCCTAACCCGGATCCTGCGGCGCCTGCCGGTGTGCTCAAGCCCGCCGAAGCGCCCAAGGTGGAGGCGCCGAAGCCCGCCGACGCGCCACCTGCCGCTCCGGTTCCCTGACCGGTGCGATAGCCTAAGACGTTGACCCAAAATCTTAAATTGGCTCAGGCCCAGACCGTCGCAAACCAGCGGCGCTGTTGAAACGAATCGGTTCGCCCGATTGTACAAGCCGCGCATTTCGCTGGGAATGCGCGGCTTGTTGTGCTTGCGCGGCGCTTGAGCCGTGCGCTCCCACGGCGTAATCTTCTTCTAGAACAAAAAAAAGAAATCTCCACGGGGGTGGACCTGAATGAGTGTACGGGGAACTTTGCTCGGCGCATGCGCCGCGGCAGGGCTTTTTGTGCCCGCCGTGCTGGCGTTTCCGCTCGGGCCAGACGAAAAATCCCGGTCGCTTATCGAGCCGGCGAGCCGTTGCCGTCCGATCGATTTCTCGTATGCGGACATGGACTGGAACCCGGTGCGCGGGGTGTACGTCCTGACCATCCGCGGCGAGAAGCCTTATGCCAACATGGACGTCTCGCTCAGCCATCGCTCCTACTACGGGCGTCCACAGTGGTGGCGGACGACGGTCGTCGGTTGTCTGAAGAGTTTCGGCATACCTATTCCCGCGCCTTACTGGGTCAGCCTGCCGCTGGATCAGTTCGTCGGCAGCAAGGGCGTGGAAATCGTCGGCGCGAGCACCGCTTCCCGGCATCCGCTTCCGCAGCGTCAGTAGCGGAAAAGACACGGGCGGGGAACTTCCGCCGGCGACGGCCTTTCAGGCAAGTGCGCAGCCTGCGAAAATGCGTATTGTCGGCGCTAGAGCATGATGCCGAAAAGTGTGTAGCGGTTTTCGGACGACATCATGCTCAACCTATTAGAATCGATCACGTTTATGACTTGGGGTTGCGCCAACCCCAAGTCATCGTGATCTAAGCTGACACGGGGTCTTTGCATGTCGATCTGGGGAAAGCTGGCTGGCGCGGCGGCGGGACTTGCCGTCGGAGGACCTATCGGCGCGCTGCTCGGCGGCATGGCCGGCCATTTCGTCATCGACCGGGACGAGGAAGAAGGCGCGGGCGAGAACCAGGTCGCCTTTACGGTCGGCGTGATCGCGCTCGGCGCCAAGATGGCGAAGGCCGACGGCGTCGTCACCAAGGACGAGGTCAACGCCTTCAAGGAAGTCTTCAAGGTGCCGGACGGCGAAATGAAGAACGTGGCGCGCGTGTTCAATCTCGCCAAGCAGGATGTTGCGGGCTACGAGGCCTATGCCGAGCAGCTCGCCTCCATGTTCAAGGGCGATCGCAAGCTGCTGGAGGACGTGCTCGAAGGCCTGTTCCACATCGCCAAGGCCGACGACTCCGTGCATCCGAAGGAGGAGGCGTTCCTGCATCAGGTCGCGCGCCGGTTCGGCCTGTCCGATACGGAATTCAACTATATCAAGGCGCGGCACGTGCGCGCCGAGAAGCGCAATCCCTATGATGTTCTGGGCATCTCTCCGGAGATCTCGAACGAGGAGCTGAAGTCGCATTACCGCAAGCTGGCGGCGGACAATCATCCGGACCGGCTGATTGCGCGCGGCGTGCCCAAGGAGTTCATCTCCATCGCCACGGAAAAGCTCGCGGCGATCAACGGCGCCTACAAGGAAATTACCAAGGAGCGGGGGATGTAGCGGTGTCCGTCCCGTAGGGCCGAGGAGAGAAATCTCCGACACAACGCGCTTCTTCATGCAATGACTGACCGCCCCGATAGTCCGCTCGCCACGCTGTGGCGGCCGTCGCCGAATCTGGAGCCCCGCCATAACGCGCGGCGGCCGGACCTGATCGTGCTCCATTACACGGGCATGGAATCGGCCGACGCCGCGGTCGACTGGCTGTGCAATCCGCAAAGCCGGGTCTCCTGCCACTACCTCATCCATCCCGACGGGCGCGTTGTGCAGATGGTGCCCGAGGCGATGCGCGCCTGGCATGCCGGCGTGTCGTCGTGGAAGGGCGAAACCGACGTGAACTCGTCTTCCATCGGAATCGAGATTCATAACCCCGGCCACGAATTCTCGTATCCCGACTATCCGGCCGCGCAGATGGATGCGGTTGAAGCACTCTGCAAGGACATCGCGGAACGCCATGCGATATCGCCCCCCCGCGTGCTCGCGCATTCGGACATCGCGCCTGGACGAAAGCGTGATCCCGGCGAGAAGTTCGATTGGGCGCGCCTCGCGCGCGCCGGTATCGGCGTGTGGGTTGAGCCCGCGCCCGCCGGGGCCGAGACGGGCATGGGGCCGGGCGACGAAGGCCGGCATGTGGCGGCGTTGCAGCACGATCTTGCGACGTTCGGCTACGGCGTCGACGCCACCGGCACATACGGCATCGCGACAGAGAATGTTGTGAAGTCGTTCCAGCTACACTTCCGCCCGGAACGCATCGATGGCCGCGCCGATTACTCGACCTGCGATACGCTGCTCCGATTGCTGCACCAGCTCGCGGCCGACGATCTGGAGGCTTAGGGGGTGCGCGAAGCAAAAATTATCGCCCGGTCCTGTTTGCTGTTCGCGATCTTTGCTGGACTGAGCCTTTCATCAGGCACTTTGTCGGCTGACCCCGTTCGCCTGACTTTTGTGCTGGCCTGTGACGTCTACGAGATGAAGGACGAAGGCGGACGCGGCGGACTGCCGAAGCTCGCCGCCGTCCTGAAGGCGGAAAAGGCGCGCTTCTCCAATGTCCTCGTCGCCCATGCGGGCGATGCGATCTCGCCGTCGCTCATGTCCAGTTTCGATCAGGGCGCGCACATGATCGACATCCTGAACATGATGCCGATCGACGTTTTCGTTCCGGGCAATCACGAGTTCGATTTCGGTCCCGATGTTTTCCGCACACGGATGGAGGAAGCGAAGGTACCCGTCTACGCCGCGAACCTTTTCAATGCGGATGGCACGCCGATCGGGGGCATCGGCAGCCATCGCATGTACGACATGGGCGGCGTCAAAGTCGGCATGATCGCGACGGCGGCGGAAGACTCGGCCACCAAGTCCCAGCCGGGCAACCTCAAGTTCGGGGACAGCGTGGGCACGCTGGTTCGGCGCGCTGCGCAGTTGAGGCATGAAGGCGCAGACCTGATCGTCGCCGTGGTGCATGCGGACCGCAAGCTGGACGAGGAGCTGATCGCGACGGATGCGGCCGACATCATATTGTCAGGCGACGATCACGATCTTCAGCTTCGCTTCAACGGCCAGCGTGTGTTCGCCGAGTCGATGCAGGACGGGCTCTATGTCACGGCCGTCGACGTCGATGTCGAGATCGAGGAGAAGGGCGGAAAGCGAAAAATCTCCTGGTGGCCGAATTTCCGCGTCATCGACACGGCGGACGTTGCGCCTGACCCTGAGGTGTCGCAGCGCGTCGCGTACTACCTGGGGCTGCTTTCAAAGGAATTCGACGTTGTCATCGGCCGCACGGCAACCGAGCTCGACAGCCGGAACGCTCAAGTGAGAGGCGGCGAGGCCGCTATCGGCAATCTCTACGCCGATGCGGTGCGCGAGGCTACGGACGCGGACGTGGCCCTGATCAACGGCGGCGGCTTTCGCGCCAACAAGCTCTATCCGGCAGGCAGCGACATCACCCGGCGCGACGTGCTCGCAGAGCTTCCGTTTCGCAACTATGCCTACCTGCTGCGGCTGACCGGCGCTGACATCAAGACGGCGCTCGAACAAGGCTTCGCCAATGCCGAGATCGAGACCGGCCGGTTCCCTCAGGTCTCCAACTTGACCATCCGCGCCGATGTCACGCGACCCGTTGGCGACCGCATCGTTCGCGTTACGATCGGTGACGCACCGCTCGATCCTTCGAAAACCTATACGCTGGCGACGAACGATTTTCTCGCCCGCCGTGGCGACGGCTACGAGGCGCTGGCCAAGGCGGAGCAGCTCGTCGGGTTGACCGACGCCGAGCTGATCGCCAATGTCATTATGCGGCATATCGAGAAGGCGGGCGTCGTCGCGCCGAAGTTCGAGGGGCGTATCATCGTCGCTCGCTCGCGGCCACCCGGTTAGAGCATGGTCTCGATCCGGACAGACGATCTGCTGGGCATTATCGACAACGGCCTGATGAAGACCGCGACGCCGCGGCGCATCGCCATCGTCGGAGCGGGCATGGCGGGGCTCGCCTCGGCGTATGAGCTGCATCGCGCCGGACATGACGTAACCCTGCTTGAGGCGCGCGCGCGTGTCGGCGGCCGCATCCGCACGTTGCATGAACCTTTCACGCACGGCCTGTACGCGGAGGCGGGGGCGATGCGCATCCCGCGCGCGCACAGACTGAGCATGGCCTATGTCGAGAAGTTCGGACTGACCGTCTCGCCCTTCACCATGAGCAATCCGAACGCGTTCTACATGCTGCGCGGCCGCAAATGCCGTGTCCGCGAGGCGGAGGAGAACCCGGACTGTCTCGGCTTCGATCTGGCGCAAGCCGAGAAGGGCGTCAGCGCGCTGACGCATTGGGCTTCCGCCATTCGTCCGTTCGCGGAGCGCATTTCGCAGCATGGCGAGAGCGCGTGGGACACGATCGCCGTCGAATACGATTCCTATTCGACACGCGAGTTCCTGGAGGCGAACAACTGGTCCGAAGGGCTGATCGAGACGTTCGGCCTTCTCGCCGATCAGGAAGCGATCATGAACATGTCGTTCCTCGAGCTGCTGCGCGAGGAGGTCGGTCAGTATTACACGGACATGGTGGCGATCGACGGCGGCATGGACCGGCTGCCGCTCGCGTTTCTGCCGGCGCTGCACGGATGCATCCGCTTCGGCGCGAAAATGATCGGGCTCGAGCAAACCGAGAACAAAGTCCGTGTCCATTACCAGACCGCGGCCGGACGATTCGAAGCCAGCGGCGACTATGTGATCGTGACCGTGCCGTTTCCTGTCCTCCGCCACATCGAAGCGCAGCCGCCCTTCTCGTTCCCAAAGCAGCGCGCCATCCGGCAACTGCACTATGATGCGTCGGCCAAAATCGTCATGCAATTCCGCCGGCGTTTCTGGGAAGAGGACGAGGGCGTGTTCGGCGGCGGCACCGTTACCGATCTGCCGATCCGCAATGTCTACTATCCGGATCACGGCCGGGAGACGGGCAGGGGCGTCGTGCTCGCAAGCTATACCTGGTCGGAAGACGCGCAGCGCTGGGGCTCGCTCTCGGAACAGGACCGCATCTTCCAGGCGCTCGAGGATTTGGCGCGCATCCATCCGCAGGCGCTGGCCGAATTCGAAGTCGGCGCATCGAAGATGTGGCACGACGATGAGTTCGCAGGCGGCGCGTTCGCCCTGTTCGAGCCGGGGCAGCAGACCTCGCTCTACACGCACATCATCGCGCCGGAGGGCCGTATCCATTTCGCCGGCGAGCATGCGTCGCTCGCCCATGCCTAGATCCAGGGCGCGATCGAGTCGGGCTTGCGCGCGGCGCAAGAGATCAACGAGCGGGGTTAGTTCGCCTTATGATCCGTACACTGAAAAATTTCTGCATCCGCCCGGCCCGTTTCATTTTGAGCGTCCGGCGATGTAGGCACACACCAGGGTTACTGCCGAAGAAATGAGGGGTTCGGCGACGCGGCCGATATTCTTCACGACCAGGCTCGCATTGAGGGTGACGATGCGGTCGGTGCGAATCCAGCTCGCAGCGGGAAGAGTTCCTTCGGTAATGTCGGCTGGTGTAATCGCGAGCGCATGTGCGGATTAGGGTCGGGAAGTCACCGGCAGCGCTATAAAGTCCCCGTAGCTGTCAGCGGCGGTGAGCGCTAGTACCGGCCTGCGCTTCGTGGCCGACAGATCGGTGAATGGAAACGGGATGAGCAGCAGGTCGCCACGCTCAGGCATGGTCCCAGACACTGTCCTCGGCATTATCCCAAACCGATGCGCACGAAGCCGTTTGGGCGGCCATCAGGTCACGCCATTCAGCGCGATCCCGCCGGTCGCGCAGGAACGCGATAAAGTCGAGCACTTCGCGGGCCAGCGGTTCGGGCAGTCCCTTCACCTGCTCGAAGATCTGGTCGGCGATGCTCATGTTTTCTCCGTGCGCTCGTGCGCTCGCGTGCCAAGTCTCCATATCCCGTCGCCCGTAATTCAAGCCAATTAGTTCAGCACACGCCCGCGCCGAGGAGGCCCACTCAATGTCGCGTCAGCGCTCCCTGTTCCTCGCCCTTGTTTTCGCAGCCTCCCAGTTCCCGGCAGTCGCTGAGAGTGGCGATTTCACCGGCCTGGTCGACATCGGCAGCGGACGCAAGATGTATCTCGAGTGCCGCGGTACCGGGTCCCCGACCGTCGTCATCGTGGCAGGCGGGAAGGCTGCCGCCTATGACTGGACTGAGGATTCGCCCGTCTTCTCCGCGGTTGCCGGCTTCACGCGGGTCTGCGCCTACGATCGGCCCGGAACGCCAGTCGACGATGCTCCCAGCCGCAGCGACCCGGTCCCAATGCCGATCACCGCGGGCGACTCGGTCGCCGACCTTCATGCGCTGGTGGCCGCTGCCGGCATCGCGACGCCGTTCGTGATCGTCGGACATTCCTATGGCGGCCTCATCAGCCGGCTCTATGCGATGAATTATCCCGGCGACGTGGACGGGATGGTTCTCGTCGATGCCCTGTCCGAGGGATTGCGGGCAGCGGAAACGCCGGCGGAGTGGGCGAACCAGAAGATCATTCTCGATGGCGACCTGACGGAGGTTCTGAAAATCTATCCCGACATCGAGCGGGCGGATGCGGACCGTAGCTTCGATCAACTCGTCGCTGCCCCGCCGCTTCAGCCGATGCCGCTGATCGTGCTGAGCGCCGATCGCCCCTGGGGACCGCTGGTCTCGGGCCTCATCGCCGATGGAAGGTTGCCTGCCGACATTCCACCTGACGTCGGCACCATCACCGATCGGGCCCAGAGGGAGGCGCAGGCTAAGCTCGCCGCGCTCGTGCCCGGCGCCAGGCACAGCATGAACACCAACAGCGGTCACGAGATCCACAAGGACCAGCCGCAGCTTGTGATCGACTCCATCCGCGAAATTGTCGACGCTGTCCGTGACGGCAAGACAAGCCTCGTACCGTGAGGCCAGCGCGCGTCACGTGAACAAGGCGGTCAAATGGAACTCGCCGTTCTACGGCGTCGAGGAGGGGACTTGGTTCCTCAGCTTTCACTGCTTCGCGAGATACGTGAAGGTGGCCTTCTTCCGGCACGTCGTTGCGTCCCGTCCCGCCGGGCACGTCCAGACAGGAGCACGTACGCTACGTCGACATCCACGAGGACGATGCGCTCGACGAAGCTCAGTTCACGGACTGGGTGAAGCAGGCGAGCGAATTGCCAGGGGAGAAGATGTGATGGGGCGAGGTGTGCGGATGGCGGACGCAATAAGATGCGATAGTACCCAATCCTAATCGGGTATTCCTAACCTATCGGGCCTGGCAATCCACGCTTCAACACTATCAATGAAAGTCCATACGTCGTCGTCGCCGGCCTTGGTGTATCCTGGGACATTAGGGTCGGCACCCATGCGGGTGAATACATCGGTGAGCCATTTAGGTTTGTTTCTGGTGCGTTCTATGCCCAGTGCCGCCAGCCAGCACTCTAGCTCGCCGACTGGTACAAAACAGAGGCCGTAGTTCATCATCTTGCCCACGAAGGTCGTCACCTCAGCGAGTTCGGTGCCCTCAAAAGCACTCAAACCTTGCGCCTTGCAAACTTCTCTTCCTTTAGCATCGAGATAGCCTTTGATGGTGTTTCGCTCGCCCTGCAAAGCAGGCAGCTGATCCGCTGCCAAGTTCAATAGGGGCCAAATGTGCTGAAAATTTTCATCCATAAGTACATCGAAATCAAACATTGCTGCTGCCGGAATGCCAAGCTTGCGAATAGGGCTGACGATTCTCGGAATGGTCTGCTAGGGACAGAACCCAATCAGTGATCGGATGCCGCAAATCAGATTCAGAGGCTCAGGCGGCGTGGTGGAGGCTCTGATGGGACAT
>JBKJVQ010000143.1:0-43215 GCA_046717125.1 Methyloligellaceae bacterium
CAAAAACCACCCCCCCCCCGGGGGGGGTGTGGCGGCCCCCAGGGGGGGGGGGTGGGGCTTCACTGTTGAGATCCACACACAATTAGCCCTCTCCGAACGTCACAGTTGACTGTGACCGGCTGGCAGCTTACCTCCGCCGCGGGCCACCCCTCCCCAACGAGGGGCTTCTATCTGAGAGGGTAGATTTCATGACGACGCTTGCGCAGCCGGATTTGCGCCCGGCCGATCCCCGCTTTTCCTCAGGTCCCTGCGTCAAGCGTCCCGGCTGGACGCCGGATGCGCTCGACAGCGCGTTTCTCGGCCGCTCGCATCGCGTGCGCGAAGGCAAGGCGCGCCTGCAATCTGTTATCGACAAGACGCGCGCGATGCTGCGGCTGCCGCACGACTACGTCTGCGCCATCGTTCCCGCCTCCGATACGGGCGCGATGGAGATGGCGATGTGGTCGCTGCTCGGCCCGCGCGGAGTCGACGTGCTGGCGTGGGAAGCGTTCGGCAAGGAGTGGGTGACGGACATCGTCAAGCAGCTCAGGCTGCCGGACGTGCGCGTCATGGAAGCCGATTACGGCCAACTTCCCGATCTTTCGCAGGCCGGTTGGTCGCGCGACGTGGTGTTCACATGGAACGGCACGACCTCCGGGGTGCGCGTGCCGAACGCGGACTGGATCCCGGCAGATCGCGAAGGTCTCGCGATCTGCGACGCGACGTCGGCCGTGTTTGCGCAAGACATCGATTTCGCCAAGCTCGATGTCGCGACTTTCTCCTGGCAAAAGGTCATGGGCGGCGAGGCGCAGCACGGCATGCTGATCCTCAGTCCACGCGCTATCACGCGGCTGGAGTCGCATGACCCCGCCTGGCCGATGCCGAAACTGTTCCGTATGACGAGACACGGCAAGCTCGACGCCGAGCTGTTCAACGGCGCGACCATCAACACCCCCTCCATGCTGTGCGTTGAGGACTATGCCGACGCGTTGCGCTGGGGAGAGCAGGCGGGTGGTCTCGACGGGTTAATCGCCCGGGCTGACGCCAATGCCGGAGCGCTCGCCGACTGGATAGGGCGCACCGACTGGATCGATTTTTTGTGCGCCGAGCCCGGCAACAGGTCGAATACGAGTGTCTGCCTGACGATTGTGGATCCGTCGATCGCAAGCCAGGGCAGGGATGCGGAAGCCGATTTCGCCAAAGAGCTCGCTGCCAAGCTGGAAAAAGAAGGCGTCGCGTTCGATATCGGCTCATATCGCGATGCGCCGCCGGGACTGCGCATCTGGTGCGGCGCGACCGTCGAGACATCCGATATCGTGGCGCTCACTCATTGGCTCGACTGGGCGTACGCAGTGGCCAAAGAGGCGATGCCACGCGCAGCTTGAGCCGTGGCGCGGCCCGGTCTCCATCCCGCTCACATCATCACCCCGCCCCGGCGCGCAAAGGCGTGCCACCCTCCCCTGAAGGGGTGAGGGATAAACCACCGACAGCGCCGCAAAAAAATGCAGCTTACGGAGCAAACCGATGCCCAGAGTTCTGATCGCAGACGCACTCAGTCCGCAGGCCCAGGCCATCTTCGAGGAGCGCGGCATCGAGATCGATCTGAAGCTCGGCCTCGACCGCGACGAGTTGGTGCGCATCATCGGCGGCTATGACGGTCTCGCCGTGCGCTCGGCCACCAAGGCGACGGAGAAAGTGATCGACGCAGCGCACAATCTGAAGGTGATCGGCCGCGCCGGGATCGGCGTCGACAATATCGACGTCAAGGCAGCTACGGCCCGGGGCATCATCGTGATGAACACCCCGTTCGGCAATTCGATCACGACGGCAGAGCACGCGATCACGCTGATGCTGGCGCTCGCCCGGCAGATTCCGGCTGCCGATCTCTCGACCCGCGCCGGGAGGTGGGAGAAGACGCGATTCCTCGGGGTCGAGATCACGTCGAAGACGCTCGGCATTATCGGCTGCGGCAATATCGGCGCGATTGTCGCCGACCGGGCGCTTGGCTTGTGCATGAAGGTGATTGCGTTCGATCCCTTTCTTTCGCCTGAGCGCGCAGCCGATATCGGGCTCGAAAAGGTAGAGTTCAGCGATCTTCTCCGCCGGGCCGACTTTATCTCTATCCACGCGCCGCTGACAGACCGTACACGGAACATCCTCGACGATGCGGCATTCGCGCGCGCCAAGAAGGGCGTGCGCATCATCAACTGCGCGCGTGGCGGCATCATCGACGAAGCCGCTTTGGCCGAGGCGTTGCGCACGGGTCAAGTGGGCGGCGCCGCACTCGACGTATTCGCCGAGGAGCCGGCAAAGTCGAGCCCGCTGTTTGCGCTCGACAACGTCATCTGCACGCCGCATCTCGGGGCGTCGACGGCGGAAGCGCAGGAGAATGTCGCGGTCCAGGTGGCCGAGCAGATGTCGGACTATCTGCTCACGGGCGCAATCAGCCATGCGGTCAACTTCCCGTCGATCTCCGCCGAGGAGGCGCCCAAGCTCAAGCCCTTCGTGAAACTCGCCGACTATCTGGGTTCGTTTGCAGGCCAGATCACGGAGTCCGGCATTCAGTCCGTGCGCATCGAATATGCGGGGGATGTCGCGGACATGAACACCCGCGCGCTGACATCTGCCGCACTGGCCGGCGTTATGCGGCCAATGCTGGCCGACGCCAACATGGTGTCCGCGCCGTCAATCGCGCGCGAGCGGGGCATCAAGGTGGAGGAGGTGACGCGCGGGCAGGAAGGCGCGTACGAGACCTACATCCGTCTCACTCTGGGTACCGAGAGACAGACAAGGGCCGTCGCCGGTACGGTCTTTTCCGACGGCAAGCCGCGGCTGATCCAGATCAAGACGATCAGCATGGAGGCTGAGTTCGCCCCTTATATGCTGTATACGGAGAATTCCGACAAGCCAGGCTATATCGGCGCGCTTGGCTCCACGCTCGGCGAAGCGAACGTCAACATCGCGACCTTCAATCTCGGCCGCGACGCGCCGGGCGGCAACGCCGTCGCGCTGGTCGGCACGGACGAGCCGCTCGCGGACAGTGTTTTTGGGACGGTGCAAGGGCTGCCGCACGTCACCAGCGCGCACCGGCTGAGTTTTTAGCGGGTACGCCCTCACCAGGCTTCGGCCGGGTGAAACGCTAGTTTGAGCATCCACCCTCGCCTCCGCCCACCTGAGGCGCTATAAACCGTCACGGCCCCGACACATCGTGCGGGGCCGTTCGCATGAAGGGAACGCCCGCATGGCCAATGTCGTGGTCGTCGGCTCGCAATGGGGCGACGAGGGCAAGGGCAAGATCGTCGACTGGCTGTCCGAGCGCGCCGATGTCGTGGTGCGCTTCCAGGGCGGGCATAATGCTGGCCACACGCTGGTCGTGGGTGGCGTGACCTACAAGCTCTCGCTCCTGCCCTCGGGCGTCGTGCGCGGCAAGCTGTCGGTCATCGGCAATGGCGTGGTGCTCGACCCGTGGGCGTTCGCCGAGGAAGTCGAGAAGATCGCCGCGCTGGGCGTAAAGGTGAGCCGCGACAATCTCCGCATCGCGGAAAACGCGACGTTGATCCTGCCGCTGCACCGCGAGCTCGATGCGTTTCGCGAGAATGCGGCCGGAGCAGGCAAGATCGGCACGACCAAACGCGGCATCGGCCCCGCTTACGAGGACAAGGTGGGGCGGCGGGCGATCCGCGTCATGGATCTGCAAAAGCCGGAAGATCTCCGTCCCAAGATCGAGCGCGTGCTCGCGCATCACAATCCGCTCCGCCGGGGTCTGGGCGTACCGGAAATCGACGCGCAGGAATTGTGCGACCAGCTTCGTGAGATCGCGCCGAAGGTGCTGCCTTATATGGACACGGTGTGGGCGCTGCTCGACGGTGAGCGCCGCAAGGGCAGCCGCATCCTGTTCGAAGGCGCGCAGGGCGCCCTGCTCGACATCGACCACGGCACCTATCCGTTCGTGACGTCGTCGAACACGGTGGCAGCGCAGGCGGCGACGGGCTCCGGCATGGGGCCCTCCGCACTCAACTACGTGCTCGGCATCACCAAGGCCTATACGACCCGTGTCGGAGAAGGCCCGTTCCCGACCGAACTCCAGGACGAGATCGGCAAGGAGCTCGGCAAGCGCGGACACGAATTCGGAACGGTGACGGGGCGGCCGCGCCGCTGCGGCTGGTTCGATGCGGCGCTTGTACGCC
Source organism: Methyloligellaceae bacterium (assembly GCA_046717125.1). Classification (GTDB taxonomy): domain Bacteria; phylum Pseudomonadota; class Alphaproteobacteria; order Rhizobiales; family Methyloligellaceae; genus JBKJVQ01. The sequence goes on from JBKJVQ010000143.1 coordinate 4,167, forward strand.
AGACGATCAAGGTGGCCGGCATCGACGGCATCGCGCTGACCAAGCTCGACGTGCTCGACGGGTTCGACGAACTCAAGATTTGCACGGGCTATACGCTCGATAGCAAGGATCTGCCGCATCTGCCCGCCGCGCAGGCGGATCAGGCGCGGATCGTTCCGGTCTATGAGACGATCGCAGGTTGGGGCGAGTCGACGCGTGGCGCGCGTTCCTGGGGACAGCTTCCGGCCAACTGCATCAAATATGTGAAGCGGCTGGAGGAGCTGATCGAAGCGCCGGTCGCGCTGCTCTCGACCTCGCCGGAGCGCGAGGATACGATCCTCGTCAGCGATCCGTTTGTGGACTGACGACCATGGCGAAAGCCGGCAATAAAGAGTTTCCTGCAAAAATCGTCTGGCTCACCGGCGCGACCGGGGGCATCGGTCAGCAGCTTGCGCGCCTTCTCGCCCAGCGCGGCGTGATTGTAGCGGCGACGGCGCGCAATGCCGGCCAGGTCGAGGCACTCGCGGCGGAGTCGCCCTCGATCCGCGCTTTCCCGGGCGACGTGACCGTGCCGGCGATGATGTCGGACGTGGCCGCCGCCATCGAGCGCGATCTCGGCCCCATCGACATGGCGATCCTTGGAGCCGGCGTCTATGCGCCGTTTGACGTCAACCGTCTCGATCTTGATGGCTTCCACCGCACATTCGATGTGAACGTGAAGGGCGTCGCCAATGGAATCGCGGCGGTCTTGCCACGCATGCTCGCACGCCGCGCGGGCCGTGTCGTCGTCATGGGGTCGGCATTCGGCTATGTCGGGCTGCCCGGCAACGGTGCCTACGGCGCGAGCAAGGCGGCTCTGATCAATCTCGCCGAAAGCCTGCGGCACGAACTCGAAGGCACCGGCGTATCCGTCACCATCGTCAACCCGAGCTTCATCGATACTCCGCTGAACGCGTCCTACGAACGGCCGAAGCTCTATGTGATGTCACCCGCCAAGGCCGCGCGGCGCATCGTCGAAGGGCTGGAGCGCGGCGGCTACGAAATCGCGTTTCCGCGCAAAGTGACGGAGTTCCTGCGGACGATGCGTGTCGTGCCGTGGGCAATCGCCAAGCGCCTCGTACGCCGCGCCATGGGATAGCGCGCACTGGCTCGCCGAGCCCGTTCGGAGACCAACGTTAGCGGGCGCGCGGACTTACCCCATGCGCGGATGTCTATGCGCCGTACGACACGCGGCCCAATATCGTTCCATCAGCCAGGTCCCTGTCGACCACTACACCGGCTCCCACCACCACATTGGCGCCGATGCGGGTTCCCTGAAGAATGATGGCGCCTGCTCCGATATGCGTCATGTCGCCGATAGTGACGCTTCCGCAGAGCACTGCTCCCGGTCCGATGTGACAGCTATAGCCGATATGGGAGTCGTGATCGACCGATGCCGACGTATTGATAATGCTGTTCGCGGCAATCCGAGCGCCTGTCTGAATGACGGCTCCAGGCATGACTTGAACGCCCTCATCGACCTCAACATGGGGCTGGATGATCGCATGTCGGCTGACAAGGGAGGGGAAAGCGAATCCCTCTGAACGGTAGCGTTCGTAGATTGAAACGCGCGCCGCGAGTCCAGTGCCGCGTTGGGAAGCACGGTTGCCGACGCCGTTAGCGATCCGTGCCCGAGCGGGCTCAAGACCGGCGAGTATGTCAGCGGATAAGACAGGAATATCGAGAACTGCGCTTCCAGCCATCGTCGAGTCGTCGGTCAGAAGCGCTTCGATAGTCTCCCTGGCTTCCTCGAGCATGCCTACGATGACACGCGCATGACCGCCGCAGCCTACGATCCAGAACGGCGGTGCAACCGAATTCATTTCGCCGCGCCCTCGCCAAGCAGCTCACGAAAATAGCTGTCGGGCAGCCTTCCCTCGGGGTCTCGTTTGCGCCGTTCCTCCACCAGCCGATCGAGCCGCTCGCCGAAAGCCTTTGCGACGTGTTCACGCGTTAGATGTGGCGTCTGGTTGAGCAGCGGCTGACCGCCATGGGCGGAACAGAATTCGTTGTAGGCGCGCAGGAATTCCGCCCAGCCCTCGCTGCCGGTCGAGGCCGGGTCTATCGAGAGCGTCGGCCCGTCCCAGGAATAGGAAAGCAGCGCCTGGCGGTCCTGCGAGATCGCATAACCGACATGCGGCAGGTCACAGCGGAAGCCGGTCCTGGCGTAGTAGTCCCGGCAAAAGTCGAAATAAGCTTTCAACGTTTTGAAATAGCCCTGCTCGGGGAAGGACCACATCGAGAACAGGTAGCGGTTCGGGCCGGGGTCTTTCGGGTAGCGGATCGTCTGGGCGTGGGCGATCGTATTCTGCCCACGGACGAACCAGACCAGCGCGCGCCGCAGCACTCGAAAGTGCATGTCGTCGGCGATCTTCTGCAGCTTTGGCGAGCGCGTCAGCCGCTTGACGCTGACCCCGATGGCAGGCCCATATTTGCGCCAGAAGCGGTTGCGGTACTGCCACATGCGCCGGGCTTTGGGCTCGACGCCGTGGTTCTGCTTGCGCAGTTCGATCACGACCTTCCCGGCGTAGGGAAAGAGGTAATACATAATGGCATTGCCTTCGGCGCGCATCGCCGGGAAACGGTTCCCGAATTCCGCCAGGGTCATCGCCTCATGCCGAACCGCGATCGCATAGGCCTTGCGCACGCGGATCGTCACTTCAAAGACGATGCCGAACAGACCGTAGCTCGAGCGGATGAGCTGCATCTCCTCCGGCGCGTCCGTCTCGTTGATCTCGCGGATTTCCCCCTGCGGCGTCACGAGCTTGACGCCCGTCACATAGGACGAGACCTGACCCCACTCGCCCGGGAACGACGAATCTTTGGTGGCTGCGGTGGCCATCGCGGCCAGCGTCGAGTTGCCGATCTCGGTCGTGATCCAGTGCTGGAGCCCGCGCGCCTTGAGCGCGTGCGTCAGCTCGAAATAGGAGACGCCGGCCTCGACCGTCGCGCTGTCCTCGCCGATCGCCAAGATGCGGTTCAGCGCCCTCATGTCGACCATGGTTCCGCCGTCGTCGCCGTTGACGCGCGCAGTTGAATGCATCGAGCCGGCGGGGCGGACGGGCGAGGGGAAACGCGCGGTGTCGCGCATGATTGTGGCGATGTCGTCAGCGGATTTCGGTGTGACGATCACGGCCGGCCGGTAAGTCCAGATGCCGTCCCAGCTCTTGATCTCGGCGTTTTTCCGGATGTCCATCAAACTGTGTGCCCGTCCCTCAACCGGCCGCAATTTGTGCTAGAGACGCACAGAGCCGCAAGCGGAAAGGCTGGCATGACGGCAAGGGATCACCCGAAGCGCTATTGCATCGTCGGCGCGGGCGCGAGCGGGCTTGCGGTCGTAAAGACTTTTGCCGAGCGCGGTATCCCGTTCGACTGCTTCGAACGCGAGGCTGATATCGGCGGCGTATGGAACGCGGACCATCCGCATGCCGTCTATGAGCGCACCTTCCTCAACTCGTCCCGAAAGCTGTCGCGATATACGGATTTCAAGATCGACGAAAACCTGCCGATCTATCTCAGCCGCGCGCAGGCGCAGGACTATCTTTCAGCCTACGCCGATCATTTTGGCCTGCGCGAGCGTATCCGCTTCGGTGCGGAGGTTTTGCGCGCTGACGCAGATCCGGATGGCTGGACAATCTCGATCCGCGGCGAGGCCGGCCCGCGCCGCTATGGCGGCCTCGTCATTGCCAACGGCCACCACTGGGAAAAGAAGTCGCCGGTCTACGAGGGTACGTTTTCGGGCGAAATGCTGCATTCGCACGATCTGAAGCTGCGGGATCAATTGAATGACAAGCGCGTGCTGGTCGTGGGCGCGGGCAATTCAGGCGCGGACATCGTTTGCGATGCCGCCCATGTCGGCCGCGCGGCGATCCATTCCATGCGGCGGAGCTACTACTTTTTTCCTAAGACGGTGTTCGGCAAGCCGACCGACGTCTTCATAGATCTCTTGAGCCGCTGGCCCGTACCGCGTGGAATCATGCGGCGTCTATATCAAACCGGCCTGCGGCTCCTGATCGGACCGCACGCGGCCTACGGGCTGCCGGAGCCTGACCACAAACTGTTCGAAGCGCATCCGACATCGGCCTCGAACTATCTCGATCATCTCGCGCATGGGCGCATCACGCCACGGCCCGGCATCGCGCGGCTCGAGGGCAGTCGGGTGCATTTCACGGATGGCAGCGTCGAGGAGGTCGATCTCATCGTCAACGCGACGGGTTACAAGCCGAGCTTTCCGTTTCTCGATGAGAGCCTGATCATCGATCCGGAGGGGTGCTCGCGCCTGTTTCTGCATCTGCTGCACCGCCACCGCGACGATTTGTTCGTGGTCGGGCTGGTCGAACCGGCCGAAGGCGGCATGTGGCAGCTCGCGGACTGGCAGGCGAAGCTTGTCGCCAGTTACATCGTCGGCAGCGCACTGCGTTCGAAGGAAGCTGCTGATTTGCGCGCGCTCAAGACGGACACCGTGCCCGATGTCGGCCATGGCATGCGCTTCCGTAGTACGGATTGGCACAGATTCGAGATCCAGCATTACCGCTATCGAATGTACATCAAGCGGTTGCTGAGGCGTCTCGGCGATTGTGCGACAGCGGAGTATCCGCACGCTGATGACATGGTATCCGGCGCCGACTCCGCCAAGATGAAGCTGGCTTCCTAAGCCGAAGCCGAGAGGCTTCCCGATCTCATCGCCGCCGCATCCAACGCGCAACAAGGCCGGGCGCGATGGCGTTGGCGGCGATCGCCACGCGCAGGATCGCCGGGCGGATGACGAAATCTCGTTCGTCCAGGATGGCCCTCTCGATCGTTGCGGCGGCTTGGTCGACAGTCATCGGTTTCAGGAAGGGCAGGGATGGCGGCAGGTTGCGGCGGCTGCCCGGGTTGTGGTCCCAGTACGGGCTTTCGACCTCACCCAGCGCGACCAGGGTCACGCCGACGCCGGTCTTGCGCAGTTCGGCGCGCAAACCTTCCGCCACCGCTTTCAGCGCATGGCGCGCCGCCAGATATGCGGTGGCGTTCGGCCAGATAAGCCAAGAGCCCGGCGAAGTGACGAACACGAATCGTCCGTGCCCGCGCGCGATCATGCCGGGTGCGAACCCTTGCGCGAGGTCTATCGCGGCGAAAGTCGGCGCAGCCATCATGGCGCGGACTTCAGCTTGCGGCGTATCGAGAAGCGGACGCCAGACGCCCGCGCCCGCGCAATGAACGACGACGTCGGCCGGGCCAATTTCAGTGGCGAGCATCGCGCCGGCACCGTCCTGCGCCAGATCGCCCGGCACGGCGCGCGCGTGGCCTCCCTCGCTCTCGATGCGACGAACGACTTCGTCCAGCCGGGCTGAGTCGCGGCCTACCAGCACAAGCTCGGCGCCGTCCCGGGCAAGCCGTCGCGCGACCCCCGCGCCGATGCCGCTGGATGCCCCTGTGACCACAATGACGCGTGCCATTACCGTCTTCCGTGAACGCTAGCGGTTCATAATCGTGCTGAATTTTTCATCGATAGAATGTTCGTGGCAAGCTGGCCACAGTCGCCGGGGAATCCCCCGCCTGGGCCTTCCGGACTCTGGCCAGACAATTCGGCAAGTGGCATCGTCCGGCCGTCTCAATATTTCCCCAGGGGGGTTTCATGACGCTCATCCTGCGAACCGCGGCGGTCGCGGCCGTTGTATTCAGTGCCCTGGCGATCACGCCTGCCGCCTCTGCCAAATGCCTGGGCATTTCCGGCACGGCCGACGCCGGTGACAAAGCCTCGGCAGTCCAGCGTTCGCAGGAAGCTGTCGCCGAAGAGGTGGCGGCCTGGAAAGCCAAGAATGGCGTGCGCAACGTGAGCTACCGCGCGATGTACGCCAAGCCGAACCCATATTGGCGCGACGCGGTTTCCGGCGATCTCTATTTGAAGCCGGATGTTCGAACCGCTCGTTACCACACCACGTGCTGGCGCGGCGTCGTCTCGCCGGTTGTGTGCACGTCCGGGACGCGCGTCTGCTTCTAGAGCGCAACCACCTAATTTGAATCGAGATGCGCTCTCGTTATTGACTCAGAAAACCGGTCGTTCACCCCCCGGATCAAGTCCGGTGCAGGCTTTTTTGAATGATGCTCTAATTTTGCGTCGCGATTGCCTTCGCGCGTGTGGGGGACATGCGCGAACTTTTGGTCGCTGACGGGGAAGGGGAGGAGAACCGGGGGGTCTCCTCCCCTTCCGCATTTGCGGGCCGCCTTTTTTTGCTTGTTCAGATCAGCCAGGGACGTGACGGGCGCTAGCGCCGCGTTCGATGCCGGCGGTCGTCAGCTTGTCGAGTTCGAGCGAGTCCCGCAGCAGGTCGAGAAAGCGCAGCTCTTCGGCCCTGATTTCGAGATCAGCCGCAGCCACGTCGACAGCCAGCGCATAGGCAGTCTCGCGCAGCTTGCCCGACAGCGATTCGCGGGCGAGCTTCAGGATTTGGTGGAGGCCGTCATCCTGACCGAGGATCTCTCCGCAGGCTTCGGCCGTCGGGATCAGTTCTTCCTTGTCGAAATTGCCAAACGCGGGAAGGCCCGACACGATGTCGCCGATGCGCTTCAGTTCGGCGTCGGTCATGGCGCGGTCGACCGCGGCCATGGTGACCATCACATAGATCAGCGCGCGTTGCGGACTGAGGCCTTCGGCCATTTTCGGTGCTCCCTCGGGTTCGTGTTGGCTGGACCGTAAGCGATACGCGGGTTTGGCTGCAAGCGTCGACCGGGTTGGTCATTTGACGGCAAGCGGACACGCACTTAGGTTTGCGGCGATTCTCCTTCAGGCCGATCACTTCATGTCCGCCAACAGCGCGTATGCCGCTCATTCCGATCCCGCGCAGAAGCCAGCGTTCGCCGATGCGCGGGCATGGCCGTTCGAAGAAGCGCGCAAGCTGATGGCGCGCCTCGAAAAATTGCCCGCGGCCACGGAGCCGGTCGTGTTCGAGACCGGATATGGGCCGAGCGGGCTGCCGCATATCGGCACATTCGGCGAGGTCGCGCGCACGTCGATGGTGCGGCACGCCTTCCGAGCGCTCACTGGCGATGCGATCAGGACGCGGCTCGTCTGCTTCTCGGACGATATGGACGGCCTGCGCAAGGTGCCGGACAACGTGCCGAAGCAGGAGCTGCTTGCCGACAATCTCGGTAAGCCGCTGACCGAGGTGCCGGATCCGTTCGGTACGCATACGAGCTTTGGCGCGCACAACAATGCGCGGCTGCGCGCGTTTCTCGATACGTTCGGTTTCGACTACGAGTTCCTGTCTGCGACCGAGTGCTACCGCACGGGACGGTTCGACGCGACGCTGAAGACCGTGTTGGCGAAACACGACGAGGTCCGCGACGTGATCCTTCCGACCCTCGGTGCGGAGCGGCGCGCCACCTACAGTCCGTTTCTGCCGATTTGTCCCGAGACAGGCCGCGTGCTGCAGGCCCCGGTGGTCGATATCGACCTGCCGTCGTCCTCGATCATCTACAAGGACCCGGACACTGGAAAGCTGGTGCAGCTTCCCGTCACGGGCGGTCACTGCAAGCTGCAATGGAAGGCCGATTGGGCGATGCGCTGGGTCGCGCTCGGCGTCGACTACGAGATGGCGGGCAAAGACCTAATCGATTCCGTGCGGCTATCGTCGCGCATCTGCCGCATCCTCGGCGCGGAGCCGCCGGAGGGGTTCACGTACGAACTTTTCCTCGACGAGAACGGCGAGAAGGTTTCGAAGTCACGCGGCAATGGTCTGACGATCGAGGAATGGCTGCGCTACGCAGCGCCGGCCAGCCTGTCGCTGTACATGTTCCAGTCGCCGAAAAAGGCCAAGCGGCTGCATTTTGACGTGATTCCGAAGGCGGTGGACGAGTATCTCGCGCACCTGGCTTCCTATACTTCGCAGGATGAGTCGGCTCAGATCGAAAACCCCGCCTGGCACATCCATCGCGGGCGTCCGCCGGAAACAGAGCTGCCGATCTCATTCGCGCTGCTGCTGAATCTCGTCAGCGCTTCGACCGCCGAGAGCGAGGACGTATTGTGGGGATTCATCCGCCGCTACGCGCCGGACGCCACGCCCGAGACGCACCCGATGCTCGACGCGCTGGTCGCCTATGCGATCCGGTATTTCCATGATTTCGTGAAGCCGAAGAAGAAGTTTCGACCCGCAGATGAGCGCGAGGCGGCGGCCATGCGCGATCTTTCAGAACGCCTCGGCGCGCTCTCCGAGGGCGCCGACGCCGAAACCATCCAGGCGGAGGTTTACGCAGTCGGCAAGGAACACGGGTTTGAGCCGTTACGCGACTGGTTCAAAGCGCTGTACGAAGTGCTGCTCGGCCAGACGCAGGGCCCGCGCTTCGGCTCGTTCGTGGAGCTATATGGGGTGGACGAGACGCGGGCTATGATCGCGGGGAAGACCGCGTAGTCCGCGCGGCTACCTACCGGTAGGTTAGCGGGGCGGTCCGCAAGCCGCGCGATACGGTTCAGAGAAGGGCAACGAACTCGTCGACCGTCAACCCCGCTTGGTCGATGATGTCGCGCAACGTGCCTTTCGGAATGTCCTTGCCTTGGTGAGCGGGTACGGTCGTGTGCCGCGTTGGTCGACCCTTGCGCTCCATTCGGCAGTGACTGCCGCTGATGCGGATGATGACAAAGCCGGCGCGTTCCAGCGCACGGATCACCTGTCGGGATTTGAGCGCGGGCAGCCGCGTCATGCGGCGGGCGCGACCACCGTCACTTTACGGTAGAGCGGGGCATCTGGCGCAGGAATTGGCTCGCCGCGCTCGCGTCGGCTCTCGATGACCAATTCGATCGCGTCCTTCGCCATCGATAAGGCATCAGCCTCATCCTCGCCGTGGGTCACAATCTCGGGCAAGGCGGGAACGCGCACGGTGAAGCCGCCTTCGGGCTCGGGTCGCAATACCACAGTGTAGGTGCAATTTTCGTCCACAGCGATCCGCGATTTTCAGCCGTGCGTCATGGTAAGCCGCAGCCCAGTACTGTCAATGAACGCGACTTTGCAACACGCGCCGACTTCATGCTTAGGGAGTCAGCGAGATCTGCGGCGCGGCAGCACGATAGAGACCAAGATTGTTTTCCTTCGCCTCGGCATGCGCCTTGCGGAGGTCTTCGCCGACGCCATCGGCCGGTTCGGCCCATCCGTTCTTGAGCACCCACGCGCTAAGGTCGGTTCCGCCCACCTTGCATGTCGCCCCTGAGTCCGATGCTTCAGGAGGGGGCATCTCGCACTCGACCGCGCGGCCGCGGATCAATCGCATGAGCGCGCCGCGCGCGACCGCGCCGCAGGGCCATTCCCGTCCGTCGAGAGCGCGGCATTTTTCCGTCGGGTCGCGCGCCTTGACGCCTGCAAGCGTGACGGACTTGTCGCCCGACTCGATGGTCGCGGCGTCCTTCACCTTGACCTTGAAGAGACGCTGTTTGGGTTCTTCCTTCGGCGGGGCCGGCGGCTCCTGCGCTTTGCGCGCGGCTTCCTGCCGCTCTTGTTCCGCCCGCTCCCCCGGAAGCTTCACCTTGCCGTGGTCCTGTTCCGGCTCTTCGATCCGGGCGGTTTCCTTTGGCTTTTCGGCGGATTGGTCGGCTGGAGCATCCGGTTTTTCCTCGTCAGCCTTCTGATCGGGTTCAGCTGATTCGATCTGCCCGGTCAGATCGTCCGCCGGCGGCTCCTCCGGCGAATCGGTGCGTAGCGCATAGGCGAATGCGCCAATAGCGACCGCGATCACCGCGAGCGGGAATATTTTCTTCTTCGCCATGGCTGACCCGCGACGTCTCCTCTCGATTGAGACTGCAACAGATCAGAACGGTCAGGCGTTCCGCCCGGCTTTACTGGCTGGCCCAGACGATCCGCGCCATCCAGTCTATCCGCTCCATCGGAAACACCAGATTGGCATGTTCAGGATTGAGCGAAGCAAGCTCGACCGTCTTGGCGGTCTGGCGCACCAGCACCTTCGCCATGACCTCGCCGTCGAGGGTGCGGATCACGATCCGGTCGCCCCGGCGGACCTGCGCGCCAGGCGCCACGATCAGCCGGTCGCCCTCACGATAAAGCGGCATCATGCTGCCACCCGTCACTTCCAGCGCATAGGCGTTGTCGTCCCGCGCCTCGGGAAACCTGATCTGGTCCCATCCGCCGCCGACGGGAAACCCTGCATCGTCAAAGAAGCCGCCGCCACCCGCCTGCGCAAAGCCGATCAAAGGGATCGGCTGGGTGGTGTCCCGCCTCTCGCCGCGCGTCGACGCGACAAGCGCTAGGAATTCATCGAGCGTCGCGCCGGTCGCCTCGAGCACCTTGGCGAGACTTTCCGTGTTCGGCCAACGCTCGCGGCCGTCGTTGCCGACGCGCTTCGAGCGGTTGAACGTGGTCGGGTCGAGGCCGGCGCGCTTGGCGAGGCCAGAGGCAGAAAGTCCATAGCGCGCAGCAAGGGCATCCAGCGCCTGCCAGAGTACGGGATGGGAGAGCTGCATGGCGATACCGCGAGGAGTAAGGAATACTTTCCTTTATACGAGGAATATAAGTGCTTCGCCTCCGGCTTGTCCATCCATGTCTTGAGGTTCCATCGGCGCGATCTTGAAGGCCGGTTAGCGTCGTGATCTAGGTCGCGGCGATGAAAAACCGCGGCTTCGACGTGACCCGCCTGTTCGATCTTGCGTTGCCTGCGCTCAGGGCGATCGATCCGGAACTGGCGCACCAGCTCTCTATCAAGGCGCTGGCGGCGGGTCTGTACCCGCGCGCATCCACGCCGGACGATCCGCGCCTTGGTCAGAATGTGCTCGGGCTGCGTTTTCCCAATCCAGTCGGGCTTGCTGCAGGGCTCGACAAGAACGCAGAGGCCTGGCGCGGGCTGTTTGGGTTCGGTTTCGGATTCGTCGAGATCGGTACCGCCACGCCGCTGCCCCAGTCCGGCAATCCGCGACCGCGCATGTTCCGGCTCGAACAGGACCGGGGCGTCATCAACAGGCTCGGCTTCAACAATGAAGGCCATTCGGCTGCGCTGGACCGCCTCGCGGGCCGGCGGGACGGCGTGCTGGGCGTCAATCTCGGCGCGAACAAGGATGCGGCTGACCGGATCGCGGATTATGCGCTCGGCGTCTCACGCTTCGCCGGCGTCGCGGACTATCTCACGATCAACATCTCTTCGCCCAATACGCCCGGCCTGCGCGATCTTCAGGCGCCGGAGGCGCTGGCGTCATTGCTGGCGGCGGTGATGGAGGCGCGGGCGGCCAGCGCGAAGCCGGGCGTTCCCGTCCTCATCAAGCTCGCGCCTGACATCGCGGACGACGACCTCGCGCCGATCGTCGAGACGATCGTGGCGGGTGGCGCTGACGGGATCATCATTTCCAACACCACGCTCGCGCGGGACGGGCTTGCGAGCGCCCATAGGAGCGAGGCGGGCGGATTGTCGGGGCGGCCACTGTTTGCGCGGTCCACGCGGATGCTGGCGCGGGTGCGCCTGCTCACCGGAGGATCGATTCTGCTTGTCGGTGTGGGCGGGGTGGATTCGCCCGATTCGGCGCTGGCGAAGATCGAGGCCGGCGCGTCGCTGATCCAGCTCTACACGGGACTCGTCTATGAGGGACCGGGTCTCGTCGCCCGGATCAAGGCCGGGTTAATCGCGGCGATGGCGCGGGAAGGATTGTCCTCGATCGCGCCGCTGATCGGGCGGCGGGCTGAGGTTTGGGCGGTCTAACGTCACCCGAACGCAGCGCGCCGCAGCGCCGGGAGGCGCCAGCCCAGCGACGCGCCTCTCGCGACGTTCAGCGCGAACAAAGCCATCCAGTGCCCGTGGTTGCCGAACGGCGTCAGCAGCGCCCACGCCACGAAATAGATCGCGGTCGACAGGATCGCCATGTTGCGCATGTCGGCTCCGCGCGTCGCGCCGATGAAGATGCCGTCGAGCTGCCAGCAGGCGATACCGACAATGGGCATCAGCGCCGCCCATGGCAGATACTCCCGCGCCACGACGCGCACGTCGGGGTTGACAGTCAGCGCATCGATGATCGCGCCGCCCGCAACGAGGGTCAGTACACTGAGCGCGGCGCTCAGCCCGACCGCCCAGAGGCTGGAAATCAGGACTCCTTCCCGGAACGCGGCTTCGCTCCGTGCGCCGATGGCACGGCCGACGAACACCTCCGCGGCGAGGGCGAAGCCGTCGAGGAAGTAGGCGACGAAGCCGACCATTTGCATGAGGATCGCATTGGCCGCGAGCGTCACGTCGCCGAACGTCGCCGAATAAGCCGTGAAGAACGTGAAGGCAGCGAGCAGGCACAGCGTGCGGATCATGATGTCGCGATTGATCGCGACGGTGCGAACCAGACCCGCGCGCTGCATCACCCGCGCGAGGCTCGGCCAGCGCGGGATTGCGCGTGCGGCGATCGCCAGCCCGAGCAGGGCCGCGCTCCATTCGGCAATCACCGTGCCGAGCGCCACCCCGTCCGCGCCCATGCCGAGACCGAGCACGAACCAGAGATCGAGCCCGGCATTGATGACGTTCAGAAAGACCTGCAGCAGCAGCGCGGTCCGCGTCCGGCCAAGGCCGATGAACCATCCGAGCAGGGCGAAGTTGGCGAGCGCCGCGGGCGCGCTCCAGAAGCGGATCGCGATGTAGCGCGCGGCCTCCGTCTCGACCGCCTCGGACGCGCCAACCAGCGCCAGCGCGCCTGCGCCGAGCGAGCGATGCAGCAGAATCAGAGCCAGGCCCGCGACGCCGGCGATGAGCAGCGCGCGCAGGAGCGACGCCGCGATTTCGGACGCATCGGCTGCGCCGGAAGCCTGTGCCGTGAGCCCCGTCGTGCCCATGCGCAGGAAGCCGAACGCCCAATAGAGGAACGAGAAGATCGCCGCGCCGATGGCGACGCCGCCAATATGGCGTGGATCAGGGAGCTGGCCGACGGCGGCCGTGTCGACCAGGCCGATGAGCGGTGTCGAGATATTGGCGAGGACGATCGGCAGGGCGATCGCCAATACCGCGCGGTTTGTTACGGGCGGTGGAGGCGTCGCCAGAGGAGCGTCAGCCGTTGCGGTCATGAGTGGTGTTCGTCACCCCCGCGAACGCCGGGGTCCAGCGCGCTTTCAACCGTCATTCGCCGTTACGGAGACGGGCGGCAATAACCCGCTGGATTCGACGTTCGCCAGAATAACCGCTGTACCAGGAAGTCAGCTCAGATTCCCGAATTGCGCGATCCGTATTCGGTCGTCGCGCGGGGGTCGGAACGATTGGAGGCGCGAAACACCCGCGAGATCAGCCAGATCGGGAACACGATCACCGCACCGAGCAGGAAGTAGCGCAACAGCCACTCGATCGACTCGAAGCCGAGCTCGTAAATCCCGCGCACGAGACGCTTGATCGAGCTCAGAATATCGTAGGCGTCAAGGCCGAGGGCAGCCAGGAGGACGCCGACGATCAGCGAAAGAAACACCAGCCGCAGCATCACCGCTGCCGGGTTGCCGCCGAAAAATCGCTCCATCGTCCTCGATCTCCTGAGTTTGCTCGCTCGCCCCAGTTACCACGCAAAATGTGGGAAAGCGATGGCGCGGATCAAGCCATCACGTTTGTGCGCACGCCGATCCGGGCAGGGATCTGCGTCGTAAGATTACGAACTGATGGAGAAATGCATGACCCGGATCGCCCGCCAATTGACGCTCTTCCTCCTGCTTGCGATCGCTGCCGCCATTCATGCGGGTGGCGCGCGGGCGGCGGACGGGAAATGGCAAGGCTGGAGCGCCGACCTCTTCCAAGAAGCGAAAGCTGAGAACAAGCTCGTCATTCTCGATCTGGAAGCCGTGTGGTGTCACTGGTGCCACGTCATGCACGACACGACCTACAGCGACCCCAAGGTCAACGCCGTGTTGGACGCTAGATATATCCGCGTGCGCGCCGACCAGGACGCCAATCCCGATCTTGCCGCGCGCTACGGCGACTGGGGCTGGCCAGCGACGATCATCTTCGCACCGGACGGAACCGAGCTGGCCAAGCGGCGCGGCTATATCGAGCCGGAGCCGATGGCTTCCATGCTGCAAGCATTCGCAGACGATCCGACGCCGGGTCCTTCGATCACCGAACAGGAGCCGATCCGGCCCGCCTCCGATCCGGCTCTGACGGAGGAACAACGTGCGGCCATCCGCGCTCAGTTCGAGGCGACCTGGGACGCCGAGAATGGTGGCTGGGGCTCGATGCACAAATTCATTCATCCCGACAGCATGGATTACGCGTTGTCGCGCGCGGCGGAAGGCGACAGGGAGGCAGAGGCCAAGGCGCGCAAGACGCTGGATCAGGCGTTGCACCTGATCGATCGCGTCGGCGGCGGAATCTATCAGTATTCGGATCAAGTCGACTGGCGCTCGCCGCACTATGAAAAGATCATGCAGCACAATGCGAATGCCGCGCGGCAATATGCGCTGGCCTTCGCGCTATTTGGCGACTTGCGTTATCGCAAGGCGGCGGAGGACATCGCACGCTGGATCGTGACGACGCTCTCCGCTCCCGAAGGCGCATTCTTTACCAGTCAGGATGCCGACGCGAGCGCGGATGTTCCGGGCAAGGTTTATTACACCGCGAATGCCGAGGAGCGGGCGGGCATGCCGACGCCGCGCGTCGACACGAACATCTATGCGCGGGAAAACGGCTGGGCGATCCGCGCCCTGATCGCACTGCATGCCGCAATGGGCGATCGCCCGGCGCTGGATCGCGCGCTGAAGGCGGCCGACTGGATCGTCGCCAATCGGAGCCTTCCGGGCGGCGGCTTTGCGCATGGTGAGAAGGACCGGGGCGGCCCCTTCCTCGGCGATACGCTCGCGATGGGACAGGCGTCACTCGATCTTTACGCCGCCACCGGCGACCGCATCTGGCTGAAGCGCGCCCGCGAGGCGGCGAATTTTATCATCGCCAATTTCCGCGATGACCGGGCGGGCTTTGCCGCCTATGCAAAGCCGGCGTCCGAAGCCACAGTGTTCCAGGAGCGGGCGCGGGTGGTCGACGAGAACATCGAAGTCGCGCGCTTCCTTAATCTCGCCTTTCGCTACACGGGCGACGCTACGTTCCGGGACGCGACCCAGCATGCCATGCGCTATCTCGCGTTCGATCATGTGCTGGATGGAAACCGCTTCATGATCGGCGTCTCGCTGGCCGAACAGGAAATGACGCACGAGCCGGTGCATCTGACGTTGGTCGGGCCAAAAGGCGATCCTGCGCAAGACAAGCTGCATCTGGCCGCGCTCGCGTATCCAGCGCCCTACAAACGGCTCGATGCCTGGGATCCGCGCGAGGGCCCGCTCGACAATCCCGACGTGACCTATCCGGAAATGGATCGCCCGGCGCTGTTCGCGTGCTCGGATCGTGTCTGTTCGAGCCCGGTGTTCGATGCCGCGGAGCTGCCCGCAACGGTGAAAAATATGATGGAGGCGTCGAGGCAGTCCGCGGGGAATTAGCCGCCGACCGCTTGCGCCTTCGTTCACGTTCTGTTTCCTTGGCGGAATGGACGGCAGCGCGCATCGATCCGATCTCCCCGAACCCTTCGCGGGCTGGTTTGCGCGGCGCGGCTGGACGTTGCGCGACCATCAGCGCGCCCTCATTGCCAAGGCAGAGCAGGGGCGCTCGACGCTGCTGATCGCCCCGACGGGCGCCGGCAAGACGCTGGCGGGATTTCTCCCCAGCCTGATTGCGCTGCACGGGCGGAAAGCGCGTGGCCTCCATACGCTCTACATCTCGCCGCTTAAGGCGCTGGCGGTCGACATCCAGCGCAATCTCACCATCCCGGCCGACGAGATGGGACTTGGCATCGCGATCGAGACCCGGACGGGCGACACGCCGATCGCGCGGCGCCAGCGCCAGCGTCGCGATCCGCCGGCGATCCTGCTGACGACGCCGGAGCAGATCGCGCTGATGCTGTCGCATCGCGATTCTGAGGCGATGTTCGCCGGACTGAAGCACATCGTGCTCGACGAACTGCATGCGCTGGTCTCGTCGAAGCGCGGCGATCTTCTAAGCCTTGGCCTCGCGCGGCTGCGGTCGCTCGCGCCGAACGCCATTATCACCGGTCTATCGGCGACCGTCGCGCTGCCGTCGGAGCTCCGGGCGTTCATCGCGAGGCAGGAGGAGCCGTATTGCATCTCCCATCTCGCCGATATCGTCGTCGCGCCTCCAGGCGCAAAGCCCGAGATCCGCGTACTCCAGTCCGAGGAGCGGGTGCCATGGGCGGGGCACTCGGCCCGCTACGCGATGCCGGAAATGTACGCAGCGATCGCAGCGCACAAGCTCACGCTCGTCTTCGTCAACACGCGCAGCCAGGCCGAGATGCTGTTCCACGCGCTGTGGGCGATGAACGAGGACCACCTGCCGATCGCGCTGCATCATGGCTCGCTCGATGTCGCGCAGCGTCGCAAAGTCGAGGCGGCGATGGCGGCAGGGCGCCTGCGTGGAGTCGTCTGCACCTCGACGCTCGATCTCGGCATCGACTGGGGGGATGTCGATCTCGTCATCAATGTCGGCGCGCCGAAAGGCGCAAGCCGTCTCGCCCAGCGCATCGGTCGCGCCAACCACAGGCTGGACGAGCCATCGCGCGCGCTTCTCATCCCTGCAAACCGCTTCGAGGTGATGGAATGCCGCGCTGCACTCGATGCGGCGTCGGAAGGTGCGCAGGACACGCCGCCCATCCGGGAAGGGGGACTGGACGTGCTGGCGCAGCACGTGCTCGGCATGGCCTGCGCCGCGCCGTTCAGCGCGGACGATCTGTACGCAGAGGTCCGGTCGTCCATGCCGTATCGCGCGCTCGACCAAGACATTTTCGATCGCGTGCTCCAGTTCGTCGCGACGGGCGGCTATGCGCTCAAGAGCTACGACCGGTTCGCGCGGATGCGCCAGACGCCGGAGGGAAAGTGGCGCGTGTCACACCCGCGCGTGGCGCAGACTTACCGGCTCAATGTCGGGGTGATCGTCGAAGCGCCCATGATCAAGGTCCGGCTTGCGCGGCGCGGTGTAATGGCCGGTACGCTCGCGGGTGGGCGCGTACTGGGGGAACTCGAAGAGGGTTTCATCGAACAGCTCGCGCCTGGCGACAGTTTCGCGTTCGCGGGCGAAGTCCTGCGTTTCGAAGGCATGCGCGATCTCGAAGCCATCGTCACGCGCTCGAACGCCGAGAATCCGAGCATCCCGTCCTATGACGGCGGCAAGTTCCCGCTCTCGACCTATCTGGCCGCGCGCGTGCGGCGCATCGTGTCCGACCCGCGCCAATGGCAGAACCTGCCGGATCAGGTGCGGGAGTGGCTGGAGATCCAGCGGTTCGCCTCGCTGATCCCGAAGCCGGACGAGATGCTGGTCGAGACCTTCCCGCGCGGGCGCAAGCACTATCTCATCTGTTATCCGTTCGAGGGGAGGGTCGCGCACCAGACGCTCGGCATGCTCCTAACCCGCAGGCTCGACCGGATGGCCGCGCATCCGCTCGGCTTCGTCGCTAACGAATATGCGCTGGCGATTTGGGGCCTGTCGGATATGGGCCGCATGATTTCGTCGCGCCGGCTCGACCTTGCGGCACTGTTCGACCAGGACATGTTGGGCGACGATCTCGATGCGTGGCTCTCGGAATCGAGCCTGATGAAGCGCTCGTTCCGGTTATGCGCCGTGATTGCCGGGCTGATCGAGCGGCGGCATCCGGGCAAGGAGAAGACCGGACGGCAGGTAACGATTTCGACCGACCTGATCTACGACGTGCTGCGCAGTCACGAACCCGACCATATTCTGATGCAGGCAGCACGCGCCGATGCTGCGACGGGCCTGCTCGACGTCGCGCGGCTGGCGGAGTTCCTGAAGCGGGTGCGCGGGCGAATCAGACATAGTCCGCTCAGGCGCGTTTCGCCGCTCGCTGTGCCCGTAATGCTCGAAATCGGGCGCGAGGCGGTCTATGGCGAAGCGCGTGACGAGATTTTACGGGAGGAAGCGGCCGCTCTGGTCGCCGAAGCCATGGGCGAAGATGCGGCGGCTTGAGTTTGGCGAGGGACTGGGTGAGGCGGGCGCGGCGATGCTCGTCATGGCGGGGCACGGGTTCGAGCCTCACGCATCCGGCGCGCTCTATTGGCCCGACGAAGACACGCTGCTTGTGGCTGACCTCCATTTCGAGAAGGGCGCGACGTTTGCGCGGGGACGCCAATTCCTGCCGCCCTATGATACGCGCGCGACGCTCGCGCGGCTCGAAGCCGCGATTGCCTGGCGCAACGCCCGCCGCGTGATCGCGCTCGGCGACAGTTTCCACACACGACGCGCGGCGGAGCGAATCGCACCTTCCGACCGCGAATACCTCGCCGCCCTTCAGCGGGGCCGCGACTGGGTCTGGATCGTCGGTAATCACGACGGGTTCGTGCCAGCCAGCGTCGGCGGCGAGGTCGCGGATGAGATCACGCTATGCGGCATCAGACTGCGTCACGAGCCGTCAGCGGGTGCGGGCTTTGAGATTGTCGGCCATCTGCATCCCGTCGCGCGGATCGCCGGGCGTGCATCGTTGCGCGCGCGGTGCTTCGCGGGCGACGGATCGCGTCTCGTCATGCCCGCGTTCGGTGCATTGGCGGGCGGCCTGAACATTCTCGATGAAGCGTTTGCGGGCGTGCTCGCGCGCAGCGTCCGGTCGGTCTGGATGTGCGGGCGGAGCGCAGTCTACCGCGTGTCGCCCATGCGGCTTTTGCCGGATCGCTAGAGCACGATGCCGAAAAGCCTGCCCGGACTTTGATCCGGGGGGTGCAGCGGTTTTCGGATAACATCATGCGCAAGACTCTGAGATTCATTCCCGCGCCATAAGAGCCGCCGCGAGGCCGATGCCGAACGCGACAAGAAGGGCGGCAAGGCCATATACGACGGGGTCTTCGGTCGCGAGACGCGTCATGAAGCGTTCAAAACCCGCCTTTCCGATCGAAAATCGGCTTTCTGCGCTGGCGATCAGATTGCTTTCCTTGAAGAGATAGACGTCGGCCCGGAATTGGCCGATGGGCACGTTCGCCGGCAGGTCAATGCTGGCGCGAAACAGGCCGCCGCCCACGAAAGTCACACCGTAAAGTTTCGACTGGTACAGATTTTCCTCAGCCAGCAGCCGCACCAGCGCACCCCGGAAGGCGGCGTCGCGCGAGGCGGGAACGCCGCGCGGCGGCGGGCCGAAGTTCACATTTGCGAACCCGATCCGGTGCTGCTCGAGAATGGCTCGTGGCGCGATCTGCTCCACGGGCCGGGTGGAAAGCGTCGCGTAGAATCCGGGCACGTCGCGGAAGTCGCGCGCGTCGCGATTGAGCCAGATCCCGGCAGTCTTGCGCTTGCGCCACGCGGTGAAGGAATCCGCGGGGCCCCGAATGACAACGATGACGTCGTAGCTGCGTGCGGGCGACGCGTAACGCGGGTAGTTCTCGACCGCGCCGAACACCACGACGTGGTGGCCGGTAAAGTTCGACTCAATGGCGATCTCGCGCGCCGAGACATCGGCCTGCAAGTCTTCGGACGGCTGGCCGCGCGCTTCCAGGCTCCATGCCGAAAGCAGCGCCATGAAGCACAAGGCAGCTGCGCGCATCACAGGATCCCCGCCGGCGGGACAAGATCGTAAAGCTCCTGCGGCTTGATCATGAGTTGCAGCAGCAGACGCAGGCAAACCGCAAGGACGAGCAATGCGAGCAACAGGCGCAACTGCTCGCCGCGCAGCTTCTGTCCGGCACGGACGCCAATCTGCACACCCACCACGCCACCGATCATCAGCAGCACCGCCAGCATGATGTCGACGGTCTGGTTGAATACGGCATGCAGCAAGGTCGCGATCGCCGCCACGAAGATGATTTGTAACTGGGATGTGCCGATAACGACGCTGGTCGGCATGCGCAGCAGGTAGATCATCGCCGGCACGAGCAGGAAACCGCCGCCCGTTCCCATCATGGCGGCAAGGATACCCGCGACCATTCCGATCAACAGGGGCGGGATCGCGCTGATATAGAGCTTCGAACGCGGAAAGCGCATCTTGAAGGGCAGGCCGTGGACCCAATGGTGCTGCCCGGGCGTCCGGGTGATGGGCGGCTTGCCGGCGCGCGTGCGGTGCATAGCGCGGGCGCTTTCCGCGAGCATGAGCAGGCCGATCGTGCCCAGGAAGAATACGTACGCAAGCGACACGAATGTATCGATCTGACCCTGGTTCCTTAGCCAGCGCACGAGAAGCACGCCCGCGGTCGAGCCGACCGCTCCCCCCAGCAGGAGCACGACGCCCATGCGCATATCGACGTTGTTTCGCCGCCATTGCGCGAAAGCGCCGGTGAAAGACAGAGCCACGATCTGGTTTGCGCCGGTCGCGACGGCGACGGCGGGCGGAATGCCGGAAAACATGAGCAGCGGCGTCACCAGAAACCCGCCTCCTACGCCGAACATGCCCGCGAGCACGCCGACCGCCGCGCCCATCGCCAGCATGACGAGGGCATTCACGGACATTTCCGCAATCGGGAGATAGAGCTGCAGCATGTCAGCTTCTTCGGGTCGGAAGAACTTCAGCTCACGCGCGATTTAGACGCGGCGCGGCGTTACCCGACGACTACAAGCGGCTATTGTCGAAATTGGGACGGGATGCAAGTGCAAGCCGATGAAATGCACGGGCAATTCTAAATGCCGGCGTTTTAGATTAGAGACCGGCCGCGGTCGCGCCCCAACTTGCGTCAGGCGTCTCGACTTCGTTCGCCGGCTTCCTCGCCTGAACGGGACGCCAGGCCCTTACCGCCTTATCGGCTGCCGCCAGCGCCTTCTCGTCGAGCTGAGCCCTGAGGAGATCGCGCCGCTTGGCAGCCTCGACGTCCATCTGGTTGGCCGCGAGCGTGTACCATTTATAAGCCTCGACCACGTCCCGGTTCAGTCCCAGACCGTTCTCAAAGAAGATCGCGAGATTGAACTGGCTGTCTGCCAGACCCTGCTCGGCGGCCTTCGCGAACCACTGTGCGGCGATCGCGTGATCGTCGGGCGTGGCATCCGGACCGCTCATCGTGACGGCAAGATTGTGCATGGCCTTGAGATTGCCCTGGTCGGCCGCGCGCGTGTACCAAACCCGCGCACGTGCTGGGTCCTTCTCGACCCCCTGTCCGCGCTCGAACATCACGGCGAAGCGATATTGCGCCGGTGCATGGCCCTGCGCTGCTGCGCGGGCATACCAGCGCCCGGCCTCTTCCCAGTTCTGCGGAACGCCTTTGCCTTCTGCAAACCTGTTGGCGACGAAGTACTGCGCGACCATCTCTCCGCGCGCAGCCGCCAGACGCATGGAATATGGACCGATGGAGGCGGGCGGCAGCGCAACCTGATTGCCGAGAGCCGTATCATCGTCGCCGAGAGACTTCACGACGACGCTGCCTATCCGCGCCTCATCCGGCGCAATCGAGGCCAGTTGAGGCTCTTCGTCCAGCCGATCGTTGAACTTGTTGCCCTGCTTGGCGCCTTCCGAGCCCGACGCGAGCATCGACTCGGACAGAGCGTTCGAACTCTTGGCCGGCTTTTCCGACTTGCCTTTGCCCTGCTGCTGTTCGATCGCGGGAGCGGCGGGCGCCGAAGGTTTGGATTGCAGGCGCGTATAGAGAAGCGCGGCGCTTGCGATAAGCAACACCGCCGCCGAGATCACGAGAACAGGCCGCGGACGGCTGAGATGGTTCTCGGCCGGCTTCGACGAAAGATGCTGGTTCATCGCCCCTTCGTGCATTTTAGCCGATGGTTTGGATTTTTCGTTCGCGCGTGCGGCGGCAGCCTGGGCGGCTTTGCGCGCGGCGGCGATAAAGTCGTCCTTCCGATCGGCTGGGCCTGATTGGGGGCGGTCGCCAGTCTGATTCTGTTTCGCCTTCGGTTGCGCGACGGATGGCTGGAAGTCAGGGATCGATGCGCCGAGGCGTTCGCGAAGCGAAGCCGGCTGGGCTGCCGTATCGGGCTCCCGGACTTCAGGCGCACGGGGCTTGTCTTTTGCGGGCTCGTCGTCGAAATCCGCATCGAGCTTTGGCTTGGGCTGCGGTCGAGCCATGCCGGCTGCTTCTTGCGCCTGCGGAGCTGCTGGCAGTGCACGCTTTTCTTCCGCACGAGCTGTCTGCACAGGGGATCCGTCGCTCCGCGTATCGACCAGATCGTTCAGCCTACGCTGTATCGTCTCGACAATGCCGGACATGCGGTCGCCCTGTGCCCGCGACCTGCCGTCGAATGCGGTCAACTCGGCATGCATGGCGTCGATCCGCATTGCCAGCGCGTCGTTGGAGCCAGAGCTGCTAAGCTGCATGACGCGCGTTGCGGCGGTTTCGGCCGCGCGGTCGATCAACCCGGGCGATTCTGCGAGAGAATTCGTCAACTTCGCCAGATGCACCTCAAGATCGTTCATTTTATTGAGGCGCTGCTCCGTCTGTCCGAATGAGCGCGCGATGTCGGTCAGTTGGTGCTCGATCGAAGTCAGAGCCTCGGCAGGCTCCGCCAGAGCGTCCGCCAGTTCGCGGGAAACGGCGTCGAGTTTTTCGCTCAGCGCTTCAATTTCGGTGGAAGACTGGTGAACGGAAAGCCCGCCTTCCAGACGCGCGGCGAGCGAGTCGAACTGGTCCTCCAGGCGGCAGCGCTCGGAGAGGCGCTCATTTGAATTGGAAGTCTCGCGACAGGGCGCGCGCCATGCAGGCCAACGCTCGGATGGCTGTTCATCGCCACCCGGCAAGCCAATGTCCGACTGCGGCCGACGGCGCTCCATGATCGGCGGTGGCTCGGCGGCCGCTCCCATGGGGGGGCGGTGCCGCGATTCGACTCCGGATTTGAATTGTTCCGCCAGACGCTCAGCCGCGCGCGTGGAGACTTGCGGACCGGCGCTGACAAATGCTTCGGGCATCGGCTCGGCGCGCAGCACCGAAGATGTGGGCTCTGCGACAACAGGGGAGGCGGCTGTGTCGCCGGGTTCGATGAACTTTGCGGTCTCGGCCGGCACAGAGTGTGAGACAGGCGCTTCGTGCCCTGGATCGCGGCTGGCATCTTCGCTCCGGCGCGCGGGAATGACTTTCGGGTCGGCAATGCGTTTCGATGCCTCCGCCGCCGTCCTGTATGCCGGGGCAGTCGCTTCCTGTGCGGCGGGCGTCTCGCGAGCCGGCACCTGAAATGCGCCGAGCCGCTGCTCAAGAAGGGCAAACGTGCTTGTTTCCGCACCGTTTTTCCCGGTGACCGGCGCGGCTGGCTCTTCAACTGCGACGGATGCGGACTCCGCATTGCGTGAAATTTCGGCCAGGCGGGCTTGCATCTCGCCGATCACGGACACGGTGCGGCGTTCGCTCCGCTCCATCCGCTCCATCATCGACATGAGTAGCGCCGCCATGTTGGTAGGATCAGGGGGCGTCGCCGACAGATCGCTCGCGGACGGGTTCGAACCGGGCGGCCCAAACGCGTCCATGCTCTCGAAAGAAGTTTTCTTTCTGCTCGCTTCTGCGGTCATTCCTGGCCTCACGGACTGCCGGATCATCGCGGAACTGACGTCCCACGCCGGTCTCGGCGGGATAACGCGCGGAAGACAATTGGTTGAAGCCGCACGAACCGATCACGCGCAGGCTCCCAAAACGCGGTAAATTTTGTGTTAAGGAGAGTTAAGAAATGGCACACGTGGCGTATCGCTAGCGCGCCCGAGCAACGGAGACGTCCAGATGTTCCGGTCGGTGACTGTCACTACCGCATTGTTGTGCACGCTCTTCGCTTCGGCGGCTCTTGCGGACGATGATGAGGTTGGCCGCTACCAGCTCGCGCCGGTTAAGGGCGGTTTCGTCCGGCTCGACACGGTAACGGGACAGATATCGCATTGCCGGCAGAAGATCGTCGGCTGGATTTGCGACGAGGCGAGGGACGGGGCGCGATCCCAATCGCGCATGAAGCATCGCGACAAGGACTCTCGCGACAAGGACTCCCGCGACAAGAAGGAACGCATGTCGCGCGCGCCGGAAAACTGGGATGGCGACATCACCGGCCACCCGCCGCGCGGCATGACGCCGTTCGACCGGCGTGAAACGAGGCGGCTGAGGCGTGAGGTCGAGCGTTTGCGAAAAGAGAACGAGGAATTGCGCGCGATGATCGAGGGCGATCCACATGCGCTTCCGCCGGATCGTCGCGACGGGCCGCCCATGCGCTTCCGCGACGTTCCGCCGGACCATCCCGAAATTCCGCCGGACCATCCCGAAATGGACGAAGACGGCGACGATCAGGAACCGCATTCCAGGGCGCCCCGTCCGCCGGAGCAGGACGATGAGGTTGGCGCATTACCGGAAGGCGAGACTGCGCCTCTGCCAGACCGGAAACCCTGCGCCGACGGAAAGACGAATTGCAGTTCGGACAAGGCTCACAATGAAAGCGCTGACGAGGCTCTGGTCGAGCGGATGATGGAGAAGTTCCGGGACCTCATGCGGGACATGCAGAAGCCGAAGCCCCAGTCACTCTAGGTTCGTCATGAAAACCGGCGTGGACGCGGGGATCGGACAGGCAAGCTATCTCCTGTCCGTCGAAACGCGCGGACCGGGCTTTGTCGACATCACGAACGAACTGAACCATTGGCTGACCCGCATCGGCGCGGTCGAAGGCCTGGCCACTCTGTTCGTGCGCCATACGTCGGCGTCGCTGACAGTGCAGGAGAACGCCGATCCGGCGGTTCGCGCTGACCTTCTCGACGCGCTTGGCGGGCTCGCCCCGGAAGAGGCGGATTATCGGCACGATGACGAAGGTCCCGACGATATGCCGGCGCATATTAAGGCGATGCTGACCGCGACGAGCCTTTCGGTGCCGGTGACACGGCGGCGCATGGTGCTCGGCACATGGCAGGCGGTCTATCTGATCGAGCACCGCACGCGTCCGCATCGTCGTGAGATCGCTCTGCATTTTATCGGCAAGATGGCGGAGCCGAACTGAAGCTCGGGGGTTACGTGTCAGGATCGGTTGAGGCGAAGCGCTGCGATGCCGCAACAATTTCGTGGACGATGCCGGGCTCGGTCATCGCGTGGCCCGAGTCCTGAACAATACGAAGGTCCGCTTGCGGCCATGCACAATGGAGATCCCAAGCCGTGCGCATCGGGGTAACGACGTCGTAGCGGCCCTGGACAATGACTCCCGGAATACCCCGCAGCACATGCGCGTTCGCGAGGAGCTGATCGTCGCTGTCGAAGAATCCCCGATGGACGAAGTAGTGGCACTCGATCAGCGCAAAGGCGAGAGCGTAGGACTCGGCGGCGAATATGCGCTCCCTGCGCGCGTCGGGGTAGAGCGAGAGCGTCCGCCCTTCCCACAGACTCCAGGCCTTGGCGCATGCGCGCCGCACTGTTTCGTCGGCTCCTGTCAACCGGCGATGATAAGCCTCGATCAGATCGCCGCGTTCGTCCTCCGGGATCGGTGCAAGAAAGTCCTCGAACGCGTCCGGATAGAGCCAGTTCGTGCCCTTCTGATAGAACCATTCGAGCTCGCTCCGGCGTAGCGTGAAAATACCTCGAAGGATCAGGCCCGTTACGCGGTCGGGGTGGGTCTCGGCATAGGCGATTGACAGCGCCGAGCCCCATGATCCGCCGCAAAGCTGCCAGCGCGCGATGCCCAGCTCCTTGCGCAGGGCTTCCATGTCCGAAACGAGATGCCAAGTCGTATTCTGTTCGAGCGATGCGTATGGCGTTGAACGGCCACAGCCGCGCTGGTCGAAAAGAACGATCCGATAAAATCTCGGGTCGTGGAACCGGCGCATGTTCGGATTCGAGCCACCGCCCGGCCCGCCGTGAACCATGAGCACCGGTGCGCCGGCCGGATTGCCGCATTCCTCGAAATAAAGGTCGTGTACGGAGCTTACGCGCAGCCGTCCGGTGCGGTACGGCTCGATTTCAGGGTAAAGCGCGAGCCTCGCTTCAGTCATGCGGTCCGAGTCGCGCGGCGCGTCGCGCGGTCGTATAGCGTGTCGCCACCGGCATGGCGCATGTCTTCGACGAAGTTCCGCTCGGCTTCGTCGGGCGCACCGGTCGCGAAACTCACACCGATGCCGGCGATGAGGGCCAGCGGCGCGCCGAGCATGCCAGCGATCAGGGTTTCGACGCCGAGGAACGACCCGCCACCGACGAGTTCGCCCGCCACGATAACCGAGCCGCTGACGACCGCACCCGTCAGCATCGACGCGAGCGCGCCAGCCGAGGTCAATCGCGACCACCAGATGCTGAGCAGCAGGACCGGAAAAATGGTTGCGGCCGTGTAAGAAAGCGCCCAGCACGCCGCCTTCAGCACATCGAGATCGAGCGCCGTCAGCCAGGCAATCGCCATAGCGCCGCCCGCGAGTGCGAACAGGCGCGCCATGAGTAAGCGCCGCCCCGGGGAAGCCGCCGGATCGGCAATGACCGCATAGACATCCTCGCTGAGAGAAGCTGCCAGCGCCAGCAGATGCGCGGCCGCCGCCGCCATCGCGATGGCGATACCGCCGATCGCCGCGAGCAGCGTCAGCACGAAGGGATAGTTGTTGATGACGGGCAGGGCCAGCACCGCGCCGTCGCGCGAGAAGGCGATCTCGGACGCCGAAATCTGGCCGTCTCCGTCAGCGTCCTGAGCGCCTGCAAGCCGTGCGTCCTGCAGACTTTTTACCCAGGCAGGCGTAGCCGCCTTTGCCACCGAAAGCTCCTGCATCGCCCCGTAACGCACATAGGCCGCATAGGCGGGTATCGTGATGGCGACGAGCACGACCAGAAACACCCCCCAGGCGGCGGCGCGTCGCTGCTCGAAAACTGTCCTGGTCGAGCCGGCGCGGACGAGGAGGCTCGGCAGCGCGGCGATGCCCATGGCGAAACAGAGCATCAGCGCGATGAACTGGCCCCGTGTCAGCGAGAGGAAGGGATCAAGGAACGGTCGTGCGATCGCTCGAAGCGATTCGCCGGGGAGCGCCTGCGCAATGGAACCTGACGGCGGATTGCGCGCAAGCGTTGCCTCGTAGCTCCCGAGACGGTCGAAAAGTTCGCCATAGGTCAGTTGCGGCACGGGCAGGTTCGTCACCATGACGGCCATGACGATCAGCGGGACGCCCAGACCGATCAGTGCGATGATGAATTGAGCCGCGCCGGTCCATGTCACCGATCGCATGCCGCCCAGCGCTACCGTGGCCGCGACAAGAAATCCGATGAGAATCACCGCTCCGCCCGAAGACAGCGGGAGAAACAGGGACGCAACGAAACCGGCTATTTTCAGCTCGCCTACGAAAAGGAGCCACAGCGGCGGGAGAATGCAGAGCGCGGCGGTCCAGCGCAGGTCGGCCGAGCCGAATCGCTGGCCGAAATAGGCGGGCAGAGTGTACGCGCCGGCCTTGCGGAGATACGGCAGGAACAGCACACCGGCCGCCAGCAGACCAAGCGTCCAGCCGAGAACGATCGACAACCCGTCAAAGCCGATGAACAGGAGCGCGCCTGTCACCGCAAAGAATCCGGTTCCGCCGATCGTCACCGCGGCCAGCGTCAGGCCTGAGAAGACGGGCGGCACACGCCTTCCGGCGGTATGAAAATCGAGACGGTCCAGCGTCCGGGTTGCGAATGCAATTCCGCCCAAGAGCGCGAGCGGGCCGAGAATCATGAAATTGCTGATGTAGGTCTGCTGGAATCCAAGCTGCTCGAACAGTCCCATCAGCAGAACGAACGATACGAAGGTGCTGGTGACGATGCCGTAGTAAAGGCCAAGACGCGGATGCGTGGTGCGGCGCGCGTTCACTGGAGGCCCCCTAGATCACGATGACTTGGGGTTGACACAACCCCAGTCATAAACGTGATCGATTCTATTAGTTTGAGCATGATGTCGTCCAAAAACCGCTTCTCACTTTTCGGCATCATGCTCAGACTTCGTCGGTTACGCCGTGGGTGCGGTCGATACGCTCCTGCCGTGCGGCGAACCAGAATGCGGCGATGACCGCGACTATCATGATCCCCTGCGCCATGAGCCAGTAGCCCAGCGGAAAGGCAAGGACGACGATATTGTCGAGTTCGCGTACGTAGAGCGACGCGGCGACGACCAGTCCAATCATTCCGCCGACGACGAAAATCGCCAGTCCCGCCGTGCGCACGAAATGAGGCCTGCGCTGCCGAACCTCGTCCATTTTCGATTCTCCCCTCCGCCGCATTGAGCTTTAGCAGCCCCGATGGCCGACGCAAGAAACGAAGACCCCTTGATCGCAAAGCCAAGGGCTTTATGACGGGCGGAGCGAGACGATTGGGGAGAGCGTCATGCTCAAGGAATTCCGTGAATTCATCATGCGCGGCAATGTCGTCGACATGGCGATCGGCATCATCATCGGCGCGGCCTTCACGACGATCGTGCAGTCCCTCGTCAACGATATCATGATGCCGCCACTCGGCATGATTCTCGGCAATGTCGACTTCAAGGACCATTTCGTCGTTCTGCGCGGCGACGGCGAGTACACCACGCTCGCCCAGGCCAAGGAAGCCGGCGCGACGACCTGGAACTACGGACAGTTCATCAGCGCCTGCATCAGCTTCACGATCGTCGCGTTCGCGCTGTTCATAATGATAAAGGCGATGAACCGGATGCGCCGCAAGCAGGACGCGGTACCGGAGGCCTCGCCGCCCCCGTCCCGCGACGTGCAGCTTCTGGAAGAGATTCGCGACCTCATGGCCAAGGCCGTCGACCAGACGCGGTGAGGGTGACCGGTCGCAGTGGGAATTTGCCAATTCTGAGGCTGTAAGAGAAATGATTTCGCTTAAACAGCCGATGTCGGAACTGTTTTCTTCCTTTCGGTTTAGAACCGCTTTAAGCGGCAACAATTTTCTCTTATGTTCCGATCGCGACACCGTGCCTGAGGGCGGAACCGGCGCGGATGCGTCAGGTTGGGCATAGCATGTGGATCAAGGTCAAACTTCCCGACGGTAGCCAACATCGACTCGAAGCCCCGGAGGGCTGGCGGGTGATGGAGGTGATCCGCGACTATGGCCTGCCCATCAAGGCGGAGTGCGGGGGCGCATGCGCCTGCGCGACCTGCCACGTCAAGGTCGGTGCGCAGTGGCTGGATTTGCTCGCCCCGCCGACGGACGAAGAGATCGAGATGCTGGACGGCGCATTCGACGTGGACGAGCGCTCGCGCCTATGCTGCCAAATTCTCACGGACGATGCATTGGACGGGATTGAAATCGAGCTCGCCGAAGAGAGTCTCGCGGAGCCCGTGCTTCAACGCGCCGCCTCGGGTGGATAGAATGAAGACGTTTCCGATCTTCGTCAGCGTCGACCGCAAAGCGCCGCTGGTCGTCGGAGGGGGCGAGCTTGCGGCCGTCAAGACGCGGCTGCTGCTCAAGCGCGCGCCGGTCGTAGACGTTGCGGCGGAATCATTCGGCGCAGAGCTTGCGGCGCTCGAGCACGAGGGTCGGGTTGCGCGCGTCGATCCCGCGCCCGGCATCGACCAGGTGCGGGGACGGCCGCTGGTCATCTCGGCAACCGAAGACGAGGCGGAGGACAGTCGCGTTTCGGCTATCGCTCGGGCGCTCGGCGTGCCCGTGAACGTACCGGACAAGCCGGACCTCTGCTCGTTTGCCCTCGGCGCGATTGTCGATCGCGGCGAGGTGACGATCGCCATCGGCACAGAAGGCGCGGCGCCGGTGCTCGCGCAGCGGCTTCGCGCATGGCTCGAGGCTGAAATCCATCCGCGCATCGGCGCGCTCGCAGAGATCGCCCGCGAGTTTCGCGACGCCCTGGCCGAGAAGCTGCCGCCCGGAACGGCGCGGCGCGCCTTCTGGGATCGCGTATTCGATGGCGATGTCGCTCGTGCCGCCTATGCCGGCGATGATGTGCTCGCGCGGCGGCTGCTGGGCGAAGCGGTCGATGAAGCTGGGCGGGCAGGGCCGCCGCAGGGGCGCGTGCTGCTGGTCGGCGCGGGGCCGGGCGATCCGGACCTTCTGACGTTGAAGGCTGTCCGAGCGCTGAAGACAGCCGATGTCGTGCTCTACGACCGGCTGATCGGCGCAGGCGTGCTCGATCATGCGCGGCGCGAAGCGGAGCTGATCCCGGTCGGAAAATGCAAGGGCGCGCATTCCGTAGCGCAACCGGAGATTAACCGGCTGATAGTCAGCCATGCGTCACAGGGTAAGGTCGTCGTTCGTCTGAAGGGCGGCGATCCGTTCATGTTCGGCCGCGGCGGGGAGGAGGTCGAAGCTGCGCGCATGGCGAACATCCCCGTCGAGGTCATTCCGGGCGTGACCGCAGCTATTGCCGCATCGGCGTCGATCCAGATCCCGCTCACGCATCGCGACCTGTCGCACAGCGTCACCGTCCTGTCCGGTCATGCGGCGGGCGAGGGGACGACCGACGTCAGCCATCTCGACTTCCGCGCGCTGAAGCCTTCCGGCAATACGCTTGCGATCTATATGGGCGTCTCGACCGCGCCCATCATCGCGGCGAAGTTGCTTGACGCCGGATGGTCCGCGGCGACGCCGGTCATGGCGGTCGAGCGCGCGACCCACAGCGACGAGCGGCGCGTGCGCACAACGCTGGGCGTGCTGGCATCTGACGCTCAGTCGCTGGGCCTGAAAGCCCCGGCCGTGCTGCTGGTCGGCGAAGTCGCGGGGCTGGCGGCGTACGGGGAGGTCGACGAGCCGGCGCTCACGCAGATCCTGGAGCGCGCCTATGGCTGAGATCGTCACCGCGAACAGGCTTGCCGACGGGCTCGTCATCTATCTGACGAGAGACGGCGGCTGGTCGGAGGACATCGCCCGGGCCCGGATTGCCGAGACCGATGACGAGACCAAGGCGCTGCTCGACGAGGCCGAAAAGTCGATCCGAGAACGGACGGTTACGGCCGTTTATGAGATGAAGGTCGCCGTGAAAGACGGCGTTCCGGCTCCTGTTTCCGTGCGCGAGAAGATCAGGGCGCTGCACGAAACGACACTGACGAAGGACGGCTATGTACAGATATGATGCCTTCGACATCTCGTTCGTGAACGAGCGCGTCGGTCAGTTCCGCGATCAGGTCCAGCGGCGTCTTGCGGGCCGCCTGTCCGAGGATGAATTTCGCCCCTTGAGGCTGATGAACGGGCTCTATCTGCAGCTCCACGCCTATATGCTGCGGATCGCGATCCCATACGGCGTGCTTTCGCCGACGCAGCTCCGGCAGCTCGCGATGATCGGCCGGAAGTGGGACCGCGGCTACGGCCACTTCACGACGCGCACGAACATCCAGTTCAACTGGGTCAAGCTGGTCGACGCGCCGGACATTCTGCAGGCGCTGGCCGACGTTGAAATGCACGCGATCCAGACCAGCGGTAATTGTGTGCGCAATGTGAGTTCGGATCCGTTCGCCGGCGCGGCGCATGACGAACTGGAAGATCCCCGTCCGTGGGCGGAGGTTTTGCGCCAGTGGTCGACTCTGCATCCCGAGTTCAGCTTTCTGCCGCGCAAGTTCAAGATTGCGATCACCGGGGCTGCAGAAGATCGGGCGGCGATCCTCTTCCACGATATCGGCCTGCGGCTGGTGAAGGGGCGGGGCGGCGAGGTCGGCTTCCGCGTCTATGTCGGCGGCGGCATGGGACGCACGCCCTATGTCGGCTTGGAGATCAAGGACTTCCTGCCGAAGCAGCACCTGCTGTCCTACATCGAGTCGATCCTGCGCGTGTACAACCTCCATGGCCGCCGCGACAACATCAACAAGGCGCGCATCAAGATCCTCGTCAACCAGCTCGGCATCGACGAATTCCGCCGTCAGGTCGAAGAGGACTGGGCGCGCACGCAGATCGATGTGGTGGATCTGCCGGAGGTAGAGCGCCGGCGCATCTTCGCCTATTTCACGCCGCCCGATTTGCCTGTGCGCGCTGTCATTAGCGCTGGCGAATCCGCGCGCCGGAACACCGATCCCGCCTTCTCCAATTGGGCACGCAACAATGTGCGCCTGCACAAGGTCGCGGGCTATGCCAGCGTCGTCATCGCGCTGAAGGAGCCGGGCCGCACGCCGGGCGATGCGTCGTCGGACGAGATGGAGATAATTGCCGACCTCGCCGAGCAATACGGCCATGACGAAATCCGCGTCACCTATGCGCAGAACCTCGTCCTGCCGCATGTCGCGCGTGACGATCTGCCGAAGCTCTACGACGCGCTGGTCGCGGCGGGGCTGGCCACGGGCAACAACGATTTGATCGGCGACATCATATGCTGCCCCGGTCTCGACTATTGCAATCTCGCCAATGCGCGCTCGATCCCGCTCGCCAAGGAGTTGGCCAAGCGCTTCGCCTCGCCCGAGCGGCAGGCGGAGATCGGACCTTTGCGGCTGAATATGTCGGGCTGCATCAATGCGTGCGGCCATCATCACGCCGGCAATATCGGCATCCTCGGCGTCGACAAGAAAGGCACCGAGCTCTACCAGATCAGCCTCGGCGGCAGCCCGAAGGACGATGCGGCCGTCGGCCAGATCATCGGCCCCGGCTTCACGGCGGAAGAGACGCCGGAAGCGATCGAAAAGATCGTCGACACCTATATCGCTCAGCGCGGCGAGGGCGAGAGCTTCGTTGATACGTGGCGGCGCGTCGGCGCCAAACCCTTCAAGGAGGCGCTTTATGGCGCTCATTGACCTCGCGGGGGGCGAGGCCGATCTTCGCAATTCGGCGCCCGCCATCATTCTCGAACCGGACGCGACGCCGGAGCAGCTTGCCGAAGCCGCTGCCGGTGGCGGTCCGATCGCCTTGCGCTTCCCGAAATTCAACGACGGGCGCGGCATCAGCCTCGCGCGGCTGTTGCGCGACCGGCACGGCTATGTGGGTGAGATCCGCGCCATCGGCCATCTGATCCCCGACCTGGCTGCTTTCCTGCTGCGCACAGGCGTCGATACAGCCGAGATCGCGGACGATGCGCTCGGCGAATGGCAGGCAGCGCTGAAGCGCGTGACGCATCTTTATCAGCCGTCCTACCGCAATCCCTATCTCATGCGGCGCGAGGCTTCGGCGCGCGAAGCCGAGGCGCTGAACGCAAAGCTCGCGACGACCGATACGCTTGCCGACCGCATCCGGCTGATCCGATCATCAGTCGAGGGACGGATCGTCTTTTCGACCTCGTTGCAGCGCGAGGATCAGGCAATCCTCCACGCGATCTACGAGGCGGGTGCTGATTTCGATGTCTTCACGCTCGATACCGGCCGGCTGTTCCAGGAAACGCTGGAGACGGTCGAAGCGTCGGAGGAGCGCTACGGCATCCGCATCCGGCTTGTCGCGCCGGAGCGCGAAGAAGTTGAGGCGTTGACGCAGCAGGATGGCGCGCTCGGCTTCCGCCGTTTGGTCGAGAACCGCATCCGTTGCTGCGACATCCGCAAGGTGCGGCCGCTATCGATGGCGATCGAGGGCGCGCAGGGGTGGATCACCGGCATCCGTCGCGACCAGACCGAGACGCGGGACGAGGTGCCGTTCGCGACTTGGGACGCGGAGCGCGGGCTGACAAAATTCAACCCGATCGCGGATTGGTCAGACGAGCAGCTGAACTCCTATCTCATCGCCCACAATGTTCCGCTTCATCCGCTGCACGCGAAGGGATTTCCCTCCATTGGCTGCATGACTTGCACGCGCGCAGTCCAGCCGGGCGAGCATCCGCGCGCTGGGCGCTGGTGGTGGGAGAACGAAGAGAAGAAGGAATGCGGAATTCACATGAACCCGAACCGGACGGGGAAGGCCGCATGAGCCAGCTCACTTCGCATCTCAAGCTGCTCGAAGCGGAAAGCATCCATATTTTCCGCGAGGCCGCCGCGCAGTTCCGCAAGCCTGTGCTGCTGTATTCGATCGGCAAGGATTCAACCGTCCTGCTGCACCTCGCACGCAAGGCGTTCTTTCCGTCCAAACCGCCGTTCCCGCTGCTGCACATCGATACGACGTGGAAGCCGCGCGACATGATCGCCTTTCGCAACAAGACCGCGAAGGATTTCGGGCTGGAACTGATCGTCCACAGCAACGAGGAGGGGCTGAAGCGCAACATCACGCCCTTCAATCATTCTCCGTCCGTCTACACGGACGTGATGAAGACCCACGCATTGCGCGATGCGCTGGACGCCGGCGGCTACGACGCTGCCTTCGGCGGGGCGCGGCGCGACGAGGAAGCCTCGCGCGCCAAGGAACGCGTGTTCTCATTCCGCGCAGCCGGTCACAGATGGGAGCCGCGCCGGCAGCGCCCAGAGATGTGGCGCATCCTGAACGGACGGCTCGGGCCGGGCGAAACCGTGCGCGTCTTCCCGCTCTCCAATTGGACCGAGATCGATGTGTGGCGCTACATCGGCCTCGAAAAGCTCGATGTGGTTCCGCTTTATTTCGCGGCGGAACGGCCGGTCGTCGAACGCGACGGCCAGATCATCATGGTCGACGATGAGGACCGCATGGTCTGGCGCGACGGTGAGCGCCCGCAGATGCGCAAGGTACGGTTCCGTACGCTGGGGTGCTGGCCGCTGACGGCGGCGATCGACTCGAACGCGGCGACGCTCGACGACATCATCGCCGAAACTGCGGCGGCGCGGACGTCCGAGCGTGCGGGGCGGCTGATCGACCACGATCAGGCGGGCGCTATGGAGAACAAGAAGAAAGAGGGATATTTCTGATGAACGTCGCAGCGCTGAAAATCGAGCCGCTTGCGCCGCAGATCGACCTCGCCCCCATTGTCGCGGGTGAGGTTCGCCTGCTCACCTGCGGCTCGGTCGATGACGGGAAATCCACCCTGATAGGACGGCTGCTGTGGGAAGCGGCCAATCTCTACGACGATCAGATGAGCGCCATTTCGAAGGCGCGGCGCGTCGGCGAGGAGGGCGAGGCGCTGGATTTCAGCCTGCTGGTCGACGGGCTTCAGGCCGAGCGCGAGCAGGGCATCACGATCGATATCGCCTGGCGTTATTTCGATGTCGGCGAACGCCGGTTTGTCATTATCGATTCGCCCGGACATGAGCAGTACACGCGCAATATGGCGACGGGCGCGAGCCATGCCGATGTCGCCATTCTCCTGATTGACGCGCGCCATGGCGTAAAGCGGCAGACGCGCCGGCATGCCGCCATCTGCGATCTCGTCGGGATCAAGAAAGTCATCCTAGCCGTCGCGAAGATGGATCTCGTGCGTTTCAGCCAGGCCCGGTTCGATGCGATCGACGCCGATTTCCGCGATATCGCGCGGCTGTTCTCGTTTGAGGAGGTCACGACCATTCCGGTAGCGGCGCTGCAGGGCCACAACGTCGCGGCGCGTTCGGCCGCGATGGCCTGGTATGACGGCCCGACGCTCGTCGAGCATCTGGCGACGCTCGATCCGCGCGGCCATGACGCAGAGTCACCGTTCCGCTTTCCCGTTCAGCTCGTGATCCGATCCGGCGCCGATTTCCGCGGCTATGCGGGCACCGTCACGGCGGGTCGCATTCGGGTGGGCGACGCCGTCGTCGAGCCGGTGAGCGGGCTGGCCGCGCATGTCTCACGCATATCGGCGATGGGCGGTGACCGCGACGAGGCTGTCTCCGGCGACGCCGTCACCCTGTCGCTCTCAGTCGATCTCGACATTTCGCGCGGCGCCGTGCTGTCGCATTGCGAGAGCCCGGCGGTCGCCGCGAACGCGGTCAATGCGCGCATGGTCTGGTTGTCGGAGCGGCCGTTCGATGCGAAGTCAACCTATCTGTTCCGCTCCGCGACCGATGTCGTGCCGGTCGCCGCGCTGAATATCGACGCGCTGGTCGACTTCGAGACGCTGTCGGTCAGCCGCGCCGACAGTTGCGGCATGAACGATATCGCCGATGCCCGCATCACGCTGGGGCGCTCGACGGGCCTCGACCGATTCGAATCGTACCGCGGCACCGGAGCGTTCATGCTCGTCGACGCTTTGGATGGCGCGACCGTCGCCGGTGGCGTCATCACCGATGCGACCGCCGGGGAAACACTTGGGCGTCATGCCTATGTGCTGACCCGCCAGACCCTCGCAAGGGGTCTCTGTGCCGATCTCCGCGACAGTCCGAGCGACACTGCGGAGTTCGAACGCCGCGCGCATGAAGTCGCGAGTCTCATGCGGCAGGCGGGCGTGCCTGTGCTGATTGATCTTTAAGACAGCCTACAGATCCAGAGACCGAGAGGGTCGATTTCTGACCACGAACGTGATCGGGTGCTGACGCGTGACGTCTCGCAAAGAAGACAGCGCGTCGGATGCTTGAGGGAGTAGCGTCGAAATATGGAGTTCGGGGGCTTAATGGCCTACCTGCCGCTGGCGCTCGCCGGCGCAGGCGTAGGGCTTCTTGTGGGCATGACGGGCGTTGGGGGCGGGGCGATCATGACGCCGCTTCTGATCTCGACCTTCGGCGTCGCGCCGCCAGTCGCCGTTGGCACGGATCTCTTGTTCGCCGCGATTACGAAGCTGTCCGCCGGCTTCCGCCATCACCGCATGGGGAACTTCAATTGGCGGATCGTCACGCTGCTCGCCGCAGGCAGCATACCCGCTGCGGCGCTTACGCTCGTTTGGTTGTCGATGACACAGGCCGACATGAACGCCTTGACTCGGGCGATCAGGATCGGGCTTGCGTTCGCGTTGCCAATCTCGGCACTAGCCATCCTGCTTTACCCATTGCTCATGCGCGGACATCCGGCCGATGGCGAGAACGGATCGTCATCGAGCGGCGCCCTCACGGTGGCATTCGGCGTGGCACTGGGCGTGCTGGTTACCCTGACGTCCGTCGGGGCCGGGGCGGTGGGCGTGGCGGTCCTTGCCGCACTCTATCCGGCACTTGCGGCACGACGGGTCGTTGGCGTCGACATCGCGCATGCGATCCCGCTTACCCTTCTGGGCGGCATCGGCCATATGGGTCTCGGCCATGTGGACTTCATGCTCCTGATTGCGCTTCTGGCAGGATCGATCCCCGGCATGTGGGTCGGCACATCGTTTTCGGGGCGCGCGCCGGATTGGCTGCTTAGGCCTATCCTCGCCATCGTGCTTTGCTATGCCGCGTGGTCGCTTTACGCAGGGACCGTCTGAAGATGCCGCGCCGCTGTGGTATCTATCATTGATAGATACCATTTGGTATCATTGATGGATATCATCGGAAATGGAGGCGTGGATGTCAGACCGGAAGACGGCCAAGCTCTTTATGCATGGACGAAGTCAGGCCGTTCGGCTGCCGAAGGAATTCCGGCTGCCCGGCACGGAGGTCAAGGTGAGCCGCGTTGGCCGCGGTGTGTTGCTTGAGCCGGTGGAGTTCGATGTCGTTGGGTGGTCGGCGCAGCTCGACACTTACAAGGACATCCCGTTTATGGAGGAGGGGAGAGAACAACCGCCGATGCCGGATGGTGATGATATCGACTTCGACAAATGATCTGCTTCGATAGCAACGCCATTATCGGTGTCTTGAGGCGCTCTCCGCGCCAGCTTGTAATCCGTTTTGACGAACAGCTGAGCTCGGGCAAAGTAGCCATATCTTCTCTCGTGATTTTCGAGCTGAGCTTCGGCATCGCCAAGAGCAGATTGAAATCCGAGAACCAGCAAAGACTGGCGGATTTCCTGAGCGGGCCGATCAATATTTTGCCGTTTGACGCTGAAGACGGCAGAGAGGCTGGTGAAATCCGTGCCGGACTTGAACGTCTGGGAACCCCGATCGGCGCCTATGATGTTCTCATCGCCGCACAGGCGCGACGGCGCGATGCGCTGCTCGTCACGGGCAACATGCGCGAGTTCTCGCGCGTGCCGGGGCTGCGCTGTGAGGATTGGTCGGTGTAATCGGCGGCGACGGCTATAGAAGTTGCGGCGCCTCTTCGGTCAACGGCGCGATGCAGTCCGGCGTGTTGTGCCTCCAGGAATTCATCCGTTGACTGACGGGCCAGCGCTGGAGCATGCCTTCAGCGGCGGGTTGAAGAAGTCCGACTCCGCCGTCGCTGAGCCAGGGTTCGAACTGGTCCGGCTCAAGGACCACCGGCATGCGGTCGTGCAAGGCGGACATGAATGCGTTCGCGGAAGTCGTGAGAATCGTAAAGCTTTGCAATTCGGCCGCGTCTTCTCCGCGTCGCGTTTCCCATAGCCCGGCCATGGTCAGCGGCGCACCGTCCGCGCGGGTGATGTACCAGGGCTGCCTGGCCTTGCCCTCGCGCTTCCACTCGTAGAAGCCGCCCGCCGGCGCGAGGCAGCGGCGCGCACGAAACGCTTCGCGGAACGCGGGCTTCTCCACCACGGACTCTGCGCGCGCGTTGATCATCTTCGCGCCTTCCTGGAAATCCTTCACCCAGAAGGGCAGGAGCCCCCATCGCATTTTGCGGAACAGGCGACGACCGTCATCGTCACGCACCACAACGCTCGCGTCGTCAGTCGGCGCGACATTCCAGGATGCGGAGAGATTTTGCGGCGGCTGGGCGGTCAGCTGGTAAAGCGCGTGGATTTCCGCCCAACTGAAATCCTGCGTGAATCGTCCGCACATCCCGGCCTACCTCAATCGAGATATACGAACTGGTCCGTGCGTTCGAAATCGACTGGAGCATGACCGTTTTCCGATGGAATCGGTCACACTCCAGATCGCCTTTTGACCGCGCTGTAGCGAATTAGCGACGACGCGTATCCTTCAGATACTTCTTCGGGATCATGCCGGCGCTCGCCAGCGCATTGACGCAGCCTCGCGACAATGCCTTGCGCCGAACTTCCATGCAGCGACGTGTCTCTGCGCTACGCGGCGGGTGCATGCCGCATAGCCGCTTGTAATCCTGACGACACTGCTGGTCTACGACAGGGTCGGCCATGACTTCGGTTGCTGGCAGGCTGACGGCGGCGAACGCCGCCATCAATGCGGCAAGCCCCAAAGAACGAATCGAACGAACGGTATTCAAAAAACTTGGCATCCGGGTATCCCTCTCGTGAACTTCGCCCCCAATGCTCATGGTCACCATGAGAACAGGCGAATAGGTCGACGGCTCAGCGATAAAAGCCACGAACCGCATTCCGGGCGCTCCCGCCCGATGACAGCGGCGAAATTAATGCGTGCCGCTAGGCAATGACAATAGGCGTTGCGCCCCATGACGCGTTTGTAATGACGCGGTGCACAGGCGGAATTTGGCAATATGAGGGCTGGTGCTGCCGCTGAGGATTGAACTCAGGACCTCTCCCTTACCAAGGGAGT
>JBKJVQ010000144.1:0-10471 GCA_046717125.1 Methyloligellaceae bacterium
GGCGTAAGCCGGGTCGATGTTTTGGAACAAGCGGACGGGACGACGGCGACCGTCACTTTTGATGATGGGCTGGTTACGCCGGAAGCTTTGACGCTTGCTGTCACCAATGCGGGGTTTCCCGCGCATGTGCAGGAGAACTGAGTTTCATGGATGACCGCGCACTCATGCGGACGGGAGTCGTGGGCACCGTCGTGGCGGCGATCTGTTGTGCGACTCCGCTGCTGGCGGTCGTGTTTGGCACGGTGGGGCTGTCCGCTTTGGCAGCGAAGGCCGATTACATCGCGATCCCCGCTCTGGTGCTGAGTTTAGGACTTGTAGGCTGGGCGCTTATCCTGCGTCGGCAGCGAAAGGAAAATTCATGATGGAATTGCGCTCGACGCTCACCTGCCCGCACTGCGGAAAGCAAACGACCGAAACAATGCCGACCGACGCCTGCCAGTTCTTTTACGACTGCAAGGGCTGCGGGGCGCTCTTGCGGCCTAAGGAGGACGATTGCTGCGTGTTCTGCTCCTACGGCTCCGTCCCATGCCCGCCAATTCAGGAAACAAGAGCGACCGGAACGGCCGGAAATTGTTGCGCGCCTGCCTTGGCGGGTGAGTGATGGCACAGCAATTCGATCTGGTTGTATTAGGAACTGGTACGGCTGCGCGCGGGGTCGAAAACGATCTTGTCATTGGAGCGCACCTGGTGGGGCCGTACGCTGACGAGGTCATCAACCTCTTCGCGCTCGCCATTCGCCAGGGGCTCACGGCCGAACAGCTCAAGACGACGATGTTCGCCTATCCCACCGGCGCATCGGACATCAGCTACAAGCTGTGAGCCCACCGCAGTTGCCTCGGAGGAACAGGGTGGCTTTCCTTGGCGTTAAGCTCGCACGTGTGGATGAAGAGACGCGGCGACTTCGCTTGGACCAAAACATAGAAGCTTTCACCACGGGTGCGGGAATGCTGGGTCGCGGGACGACGAGTGATAACCCGAGCGGTCTTTACCTAACCACTAGTGGGGCAAGTAAGCGCAAGGTCAAGAAGCTCGCGGCTCCTTGGAATGTCGATCAGGTTGGCCATCGTGTCGTGAATAAATTTCAGCTTTGCGCTTGGAGGATGTATCGCACACATGCAACGAAGGAATTAACATGTTGCCGACCGAAAACGTGGTATTCGCGCTTTTGGTATCACGAACCCGCCTCTCGTTGGCGAGGATGGTGACCTGATCGCCGGCCATGCACGACCGGCGCGACTTCGACGGCTTCGGAGAAGATCCCGAAACGCCGCGCCCTTATTCGAAGCGTAGACAAGGGGATTCTGCGGGGTCGCGCAGATTGAGATCGGCCTTGGCGCTAAATGAAGAGTCCGCTCCAGAAGATGATGTAGCCGGCGGCCAATGAGGCGATCCCCCCGGCAAGGGCGTAATAAGGGAGATTCCCCGCCCTCGTTGGTCCTACATCGCTCTCGCCTTCAGGCACGAGGTCGCTGAGCATCTCCGGGGGGAACTTGCCCTTGTCGACGATGTAGTGCCGATAATAGAAAATCGGCACCGAAATGAAGGCACAGAGCAGTCCGAGCCACAGGATACCGGGACCCCACACGTTCGCCCCGGCCCCGATCAGGAATGCGTTGAAGAATGCCAGGCAGGCTCCAATGATAAAGAGGGGCTGTGGCGCCCAGTATGGCCGCTTAACTTTTGAATTATCGATGCGATGGATCCAGCCTGCATTGAGGTTCAGGTAGTGGAACAGAACGTAATTGACGCTCGAGACGGCCAGCACGAACAAATAATTGGACAGGAGCAGCAAGAGCGCATTGAAAGCGAGATCGGTCCACATCGCATACGTCGGGATGCCATGCTTATTCAGTTGACTAAGGTACTT
The DNA here is from genome assembly GCA_046717125.1 of Methyloligellaceae bacterium. Taxonomy (GTDB): domain Bacteria; phylum Pseudomonadota; class Alphaproteobacteria; order Rhizobiales; family Methyloligellaceae; genus JBKJVQ01. Next base: position 1,868 of record JBKJVQ010000144.1, read on the forward strand.
GGGCATCCAACCATCGCGTCCGCCTTCGTAGAGGGTGCGCGACGACCCTGCCATCGCCGTCATGATGCCAAGGATTAGCGTGAAGGTGAGAATGACCACGATGAATTTCGTCGCGGCTGGACCCGCGTTCACCATACTGGCGAGAGCCACACCTACGGTCTCACCCGACACGATTCCCGGGGTCATCATATAATTTGTGCCGAGAACGCCCTGGAATACGAATGGGACTAAGACATAAAGCGCTATGCAAATGACGCCGGACCACAGGATGGCTTTCGGCGCATCTGCACCCGGCGCTTTGAACTCACTCATGTAACAAACCGCCGTCTCTGCCGCGTAGGTTGACCAGGCGGCGAGGAAAAGCCCGCCGAAGACAAGACGCCAACCTTCAAGGTTCCATGAGCCGTTCAGCGGAACGAACGGGGAGAAATTGTTCAGGTCGATTCGACCCGTGAAGAGCGGAATGACTGTCACGAAGATGAGCGGCAGCAAGCCGCCGATCGTCAGGATGGTCGCCGCCCGGGCCGTCCTTAAAATTCCTGCGTGCTGAACGCTCCACACGAGCACCATGATGATGGTGCCGATGATGAACTGAGCGTTGATCCGGACCGTGAGATCGGGCTGAACCCAGCCAAGGTCGAGCAGAGTTATTTTCCAAGTGCTGAAGGGGTGGTCGGCGGGTAAAAAAATTGAAAGCAGATAGCCCGACGCTAGCCCGGAGCCGATCGCGAGAATCGGACTCCAGGCGAGCCAGTTGGAAAAGATCGACATCGGCGCAACGATCTTGCTGTATCGCACCCACGCCGTGGCCCCGTGAACGGCGGTGCCGCCCGACTTGCTTGGATGGAGACCCGCGATTTCCGCGTAAACATAGAGTTCGAGGAAGCCGAGCACGACCGACACCGCCCAGATCAAGGGCGATATCGTGCCCACCACTGCCGCAAGGCCACCCAGATTAAACATGACGAGGGCGGGCGCGCCGGCTGAGATGAAAACGACCTGCAACCAATTGACGTCTCGCCGCATTTGCGGTTCTTCGAAGACGCCGTGTTGCGAAAAAGGAGTCCCTTTTTCAGTTAACGTTCTCGCTGCCATGTGCGCTAAGCGAGACGTTCGTCTCGCCCTCCTTATGAAGCAAGACTGGTGAGCATTTCCTTAGATCGTTTGAGTCACGTGCCAGCTTCCGAGCCGTCAGGATTCAAGTTCTAGAAGGTGGTTTTCAAGTATCTGGCTCTGGTAATCCCAGGGACCGTTTATTCCTTCGAGCTTCAAGTACCACTCGGCCGTCTGAACGAGCACCTCCGCTCCGATCGTTCCGCAGACCTGCCCGGCGATGACATTCACGCCGTATCTAGCGGCTTCATCCTTCAGGAGATTGTAGACGCGGTGGAGAGGCGTCTTCAGCGGGTTGCTGATCTCGCATGAGACAATGACGACAGCCTTCCCTGTGCGGCGATGGGTATTAGGGAGCCCGATCACACCCTGAATGTTTGTGAAGCCACCTGTCTTGCCGCGCACATAGCTCGCAAGCTTCTTGGCGATGGAGAGGTCGGTTGTGTCGAGCACGACGTTGAAATATGCATCGTGCTCCTCAACAGCTCCGACAATGGTGGCGCCCGCCGTCGGATGCAGTTTTGCTGGTCCGAGGTCGGGAGCTCGATCGGGTTCTTTCAGTACCGCCTCTCGGAGGCCTTCGTAGTTCCCCTTACGGATGACAGTCAGACCTTCCCTATCAGGGCGCCGAGCGTTCTTACCGGTAAAATAGATGGGCACGTCGTATCGCTTGAACAGCTCGTTGCCGAGCTCTTCAGCGAAATCGCGGCACTCATCAATTGTGATGTCTTTCGCAGGATAGATCTCAATGGTGTCGACTGCTCCGATGCGCGGATGGCGCCCGTGCTGCTTCTCCATGTCGATGAGTTCGTACGCTTTGCCCGCGGCGTCGAGCAGCGCTTCCCGAATTTGCTCTGGACGCCCTAGCAACTCCGCAGGAAGCCGATCGAAATCAGGGTCGGGCTCGTACCCTATGAGCTTTACGCCTGGCCTATCGCGAAATTGACCAATTATTTGCTCAATAACTTCCTTGCGAGTGCCGTCGCTAAAGTTGGGATCAGAAAGGATATATTGAGCCATTAACAAGCCTCCTCTTTCGAAGTTCCCAACTTTTTTATGTTGTACTTTTTACAAGGTTGGATTTCTCGTGTTTGGAGTTAAGCGATCTTTATCGGTCTGAGAATGGGGTTATGAACGCCCTTGTGGCAAGTGCTAAATCGGTGGCTTGATATAGTTTCAGAGATGTAGTTTGCGTGGGTCGCTGCATTGCTTCGGGGGATTCGAACCTAGCGCAATCCGGCAGCCTCGGGTCGAGAACAGCTATGTCGGCGAGTGCCCCCCAACTGAAGGGATCGAGGCACGCTGCGCCGCCGCCGAGACCCCTGTTATGAATGCATCCCCGGTTGCCTGTTTACCCCCCAATTTGCCCTGTTTTGGCGACTAAGGAACATGATGGTAAGCAATTGAATTTCCTTCCGAAAGCCGGGGACTATTGTCGCCTCCAGCCCGAAGATCCACGAATTTCGCTGTATTTACCCGCAAAACAGGGAATAGACGCGCGGAGACGAGTTCGCTGCTGACTGCCTCCACCGCCAGTCCTTCCCTTGAGCACCAGCGTCAGGCGGGAACATCGATATGGCAGATAGTTCTGACGATTGGCATCAGCAAAAACCTACGACTCGATGATGACTTACGGTCTCAAGGCCGTAAAGTTTGCTTTGTTGTCAGGCGTTGTCGAGCAGAATGACGATGGCCTGCTTCAGACGCTGCTCGTCCGCATTGATCCAAATCGGATGGTTGGGATAGTGGGCGTTCACCAAGACCCGGGCGGCGCGCCCAAGCACGGCCGTCTCCTGCAGCGCTTCGTCCATGACGTCCTGGAGTACGATGGGACGGAACTCGAAGCGGAGCGTGTCGGCTTCCGAGCGGGCCAGGAACATGATGTCCTCGACAAGATGCCCCATGTCCGTGCTGTGCGCGACGATGCGGCCGAGCGCGTCGCGGTAAACCGATTCCGGCTTCGAACCGTGCCGAAGCGCGATCTCGGCTTCACCGCGCAAGGCAGTGAGCGGCGTTCGGATCTCGTGGCTGATGTCGGCGAGAAACCTGATGCGCAAACGGTCGACTTCGGTCAGGCGATTATTCGCGGTGGCGAGCTGCTGGGTGCGGTCGGAAACTTGCCGTTCGAGCCCGGTCTGAGCCTCCATGAGTTGGGTCCGCCGCTCTTCACTTTCGGCTGCCATAAAGTTGACGCGCCGGGCGAGCGTTCCGAGCTCGTCGCCGCTGTCATAGCGGATGCGATGGTCGAGCTCGCCGCGGGCAATGGCTTCCGTGCCCTGGGTCAGCAGCATGATGGGCCTGACCAGTTTTTGCAGCAGGCGCGTGCCGGTGACGATGCAAACTAAAATGGCGGCGAGCGCCGTGAGCAGCGTAACCCAGGTAAGCTGCCGCCACAGGAGCGCTGCTTCGCGTTCGGTGCGGTCCACTTCCTCACGTTCGTCGAGCGTGGCCGCTTTGAGTAGCGCCTCGAATTCCGCATCGAGCCGGTTTTCGATCTCCCGCCGGAACATCAGGATGGACTCGTCCACCTTGCCCTCGTCACGGAGCCGGACGATTTCCTCGAACGCCTTGCTGATCTCCTGATACAGCGTCTTCATCCGCTGAACGCGAAAGTTCTCGTCCAGCCGCTCCACCAGCACACCGCGATACGCGCTGAGAAATTCCGCCTCCTGATCTGTCGTCCGCTGAAGCCGCGCGAAGCCCTCTTCCAGCTCCGCGCGGGCGCTTTCGAAATCGGGACGCTCGGGCTCACCAATGAGCAGGAGCTCCGCGATCTGTTCTGCGAAGCGATTAGCGTTCACCTTGAGAGCGGTAATGGATTCCAGCTGGTGATTGCTGACCTCGACGCGCTTGAGCTGATAGTCGGTCGCGCGGATGGTCGTGTAGGTGACGAAGGCCATCGTCAACAGGGCGAGCGTAATGACGGCCTGAAATAGGGTGATCCGGGATCTAATGGTCATGCAAGTCTCCGGGTGCGGAATCTGGACCGCGCCCTTAAGGCCGACTGATTGCTCGCACGAACACACATGCGCCTACGCCCGCGCAGGGAGAAATTTGCGGCGCTTCGGCCGGATCTGGACCGGTGAGCAAGTGGAAATTAGGCGCTTTACCGCCGTAAATCGAGAACAGATTGATTTATAATCTGGGAAAAGTGGTTCAGATTAGGAGCTTAACCTGTTTTTAGGTGTTTAGTAGCGCTTAGGTTAATCAGCCAACGGATTACATGCCAGTGTTGCGAAAGGCATGAGTGAATAACGCTTCAGTCCATGCCGCGTTTGAGGGCAATCGCGGAACGAAGCCGGCCAGAGGTGCGATCGAGCAGCGCCCGCGCCTCATCAACATCGCACCCTTCGAGCAGGAGCACGGCAAGCTTGACGCTGCCGCCCGCCGCCGCGAGCGCGGCGCGGGCTTCCTCGCAACTCTTGCCGGTGAGCTGGCACAGCATGTTCTCGGTCCGCTGCACGAGCTTTGCGTTCGACGCCTGCACATCGACCATCAAGCCGCGATAGACGCGGCCAAGCCGAATCATCAACAGGGAGGAGAGAAGGTTGAGCGTGATGCGCTGCGCTGTTCCGGCGTTCATCCGGGTTGAGCCGGCGATGGGTTCCGAGCCGGTCTCAAGCAGAATTGGATGGACAGCCTCGGCCAGGATCGGCGTGCCGGAATTGTTCGCGATGCCGACGGTCAGCGCGTCGCACCGATTGGCTTCGCGCAGACACGCAAGCGTAAACGGAGTCGTTCCGCTTGCCGCCACGGCAATGAGCACATCGTCCGGATCGATTGTATGCTCCGACACAACTTCCCGGGCGCGCTCGATCTGATCCTCGGCGCCTTCAACGGCGCGCATCATCGCTTGTTCACCGCCGGCGATGAGAAGCAGCAGCCGTTCGCGCGGCCATCCGAATGTCGGCATGAGTTCCGCGCCATCCTGGACCGCCAGCCGCCCGGACGTTCCCGCGCCCGCATAGACGAGGCGGCCGCGTTCCTTCAGGCGCTGTTCCATGGCAAGGGCGGCGGCTTCGATCGCGGGACGCGCCGCGCGCACGGCGGCCACTGCGCCGAATTGCCCGTCGATCATGGCGTCGAGCGCATCGGCGGGCGGCCAGAGGTCGATGTCGGAAAAGCGCGGACTTGGCCGCTCGGTACTCATAGCATTTCGATTATTGCGCTTTCCGCCTCGCAGCGGCCCAAATTCAGGTTATTTGTGGCTCCAGATCACGATGACTTCGAATTGAATCGATCCCAAGTGATGAACGTGATCGCGTAACACCAATCGATGAAACATTGGAGTGCAAAGCGTTGCAACGCCTGTATCTCGGCGTCGATGGCGGCGGCACACGCTGCCGCGCCCGCCTGACCGATGAAGCGGGTCTGACGCTCGGCGAAGGTATTGCCGGCCCCGCCAATATCCGCCTTGGCGCAAAGGAAAGCCTCAGCGCGGTGCTCGACGCCGCCAACCAGGGCCTCGCCGCGGCCGGCCTGCCGCGCGACCATTCGCGAACCGTGGCGTGCCTCGCACTTGCGGGAGCGAGCGAGCCGATAGATCTCGATGCGATCCGGCTGCTTGCGCATCCGTTTGGGCATGTCGTGTTCACGACCGATGCGCACGCCGCATGCGCCGGAGCGCATCTTGGCGGCGATGGAGGCGTCATTATCGTCGGCACCGGCACTGTGGGTTGGGGCATGGTCGACGGCACGTGCCATCGCGTCGGCGGCTGGGGATTTCCGGTTTCGGATGAAGGCAGCGGTGCGTGGCTTGGACTTGAGCTCGCGCGCAGGATCCTCTGGGCGCATGACGGCCGCATCGGCTGGACTGGCCTCCTGCGTGGGGCGTTCGCGCGGTTTCAGTCGGACCCCCACCGCATTGTGCGATGGATGGGAACGGCCCGGCCGTGCGACTTCGCGGTGCTGGCGCCGCTCATCGTCGATCATGCGACGCGGGGCGACACAGCGGCCTGCGAGCTGATGCGGACAGCCGCCGCCCATATCGACGCGCTGGCGGGGCGGCTCGTTTCGCGTGGGGTCGCGTGTCTATCGCTTTGCGGCGGCTTGGCATTGCCGCTTCATCCCTGGCTCGCGAACGAGACAACGAGCAGTTTGGTCCCGCCGGCGAGCGATGCGCTGAGCGGCGCGCTTCTGCTCGCGCGGGGACAAGTCGAGGCCGCATCGCTTGCCGCGTAGAGCATGATGCCGAAAAGTGTGTAACGGTTTTCGGACAACATCATGCTCAAGTCTTGGATCCGATCACGTTTATGACTTCGGGTTGATTAGACCCGAAGTCATCGTGATCTAGACGCATGACCGCGCAACCGACACGCATGGAACAGGAGCTGGGGCAGACGCCCGACGCCGTTCGGCGTCAGGCGGCGGGGCTCGCAGAGCCTTTGGCGCGTCTCATTGCGCGGCTGAGGGATACGCCGCCCAAAATCGCCGTCACCTGCGCGCGCGGCAGCTCAGCCCATGCGGCGACTTTCGGCAAATATCTGATCGAGCGCTATTTCGGCATTCCCGTCGCGGCCGCAGCGCCCAGCATTGCGAGCGTTTATGGCCAGCATTTGCGCCTCAAGGATCAGCTTTTCCTCGCGATCTCCCAATCGGGACGCAGCGACGACCTCGTCGCGCAGGCAAAGAGCGCGCGGGCGTCGGGCGCGCTGACCGTGGCGCTGGTCAATGATGTGGACAGCCCGCTCGCGTTGAGTTGCGAGATCGTGCTGCCCATGCAAGCCGGGAAGGAACTCAGCGTGGCGGCGACCAAGACATTCGTCGCTTCGCTTACCGCGCTGCTGCGATTGACCGCCGCGTGGGCAGACGACGAGGCCTTATCCGCCGCGATCGAACGCCTGCCCGACAGGCTCGACGCCGCGACCAGGCTCGACTGGGACGCCGCCGCCAAAATCCTCGCCGCGAGCCAAAGCCTCGCAACGATCGGCAGAGGGCCAACGCTCGCAATCGCCCGGGAAGCCGCGCTCAAGCTCAAAGAGACCTGCAACCTCCACGCCGAAGCCTTCAGCGGCGCGGAATTCCTGCATGGACCGGTGGCATTGGCAGGGCGCTCCTATCCAATTCTCCTGTTCATGACGGGGGACGCAACAGCGCCCGGCCTGCAACGCCTCGCTGCCGATCTTCGTGAGAAGGGTACGGCGTTGTTCGTTGCCGAGCCAGGGGCCAACGACCAGGCGCGTCTCCCGGCGCTTCCGCCCGACCATCCGGATACGGACGCCGTGTGCCTGATCCAGAGTTTCTACGCCATGATCGTGCCGCTCGCGCAGCGTCTCGGCATGGATGTCGACCGTCCGCGCCATCTGGAAAAGGTCACGCGCACGACATGAACGGGAGCCGCTTCGCGATCGCCGCGACCTGCGTTTTCGATGGACTCGCGCTGCTCGAAAACCATGCAGTCACCATCGAGGATTCGCGGATTGAGTCGGTCCTGCCTACCCACGAGCTGCCGGACGAGATGCCGTGCGAGACATTGCCCACCGGCGCATGGCTCGCGCCAGGCTTCATCGACATCCAGGTGAACGGCGGCGGCGACGTTCTGTTCAACGATATGCCAACGCCGGAAGGCATCGAAGCGATCGCGGCGGCGCACCGCCGCTTCGGGACGACCGGCTTTCTGCCGACGCTCATAACCGACACCTATGCGAAGATGCGCGCCGCGCTCGATGCGGTGGCCCGAAGCCACACGGTCAACCCGAGCGTTCTCGGTATTCATTTCGAGGGACCGTATCTGTCGCCCCAAAAGCCGGGCGTGCATGATCCTGCATTGATCCGTTTACCGACGGATGACGATGAGGCGCTGCTGACATCGCTGACCGATGGCGTCACGCTGGTCACGCTCGCGCCCGAACGCATGCCGCCGGGATTCATCGCGCGGCTCGTCGCGTGCGGTGTCAGAGTCTCGCTCGGGCACTCGGTCGCGACCTACGGAGAAACGCAGGCCGCGCTCGCCGACGGCCTCACGGGATTTACACATCTCTTCAACGCCATGCGCCCGCTCGGCAGCCGCGATCCCGGTCCCATCGCCGCGGCGCTGGAGGCAGACGGCGCGCGGTTCGGCATGATCGTCGATGGCGCGCATGTCGATCCCGCCATGCTGCGGCTGGCTTTGCGCGGCGCGGCCAGTCCGATGATCGTCAGCGACGCGATGCCGCCGGTCGGGGGCCGCAGATCGAGCTTCAGCCTCTATGGTCAGGAGATCATTTGCCGGGACGGACGCTGCACACGATCGGATGGCGCGCTGGCGGGCGCGGCGCTCGATATGGCCAGCGCAGTGCGGAACTGCGTCCGCCTGCTCGGGGTCAACCTGACCGACGCCTTACGCTTTGCGTCGACCGAGCCAGCGCGGTTTCTCGGCCTTGACGATGAGTTCGGCCGGCTCGCGCCCGGCTTCCGCGCCGACATCGTCGCGTTCGAGCCTGGCGACATCCGCATTCTCAAGACTTGGGTCGCGGGACGATGAGCTAGTTGAAAGGATTCCAGTCCGCGCCA
>JBKJVQ010000145.1:0-2598 GCA_046717125.1 Methyloligellaceae bacterium
CGCGGTATCGTGCGCCGCGCGCAAGGCTAGCCTCGGCGCGTTCGATCGTCTAAACGATCCGCCCGCCTTTCAGGGTCCTCATGACAGTCCCAATCCTCACTGACCACTTCGCGATGCTTGCGCCGAATTACGACGCGGTGCTGTCCGACATATGGGGCGTGGTCCACAACGGCGTTGCGGCGACCCCGCCTGCCTGCGACGCGCTCACGCGTTTTCGCGAAATGGGCGGCAGCGTCGTGCTGATCTCCAATGCGCCGCGCCCCGGCGAAGGCGTGATCAAGTTTCTCGATCACCTGAAAGTGCCGAGGTCGGTCTACGATGGCATCGTGACCTCCGGCGATGTGACGCGCTCCGTCGTCGCGCAGCGCGCCGGGCAAAGCGTATTCCTGATCGGGCCGGAGCGCGATCATTCGATTTTCACCGGGCTCGACGCGCCATTCACCACGGTGGAGGAAGCGGCTTACGTTGTCTGCACCGGCCTGTTCGACGACGAAGTCGAAACGCCGGACGACTACCGCGACTTGCTCGCGCAACTGCGCGCGCGCAATCTGTTCATGCTCTGCGGCAACCCGGATGTCGTGGTGGAGCGCGGCAACAAGCTCGTCTATTGCGCGGGCGCGATCGCGGACCTTTATGTCGAGCAAGGTGGCGAGGTGTTCTACGCCGGCAAGCCGTACCGGCCGCTCTACGATCTTGCGCTGGCGAAGGTCACGCGCGCGAAAGGCAAATCAGTGCCGCTCGATCGCGTACTGGCGATCGGCGACTCGGTGCGCACCGACCTGAAGGGCGCGCACGATCTCGGCGTCGATTGCCTGTTCGTCACCGCCGGCATCCATGCCGAGGAACTCGGCCACCGCGACGATCCCGACCCCGAGGCGCTCAAGACGATGTTCGCCGCCGCGGGGCAAATGCCGAAAGCGGTGACGCGAAGGCTGGTGTGGTGACGCGCATGATCCCGAAAAGTGGGAACCGGTTTTCGGAATCGGATCATGCGCAAAGGAACCACGGAAACATCTCGTCGACCTTCGCCTGGTCGACGCCGCCGCCCGCAAGCTGCGGGCCGTGCAGCAGGAACCTCTCTCCCTGCGCTCGCCGCGCTCCCGTTCGCTCTCGGTGAGGAAGCCGTCGATATCCTTGGCCTGCATCACGTCTGCAAAGCGCGATACGCGCTCCTCGATGTGCTGCAAGGTCTCGACCACCTTGGCGATGCGCTGGCCGGTAATGTCCTGGAACGAGCATGCCTCGAAGATCACCAGCATCTTCTCGTCCACCAGTGCCTTGTAGGCGGCCGCATCGTTTGCGTCGGCGCTCATTAGCGCCTCGGCGCAATCCATGATAGTGTTGATCGCCGTTTCGGTCGCCTGCACGATTGCGCCGAGCTCTTCGCCGGCGGCCGGGATGCGGCTGTTCTTCGGATCGTTGACCTGCAACGCGCCGATCTCGTGGCGCATGGTCTCGATATAGCCGGCGATCTCGCGCAGCTCGCCATAGACCTTCGCGTCCATCGCCTGGAAGAAGCTCTGCAGCGACTGGGCGGAAACTTCAGCGAGCGCGATGATGTCGTGGAACGTGACGTTCTCGCGCTACTGCTTCAGAAAGTCGACGAGACTATCGAAATGGCTCGTGTCCGCGATCGCCATGGCTCAACTCCTGCCCTTGCCCCGCAAGACGCGGGCCCGCTCCCACTGCAAAGTCTGCTCGCAAATTTTTCATTCTGCGCGGGCGGAGAATTATTCGGCGAACACCGCCTCGATCTTGGTCTTGAGCGTCTGCGCGTTGAACGGTTTCACGATGTAGTTGTTCACGCCCGCCTTCTTCGCCGCGATCACGTTCTCGGTCTTGGACTCGGCCGTCACCATGATGAAAGGCGTCTTGTTCAAGCCCGGATCGGCGCGCACTTCCTTGAGCAGCTCGTAGCCGGTCATCGGCTCCATGTTCCAGTCGGAGATCACGAGGCCGTATTTCTTCTCGCGCAGCTTGGAGAGCGCGGCCGAGCCGTCGGAGGCATCGTCGATGTCTTCGAAGCCGAGCTGCTTCAACAGATTGCGGATGATGCGGATCATCGTGTTGTAATCGTCAACGACGAGTACCGGCATCGACATATCGACAGCCATGTCCTGCTCCCCGTAGGCATACGGCCGCTTCGAAAGCGCCCCGCACCTCTGATCAATCGGAATCGAGGGCGTGTTCCCCAAGCCGGCGGGACTGTAGCAGCGGCGATTGAATATCCGGTTAATCCAAGCGATTTGCGGGAGTTAGGGCCTTCCGGAAGGGAAGAGGGACGGAAACTCCGCCCGCTCATCCGGTGGCCCGGGCCGCCGAAAGTGCTATTGCGCGCGGGCGCGGAATGGCGCCCTGTCAGGCGCGTTAAGACTTGGTCAAGTTATCCGCCATGGCCACACAGCCGGTCGATCCGCGCATGCTTCGCGTCCTCAATTTCGAGGACCTGCACGTCGGCATGCGCGAAAGCCTGATGAAGACCGTGATGGACTCCGACGTGGTCGGATTTGCGCGGCTGTCCGGCGACGACAATCCGCTGCACCTCTGCGACGTCTATGCGGCCGACACCCGGTTCGGCCAGCGCATCGCGCACGGGCT
>JBKJVQ010000146.1:0-3710 GCA_046717125.1 Methyloligellaceae bacterium
TTGCGTCGTCGAAGGTTGGGAAGGTCGTGTAGATGAGGATCGGCCGATCGGTCGACATCATGCCCAACTTATTAGAATCGATCGCGGTTATGGCCTGGGGCTGTGACAACCCCAAGCCATCGTGATCTAGTGCGCGCTCGTCGCCCCCCGATCAAGCCCAACAACCCATGCCCAGCCGATTCAAGTCGATCGCGTTCGTTGCGTCAGAGACACCGGAAGCCGTCACGGCCCGCTCGGAGCTCGCGGCGCGATACGGGGACGCAACGCCCGAAGAGGCAGACGTGATCGTGGCCCTTGGCGGCGACGGGCTGATGCTCCAGACGATGCATCGGCACATGCGCAGGCGCACTCCGATCTACGGCATGAACCGCGGATCGGTCGGCTTCCTGATGAACGAATATCGCGAGAACGATCTCGTCCGCCGGCTCGAACAGGCGGAGATCACCGTTCTCCACCCGCTCTGCATGGAAACCGTGTCGGCACAAGGTGCACACAACAAGCAGCGCGCAATCAACGAGGTGTCCCTGTTCCGCCAGACTTACCAGGCGGCGAAGCTGCGCATCGCGGTCGACGGAACCATGCGCATGACGGAACTGATCTGCGACGGCGCGATTGTCTCGACGCCTGCCGGCTCGACGGCCTACAACCTTTCCGCCCACGGGCCGATCCTGCCCATCACGGCGCCGCTATTGGCGCTGACCCCGATCAGTCCCTTCCGGCCGAGGCGGTGGCGGGGCGCGATCCTGCCGAACGAGGCGCGCGTGACGATCCACGTGCTGGAGCCCGACAAACGGCCCGTCAGCGCAGTCGCCGACCATAATGAAGCCCGGGATATCGTTTCCGTCGAAATTTACGAAGATTCCGGGACAGACCTTCTCATGATGTTTGACCGCGGCCGTGGCTTGCCCGAGCGCATTCTGGCCGAGCAGTTCCTCTATTGAGCGCCACTGCAAAGAGGCCATTCAGCGAAACTTAAGTGTCTGCCGGTAAATTGAGAGACTGGCTTCCCTGTGTATTGCGTCCGATGGCCAAGATCGCGTTCGACCAGCTCCGTTTTGTTGTCGTTGACGACAACGCCCATATGCGCCGGATTGTGCGTACGCTTCTGCGGGCGTTCGGCAGCCGCGAAATCCACGAGGCGGACGACGGCGCGTCCGGACTCGAAGCCGTGTGGGCTTTTTCGCCCGATATCCTCATCACCGATATCCGCATGCCGATCTGCGACGGGATCGAACTCACGCGGATGATCCGCAATCCCACCGATTCGAAGCACCCGTTCCTGCCGATCATCATGCTGACGGCGTATTCGGAGAAGAAGCACGTCATTGCGGCGCGCGAGGCGGGGGTCACCGAATTCCTGTGCAAGCCGGTTTCGGCCGCAGCGCTCTATCGCCGCATCCAGAACGTCATCGAGAACCCGCGCGAATTCGTTCGTACAAAGAACTATTTCGGCCCCGAGCGGCGGCGGGACCTTTCCGAGTCCGGCAGCGAGGAACGTCGAACCGATTCCCGCTTTTTCGTGGACGGGGAGCAACCCAATGTCAGCTAGCAATCTTATCCCCGAGCCCGAGGACCTGGCCACAGACGGCTTCCTGGTCATGAAGCCGCCCCGCAATCTCCAGTCCAAAGTCCTGCGCAAGGGCCTCGGGATGGTCGGGGCGAGCGACGCCATTCGCCGCGCCGAACAGGCGCTGAACGATCTTGCGCCCAATTTCGGCGAATCGGTCGAGGCCGAATCCGTCGAACTGATGAAGGCGAGGGACGCGGCGCGGGCCGCCCATTACAGCATCGCCGGCTGCGAGATGCTCTTCAGGCGCGCTCACGATCTCAAGGGTCAGGCGGGAACTCTCGGCTACCCGGTCGTCGGCGATGTCTGCCAGTCACTCTGCCGGCTGATCGAAAGCGGCGCGAACGATTGCGTGGCAAGGATTCTGATCGATCATTGCATCGATGCCGTCCGCGCCATCGTGAAGTCCCGCGCCGCCGGCGAAAATGCAGGCGCGCGCGAAGTCGAGGCGGCGTTGCGTGCGGCCTGCGACCGCGTTCTTTTGCGGACTAACCCTGCTCTCGCCCTCGCCTGAGCTGCTCCCAGAAGCTGCCCTGAAATACGCTGTGCGGCGCTGGCGCATCTGCCGGGCCTGAGATCGCGCCCGCGCGGACCGCAACCACGCTTTCAGCTTCGCTCATGACAATCGCCTGCCATGCGCCAATAGCCCCGAGACCCGCGACACTGCCGGGACGGCCTGAAACACCGGCTCGGCCGGCTTTCCGCTGCCGGCCACCGCGACCGCGTCGTTCGCCGCCTGACGGCCGCCTTCCGGAGTGTCCGGCGCTTGAGCGACCATGACCCTATCGCTCGAATGTTTGGCGACCAGGGTCCGGTAGACTTCCGCCATGCTGCGCGGGCCGCGCCGGTCGTAGAAGATCGACGGATTAGCGCGGGCGGCCCGCGGGAAATGGACGTCGGCCCGATCGCGCGGCTCCGACCCCGCCAAGTTGACCAGCTTGGCGCCTGTTTCCGCACCCATGAAATGCGCGATGTAGAGTTCGCCCTGGGTCGGCGCGCGTCCCAGCCGGTCCGACATGATCTCTGCGTTTTGCTGCGTGAATGCGCCCGCCAGAAGCGCCGAGATTTCGGGATTGTAACGAAGCGCCAGGATCTGGGAACGCATATCGCGATCCGGCACGACGTAGCGGCCGCTGCTTGTCTGCCTGATCTCGGAAGCCATGTTGTCGAGGCCGAAACGCGCGCCCTCCTGTTTGATGGTTTTGAGCCATGTGTTCTCGATGAACTGAAACAGGCCCGCGGCGCTCGACGAGCGCGCCTTAGCGCTCGGACGGAGGCTGCTTTCGCGCTCGGCCGTCTTGAGCAGATAATCGAAATCGATGCCGGTCGCCCGGCTCGCGCGCTGCAGCGCCGCTGTGATGCGGCCTGGCGCCTGATCGCTTCCGACGGAACCGATCATGCTCCGGGTTTTCTCTCGGTCGCGCGACTTGCCGCCGAAACCGGCGTCCCCTTTCGGCGGTCGCGCTCTAGCGCGTCAGAGACTGGAGCGAGCGCCATGGAGACCGGCTTTCCGAGGCACAGAGTTGACGCCAGATTTTCTCTTGGCCGCGCGACTCAACGCCGAAACTGGCGTCCGCTGTCGGCGGTCGGGCTGATGCTCGGTCGAGCGAGTTAAGAAGACGTTAAGCCGTGTCCCGGATTGGCCCTGAGCGGTCGCGGAATTTCGATCTCAGCCACGCCACCAGGTGACAATGTCGCCGAGGTTCGGCCGCTCGCGTTCCTCCGGAGGCACCTGCGCCGCGCCGATATACACGAAGCCCGCGACCCGCTCGCCCGGCTTCAGGCCCAACGCATCGCGCACGCGCGGGCTGTAGCCGTACCACTCGGTGATCCATTGCGACGCATAGCCGAGCGCGGCAGTGGCGACGATCATGTTCTGACAGACAGCGCCGGCGGAGAGAATCTGCTCCCATTCCGGCACGCCGGGGGTTTCGCGCGGCGCCGAAATGACGGCGACGACGACCGGCGCGCGCAGGAATCGGCCATGTTCTGTCTCCAGCCGTCCCTCGGTCGCGTCGGCATCGTCTTCCGCCAGTCAGGCCTCACGCAGGATACGGCCGAATCTCTCCCGCGCTTCTCCCTCGAACAGGATGAACCGCCAAGGCACGAGCTTCTTGTGGTCGGGGACGCGCGCGGCGGCAGT
>JBKJVQ010000147.1:0-13951 GCA_046717125.1 Methyloligellaceae bacterium
CGCGGGCTTTTAGGGGAAGGGGGGGGGGGCGGGGAGCCAGCGGCGCGGCGCCGCGTCTTTGAGAAGTCTCGCAGACGGAAGGTTGACGCCTCCGACGTTATAGCGGGCGACATGAACTACACATGAACTCTGGGTTAATCTCCTGTTAACTCAGAATGTTACTGCGAAACAACTCAGACGATCAACGGCTGTAACCCTTTGAATTCCGGCGTGCCGGCGCGTTCGAGCCATTCGAAAATCACCATTTCGGCATCGACGATATCCGCCCCGCTTCGCGCCAGCCGCCGTAGCGCCAGATCGCGGCTGGATTTCTCGCGCGACGACACGGCGTCCGCCGCGACGAAGGCTTCGAAGCCTTGCTCTTCGAGGTCGATCCCGGTCTGCATGATGCAGACATGCGCCTCGATGCCGGCGACCACGACCTGGCCGCGGCCTTGCCTCCTCAAGCCGTGCAGCCGGTCTTTGAGCTCCGCATTGGCAAGGCAGGAGAACTCAACCTTGTCCAGCACCACCGCTTCGTTGCCAGCAGCTTCCCGAACCACATCGACGGTCGGCCCGAGGCCGCGGGGATATTGCTGGGAAATCGTGATCGGCACCTGCAGCGCATTGGCAGCCCGCGCGAGGAGGGCGCAGCGCTGGGCCGTGCGCTTGTCGTTACGCATCGGCGGCAGGAGCCGGTCCTGCATATCAATGATCAGAAGCTGCGACTGGTCGCGCTTGAGAAGCATGGCCTCACCCAGATCCCGCTAGCGTCTCGGTTCCGCCGATCTGTCGTGGTGATGCGGGATATAGTGATAGGCGATCATCAGCATAGCCATCAGGATCGCGCCGAACAGGCCCGCGAGCGTACCGACCCAGACGGCCGAGCCTGCCTGCTCGAATTCGACCGCGAGATTATTCCCCGCCAGCCCGCCGGCGATCGCTGCGATCGCGCCGTTCACCGCGACGAGGCCCGGGATCCTCGATTCGTCGCCGCCGGCGCGCGAGCCGAGGAAGACGAGCTTGTAACGCACAACCGCAGCAACGGCGTTTCCAACCAACGCGGCCAGGATCGCGAGAAGCGAGCCGTTGGTGACGACGCCCCCGAATAAAAACCCCATCAGTGCACCGACGGCCGTTCCGACGAGAATAACGACGATCAGGCTTGCGGATATCGAGCTGTTCATCGGTCTCCCCCAGGATGCGATTGGTGCTGCCTCAGGCGACACTTACGACGATTTCACGCTTTCGTATAGAACGATCGGGGCAACTCCGCAGCTTACGGCCAGCGCACCATCGGAGGCAGGGAGGAGAGGATCGACTCGACATTGCCGCCTGTTTTGAGACCGAAGGTCGTGCCACGATCGTAGAGCAGGTTGAACTCGACATAGCGGCCACGCCGGACGAGCTGCTCCTGCCGCATCGCGCCGTCGTAGGGCAGGTCCATGTTGCGCCGGACGAGCGCGGGATAGATGTCGAGGAACGAGCGCCCCACGGACTGCGTGAATGCGAGCCGGTCGTCGAAGTCGCCATCACCGAGATAATCGTAGAAGAGGCCGCCGATTCCACGCGTCTCGCCTCGGTGCGGCAGGAAGAAATACTCCTCGCACCACGACTTGAACTTCCGATAGTCAGCGCAGGCCGCGCCTTCGCATGCTCGTTCCATTGCCGCATGGAAGTCACTGGAATCTGAGTCTTCCTGGGTGCGGCGCGCCTCCAGCATCGGCGTCAAATCGGCGCCGCCGCCGAACCAGGCCTTGGTCGTCACGACGAAGCGCGTATTCATGTGGGCTGTCGGGGCGCTCGGGTTGGACGGGTGTGCGATCACCGAAATCCCCGATGCCCAGAAGCGCGGGTCTTCGTTCGCGCCCGGAATCTGACCGCGAAACTCGGGCGCGAATTCGCCGAACACGGTCGATGTGTGGACGCCGATTTTCTCGAACACGCGGCCGTCCATCTGGCTCATGATGCCGCCGCCGCCATCGCCGCCGGTGTGGTCGGTTCGCGACCAGCCTTTCCGCCGGAACCGCGCGGGCTCACCGCCGCCGGCGCCCTTGTCCTCGATGGTTTCGAACGCGGCGCAGAGGAGATCGCGCAGCGCCTCGAACCAGGCGCGGGCGCGGGCCTTCTGTGCGTCGAGTTCCTGCGGTGATTGGTCGGTCATGCGCCTCTAGTCGATGGACTCCCTGGGCATGTCAACAGACGGCCCTAGGCTACATCCTGCGCCAATTTGCCCTTGGGCGCGCGGTGGACATCGGCACGCCGCGATGCAAGAAGCGTTCTCACGCTGAGACCTCGCAATTCCCTGCATCCTTCGCGACCTATCCGTGCGTCCACCGAGCCGACGCTCTCTGCGTATGCGGCTTTCGAAAATCGATAGTGAGACACAGCCTTGGCCGACATCGCTGACGAACCCTCAAGACGCGACTTCATCTATCTCGCGGCGACCGGATTCGCGGCCGTCGGCGGTGCGCTGGTCCTCTGGCCGATGCTCGACCAGATGAACCCGGACGCCTCGGCGCTGTCGCTCGCTTCGACCGAAGTCGACCTCGCGCCGATCCGGCCCGGACAGGCGATCACCGTCATGTGGCGCGGTAAGCCGGTGTTCGTGCGCCATCGCACCCCGGAAGAGATTGCCAAGGCCAAGGAAGTCCCGGTCGACGTGCTGGTCGATCCGCTGGCGCGAAACGAGAATCTGACCGGCGAGAACCCCGCCACAGACCAGAACCGCACGCTCGACGGCCATGAAAACTGGCTCGTCATGATCGGCATCTGCACGCATCTCGGCTGCATTCCCAAGGGGCAGTCGGTCGGGGACGCCAAGGGCGAATTCGGCGGCTGGTTCTGCCCCTGCCACGGCTCGCATTACGACACGGCCGGTCGCGTCCGGAAGGGACCCGCGCCACGCAATCTCGAGATTCCGGAATACGCATTCATGAGCGATACGCGCGTCAAGATCGGCTAGGCATGCAGCTCCACCACGAACAAGAGTCGACCTACCGGCCGGAATCCCGCGCCGGAAAGTGGATGGACAGGCGGCTTCCTGTCGCGCGCATGATCCATGGCCAGTTCGTCGATTTCCCTACGCCGCGCAACCTGAATTACTGGTGGACGTTCGGCGGGATTCTCGCCTTCTTCCTAGCGATGCAGATCGCCACTGGCATCGTGCTTGCCATGCACTACGTGCCGACGGCTGACGGCGCGTTCAAATCGGTCGAGCACATCATGCGCGACGTGAACTGGGGCTGGCTCCTGCGCTATGCGCATGCGGTTGGCGCATCGATGTTCTTCCTCGCCGGCTTCATCCACATGTTTCGCGGGCTGTATTACGGCTCGTACAAGGCGCCGCGCGAAATCCTCTGGATCCTTGGCGTCACGATCCTTCTGCTGATGATTATGACGGCGTTCATGGGTTATTCGCTGCCCTGGGGCCAGATGAGCTTTTGGGCTGTGACTGTCATCACCAACCTGCTGTCATCGATCGATCAGATATTGCCCGGCATGGGCACAGCTCTGGTGCAGTGGGTGTGGGGCGGCTTCGCCGTCGGCGACCCGACGCTGAACCGGCTGTTCGCGCTGCATTACCTCTTGCCCTTCGTGATCGCCGGCGTCGTCATCCTGCATATCTGGGCGCTGCATATCGTCGGCAACAACAATCCCACCGGCATCGACATCAAGTCGCGCCGCGACGCGGTCCCGTTCCATCCCTACTACACGACGAAGGACGGATTCGCGCTGGTGCTGTTCATTATCCTGTTCGCGGGCCTCGTGTTCTACGCGCCGAACCTGCTTGGACACAGCGACAACTACATCGAGGCAAATCCGCTGCAGACGCCGGCGCATATCGTGCCCGAATGGTACTTCCTGCCGTTCTACGCGATCCTCCGCGCGATCCCTGACAAGCTCATGGGCGTCATCGCCATGTTTGGCGCCATCGCCGTTCTGTTCGCAGTGCCGTGGCTCGACCGTTCGAAGGTTCGGTCCACGTCTTATCGTCCGGTCTACAAGTGGTTTTTCTGGCTGTTTGTGGTGACCTGCATCGCGCTCGGTTATCTCGGCGCCATGCCGCCGGAAGGCTGGTACCTGTTCTTCGCCCGCCTCTTCACGTTCCTTTACTTCGCGTATTTCCTCCTCGTCATGCCGTTCATCGGCAACTTCGAGAAGCCGCGGCCGCGGCCCGGAAGCATTACCGAGTCGATCTCGGGAGCGGCCCATGCGCGCTGACAAGGCAATCACGATGCGTCTGCTGAAAGCCCTGTCGCTTTGCGCCGTGCTCGGAGCGGTTTCGCTCAGCACCGCGTCTGCGCACGCAGCGGAAGACGAGCCCGAAATCCTGCATCAGGAATGGTCGTTCGCCGCGCCGTTCGGTCATTACGACCAGGCGCAGCTTCAGCGCGGCTATAAGGTCTATTCGGAAGTCTGTTCCGGTTGCCACGGGCTGTCGCTCCTGTCCTGGCGCAATCTCGGCCAGGAGGGCGGACCCGAATTCTCCGAGGCGCAGGTCCGGTCGCTGGCCGCGCAGTCCCAGGTGAAGGACGGTCCGAACGAGCAGGGCGAAATGTTCGACCGCCCTGCAACGCCCGCCGACAACATGCCGTCGCCGTTTGCAAATGAGAAAGCCGCGCGTGCGGCGAACAACGGCGCATATCCCCCGGATCTTTCGCTCATGGCCAAGGCGCGCCCCGCCGGGCCCGATTACATCTACGCGCTCCTGACCGGCTACACCGAGACGCCCGCAAACTTTAAGCTCGCCGAGGGAATGAGTTACAACGCCGCCTTCCCCGGCCACCAGATCGCGATGCCCAACCCGCTATCGGAGGGCCAGGTCGAATACACTGACGGCACGAAGCCAACGGTTGAGAATTACGCCAAGGACATATCGGCCTTCCTGATGTGGGCGGCCGAGCCGCATCTGAACGCCCGGCACGAGCTCGGCATCCAGGTCATGCTCTATCTCTTCGTGCTCGCGCTGCTCGTCTATTTGGCCAAGCGGCAGGTCTGGTACGGACGCCGCGAGGAGCCGACGATCGCCCCGTTGGTCTGATCTCGCGGGACGCGCGCCGCTAAAGGGGTCGCGCAAGTAAGCGACGTCTTTGACGGAGCAGCTTCGGTTATATTTTTGCTTTCCCTCACTCGGACGGCTCCGCCGTCCGACCCTCCCCACAGGGGCGACGGTGTTCTTTTCACAACGCTCATCGCATCGTGTTGTTAGTCTCAAAGCGCCGGGTGAGCGGGCGCCTGAATTTGAGGCAAGCTGAAATGACTCACACCATTCTCGGCATTATCGGCGGCTCGGGCATCTACGATCTGCCGGGCCTCGAAGACGTGCGCGAGGAAAAGGTGCAGAGCCCCTGGGGCGAACCTTCCGCGAACCTGCGCATCGGCCAGATCGGCGGGCTGCCCATCGTGTTCATGCCGCGCCACAACGCCGGCCATACGCTCGCTCCGTCCGACATCAACTATCGGGCCAATATCGACTGCCTGAAGCGCGCCGGCGTGACCGACCTCATCTCATTGTCCGCATGCGGATCGTTCAAAGAGGATCTGCCCCCCGGGACGTTCGTGCTGATCGATCAGTTCGTCGACCGTACCTACAACCGCGCGTCGTCCTTCTTCGGCAGAGGCTGCGTCGCGCATGTCTCGATGGCGCATCCGGTCTCGCCGCGCCTCCGCATTCATCTCGCCGAGGCCGCGATGGAGGAGGGAATCGAGGTGCATCGCGGCGGCACCTATGTCTGCATGGAGGGGCCGCAATTCTCGACGCTCGCCGAGAGCGAGACCTATCGCAGCCTCGGCTATTCCTTGATCGGCATGACCAACATGCCGGAGGCCAAGCTCGCCCGCGAAGCCGAGATTTGTTACGCGACCGTCGCCATGGTGACGGATTTCGACTGCTGGCATCCGGATCACGACGCCGTGCAGGTATCCGACATCATCAAGGTGCTGCTGGCGAACGCCGACAAAGCCAAGCGGCTGGTTGCGCGTTTGGCGAAGATCATTCCCCGTGAGCACGAGCCGTGCCCGATCGGCTCCGACCGCGCGCTCGACACCGCGATCATCACGCCGCCCGAGCATCGCGATCCAGCGCTGATGGCGAAGCTCGATGCGGTCGCGGGGCGGGTGCTGCGGGGGTGAGTTTGTGCTAGGGTGCGGGCATGACCGAGCTTCTGGAAAAAGCTATCGAGGCCGTGCGGGAACTCCCGCCGGAGCGGCAGGACGCCATCGGAGAATTCTTGTTGGCGCTTGCGACCGAGCCCTCGTACGAGCTTACTGCAGAACAGATCGAGGGTATCCGGGTGGCGCGCGCCGCCGTCGAACGCGGTGAATTTGCATCGGACGATGAAGTCCGTCGGGTTTTCGGCAGAACCTTCGATTGAAGGTCAGGTTCACCAAAGAAGCCCTCGCGGACCTCGACACGATTTTTGCTTACATTGCGAAAGACAATCCTGCGGCAGCGCGGCGCGTTGTCGAACGCATCAGTCAGGCGTCGGATCTGCTGCGGGAATTCCCACGTTTGGGCCGCCGATCTTCGGAGCCTGGCGTATTAGAAGCGATTGTCCGGGGCCTTCCCTACATCGTCGTCCACGAGCTGGATCGTAAACGCGGTGCCGTCGTCGTTCTCCGCGTTTACCACGCCGCTCGTAAGCGCCCGACTCAGCGGTCGTTGGCATAACACTGGCTATCGACGCCACGATTGATTATGAGCGCACCGGAATGCCTGAGGAGGCCCATGGACAGCTGCGCCGATATAGACCTGAAATCGCTGGTCCGGACGATCCCGGATTATCCCAAGCCCGGCATCATGTTCCGCGACATCACGACCCTGCTCGGCGATGCGCGCGGGCTATCGGCCTGTATCGAACAGCTTGCCAGGCCGTACACGGATCAAAAAGTCAATGCGGTGGCGGGGATCGAGGCGCGGGGATTCATTCTCGGCGGCGCGGTGGCGGAGCGGCTCGGCTGCGGGTTCGTCCCGATCCGCAAGAAAGGCAAGCTACCGGCCAAGGCGATCGGGCAGGATTATGAGCTCGAATACGGCATCGATGTCATCGAGGTGCATGAGGACGCGCTGAAACCGGGCGAGCGGGTGTTGATCATCGACGATCTGATCGCGACCGGCGGGACCGCGGAGGCGGCGGTCAAATTGCTGAAGAAGCTGGACGCGGAAATCGTCGGCGCGGCCTTTGTCATCAACCTGCCGGAACTCGGCGGCTGCGCCAAGTTGGCCGCGCATGGCGTGAAGTGCCACACGCTGATTGCGTTTGAGGGGCATTAGGTCGTCATTGCGAGGCCAAAGGCCAAAGCAATCCAGCGAGACAAGAGAATCTGGATTGCTTCGCGGCGCTCGCAATGACGGATCGAGGATGACAGCATGAACATCAACGGCGAGCCCTACCGTACGATCTGGGTCAATGAGGACGGCTGGTCGATCGAGATCATCGATCAGACGAAGCTGCCCCACGTCTTTGAAACCGTGACGCTTTGGAGCCACGCTGACGCAGCGCGTGCCATCAAATCCATGCAGGTTCGCGGCGCGCCGCTGATCGGGGCGACGGCGGCATACGGCGTCTGCCTGGCGATGCGCGAGGATGCCTCAGACGAGGCGCTGGAGCGCGCCGTCGAGACGCTCGCCGCGACGCGCCCCACGGCGATCAATCTGCGCTGGGCGCTGGACGAGATGCTTGCCGCCGTCCGCAATCGTCAGCGCGAGGAGCGCGTCACTGCGGCCTATGCGCGCGCGGCCGAAATCTGCGACGACGATGTCGAGACCTGTCGCAGAATTGGCGAGAACGGCGTTGGAATCATTCGCGCCCATGCTGACAAGAAGCGCGCCGAGAAGCCGGGCGAGCCGGTCAACATCCTCACGCACTGCAATGCCGGCTGGCTGGCGACGGTCGACTGGGGTACCGCCCTCGCGCCGATCTATCGGGCGCATGACGAGGGCATCGGCGTCCATGTCTGGGTGGACGAGACGCGGCCGCGCAACCAGGGCGCGTCGCTCACCGCCTTCGAACTCGGCGCACATGGCGTGCCGCATACGATCATCGCCGATAATTCCGGCGGCCATCTCATGCAGCATAAGCGCGTCGATCTCTGCATCGTCGGCACGGATCGCACCACGGCCAACGGCGATGTCGCCAACAAGATCGGCACTTACCTGAAGGCGCTCGCGGCGCACGACAACGGCGTGCCGTTCTATGTCGCGCTACCGCATTCGACAATTGACTGGTCGCTGAATTCCGGGCGCGACATTCCGATCGAGGAGCGTGATGCTTCTGAGGTGACGTCCATGTCCGGTCGTCTGCCGGATGGCACGGTCGCGACGGTCGACATCGCCGCGCCGGGCAGCCCCGCCGCCAATCACGCGTTCGACGTGACGCCCGCACGACTCATCACGGGATTCATTACCGAGCGCGGTGTAACGCCCGCGACGGCGCAAGGGCTGCGGCTGCTCTATCCGGAGCAGGTTGGCCGCAGCCCGGATGAAGCGTAGCGAATCCGGGTCTGTACCCGCATTCCGCTGCGCTGCATGCGGGTACTGAATCAACCCGAACAGCTCGCGCCGCCGAGCACACAGAATTTTGCGCAGTGCGGATGGCAGAGCTTCACAGCGCCATCGGCGAACATGCCGCCATTGGCGTTCGTCGAGTCCGCCAGCGTCGCGCCCATTTCGAATGCAAGATCATAAGGCAGCAGCGTGCAGGGCAGGACAACCGGCGCGGCAGCCCCTTTGCGCTTCACCACCATGCGGCTCGATGCGCACATGACGCTGTCGGGGCGCTTATTCAGGATCGACCAGCAGCGCGTGGTGATCTCGGGCACCTGCGCCCGCTCGTCCATTTCGGGGAACAGGACCAGACTCGCGGGACTGTCGGTGTCAACCGGCCAGCCGCGCGCCCTGGCCAGCGCCGCATAGCCTTGGCGCAAGCTTTCAATGCTCTCGTCCCACATCGTACGGCCGGCGATGGCCACATGGAAATCCTCCTGCGCCAGCCAGTCGAGACCTTCGACCGTCTTGTCCCAGGAGCCGGGGCCCCGTTCGGAATCGTGCAGCTCCGCGCGATAGTGATCGAGGCTCACGCGTAAGGTCAGCCGGTCGCCGTAAGCATCGCGCAGGTCGCGCAGGCCCGACTGGATGCGCGGACGCTGCATGGGCTGCATCGCATTGGTCAGGATCAGCACCTCGTGACCACGCGAAAGCGCATCGTCCGCCATCGCGATCATGTCGGGGTTCATGAAGGGCTCGCCGCCGGTGAAAGCAATCTCGCGTGTGTTCCAGCCGTCCCGGACCAGTTCGTCGAGATAGGCGCGGGCCTCGTCCCGTGTGATGTAAACGAGCCGGTCGTTGGTTGGCGTCGACTCGATGTAGCAGTGCGTACAGGCTATGTTGCAGAGCGTGCCGGTGTTGATCCACAGCGTGTCGAGATGGGTCAGCGCGACCGAGGCGCGGCGTTCGCCGCCGACGGTCCAATCAGGATCGGTGAATTTTTGCGGGCTGAAATCGTTCATCGCGCTGAAGCTACCCGCGCATTTAGGTTAATTTTGAATCACAATCTCGTCGTTGGCGAATTGCATTGCGTTCTTGCAAGATGCGCAGCGCTCTAAGGTGGAGCAATGCGGGTGTAGCTCAGTGGTAGAGCACCAGCTTCCCAAGCTGGGTGTCGTGGGTTCGATCCCCACTACCCGCTCCATTTCCCTCTCAGAAATTCAGCGCGTCCGCGTGGCGAAGAATTCGCTCCGCCCCGTCCGTATATTGGCCGTCCGGCCGATGCAGGACGAGGCCGCGCATCATGGCCGTGTCTTTCCGGCTTCCCTTCACGCCCCGGATCAGGATGCGCTCAGCGGCGGTGTCGTCCTGTGAGAACAGGGGGCAGATTCGCAATGCGCGGAAGCGGGTGCGAAGCACCGCCAGAAGATCGCCCAAGGCGTCCGGGCGGTGGATCAACGTGAGCGTGCCGCCGGGCTTGCAGGCGGTCGCGAGGAAACGGATCCAGCGGTCGAGACCACCATCCGGCATCACATGCGCGTCTGATTTATCCGCGATCCGCGTTCGCCCGGCTTCGTAGTAAGGCGGATTGGCGAAGACGTGATCGAAGCTCTCCCGCGGAATGCCATGCGTTTCGAGGAGCGTCGTCACGGTGAGATCGCCTTCGACGATCTCGGCCGTCATCCCCGAGCGTTGAAAATTCCTGCGGGCGAGGGCGCAGAGGGCGGGATCGCGCTCGACTAGAGTTAGATGCAGCCGGCCGACCCGGGCGGCCAGGCAAAGGGAAGCGACGCCCACGCCGGCGCCAGCTTCGAGCACGTGGTCGCCGGCCTCAGCTTGTACGGCCGCCGCCAGGAATACGGCGTCGCTTCCCGAGCGATGACCGCGCCTTGGTTGCAGCGCCGACACGCGCCCGCCGAGAAACGCATCGTCCGACACATGGTCCGGATCAATCGGCGGCGCGCAGGACATGACCGAGATCGGCATCCGTGAGCAGGCGTCTTGCGGCCGTGAAATCATCGGATTTCACAAGCAGCCGGCGCGGCAAGATACCGAGCGAGCCTTCGACCGCGCTCATGTTCTGGTCGGCGACCATAAAGACGATGCCCGCATCCTTCAGAAGCGCTCCGACGAACGAGATCAGAACGGCGTCGTTACTCAGCAGAAGTTCTTTCACTTGAAACCCACGACCCTCGCGGCGGCTTGACCGAAACTTGTCCCGCCACTCTATACTCTATGGCCGCGGACAAGCGATGCGCGGAAAGAAGAGGAGCAGTAAAAGAGTGGGAGTCGTCGTACCGCTGTCGGACGCGCGCGAGCGCAGCAGCCTGAACGGGCTGCTTGATCTGGTTGCGCCTGAGATGCATCGCGTCAACGCGATCATCCTCGATCACGCCAGATCCGATGTTGCCCTTATTCCCGAACTTGCGCGCCATCTGATCGATTCCGGCGGCAAGCGCCTGCGCCCCATGCTCACGCTCGCGGCTGCCCGCATGTGCGCCTATAAAGGATCGGGCCACGTGCAACTCGCGGCGAGCGTCGAGTTCATGCATACCGCGACCCTGCTGCATGACGACGTTGTCGACGAGAGCGACCTGCGGCGCGGCCGAAAGACCGCGCGGCTCCTATGGGGCAATGAGGCGAGCGTGCTGGTCGGGGATTTCCTGCTCGGCCAGGCCTTCCGCATGATGGTCGATGTCGGCTCCATTGGCGCGCTGCGCGTCCTGTCCGATGCCGCCGCGATCATCGCCGAAGGCGAGGTGATGCAGCTCGGCACCGCAAAGAACACGGCCACGACGGAAGACGAATATCTCGCCGTGATCGGGGCCAAGACGGCCGCTTTGTTCGCAGCGGCGTCGGAAGTCGGCGCAATCATCGCTGAACGGCCGCGCACGGAGTGCACGGCGCTCAAATCCTATGGGAAGAATCTGGGCATAGCCTTCCAGCTCGTCGATGACGCGCTCGATTATTCGGGTGAGCAGGAAGCGCTCGGAAAATCGATCGGCGACGATTTCCGCGACGGCAAGGTGACATTGCCTGTGGTTTTGGCTTATCGGCGCGGAGACGAAGAGCAGCGCGGCTTCTGGAAGCGCACGCTTGAGGACGGGAGCATCGCGGAGGGGGATATGGCACAGGCCATGTCTCTGATGGCGGCGCACGGAGCCATCGCCGACACGATCGAACGCGCACGCCACTACGGCGCAATGGCGCGGGATGCACTCGCCATATTCCCGGCTTCCCGCGAGAAGGAGTGCCTGCTCCAGGCAGTCGATTTCAGTATCGAGCGTGTGAGCTAGCCCAACGGCCGGTTGGGCCTATCGCACGGCCACGCGCACGGTCACCGGCGCGCCGGAGGATGCGCCCGCCGCGTCCTTCACCACCACATCGAAGCTTGCCGTAGTCGCGTCCGCGCCGTTATGGACGAACATGACGCCGCCGGATTCGAGGTCCGCCTGCGTGAAATTGTCGATCGCCTTGGCGGGCGACGCCTTCATGGCGACGAATCCGTTCTTCGCATTCGCAACCGCAAACTTGAGCTTGTCGGCAGAATCGTCCGGATCGAGGGCATTGATGTCGGACGTGGTGAGCTTCGTTTTCCCGCCCCGCTGCACCGTGATGGAAAAATCGCCGAACAGTTCCGGCGGCACGTTGCGCATGTCCGCCGTGAGGATACCACCGTCTTCGACCGCGAGGCGGCCGTAGCGCACGTTGCCGTTCACCGTGCCCGCCTTGCGCACGCTGATGAGATTGCGTACCGCAATTTCGCCCTGCAAGGCGCCCTCCACGTCGACCGCGTCCGCCTTCACCGTCCCATACATTCGGCCGCCCGGATGGATGACAAGCCTTTCGCAGGCGAGATCGCCTTCGACATATCCGTAAATTTCCATCTGGCCGCAATTGCGAACCCGGCCCTTGATGACCGTGTCCTGACCCACGACGACATCGCCTAGCTTGTTACTCACGGCTCATCCCCGATGCTGACTGGCTTCTTCGACGGATTGGCATTCCGAAAAATTTTGGCTGATGGATCGGCTGCGTGCAACTGGCAGCGTCCCCTCAACTAATACCGGAACTAACATAGATTGGTTCCCCGGACCCACCAGCCCGGCCGAATTTCCGCCAGTTGCCGGGCGGCGGCTTCCGCATCCTCCTGACTGCGGAACAGCGCGAAGCATGTCGCGCCGCTCCCCGAAAGCCGGGCGATCATTGCTTTGGGAAGCGCGGCGAGATTGCCCAGCACTTCGCCGATCACCGGCGCGATCATGCGGGCGGGTTCTTCCAGATCGTTCGCGGTGCTGCTCATGAATTCCACCAAGGCGTCCGCGTTGGCGAAAGATCCCGGTGGCGCGGCTGGAGCCGCATCGGTGACGGAGACGGCCGCAAGGATGCGGAACACGTCCGCCGTTGCGACTGAAACATTGGGATTGGCCAGAACGGCCCAGACCGGGGGCAGGGCAGGCGCAACGGAGACGATCTCGCCGCGCCCCTGCATCCAAGAGGCTGCGGCGCGCAAACAGACGCGGATGTCCGAGCCGAGCCGGTCGGCGATCGCACCTTGCGTCGCCTCGTCCGGTTGGCCGCAATTCGCCAACGCAATCAGTCGAAGGGCCGCGGCTGCATCGGCCGAGCCCCCACCGAGGCCCGAGGCCACTGGCAGATGCTTCTCGAGCCGGAACCGGCCGAGCGTCAGTCCGGGTGCAAATTCGGCCGCGAGTCTTGCGGCTTTCAGGACGAGATTGTCGCTTGGGTCGAGCGCGCCCGCAAACGGGCCGGTGATTTCGAGGGACAGGGGAAGCCCCGGATCGAGTTCCAGCCTGTCGCCGAACCCCGCGAACGCGACCAGGCTGCGCAAGGCGTGATATCCGTCCGGACGACGCCCGAGAACCTGCAGCGTCAGATTGACTTTCGCGGGCGCATTCTGCGCGAAGGGTGCCCGCCGCAGAGCGCTAGATCACGATGACTTGGGGTTGACCCAACCCCAAGTCATAAACGTGATCGACTCTAATAGTTTGATCATGATGTCGTTCGAAAACCGCTTCACACTTTTCGGCATCATGCTCAGCGCTTCGCTTCAGCAGCCGGCAAAACCTGACTCTCGGCCGCGCGCGTTTTCGCAGCCTCGCCGTCGAGACCGACCTCCAGCTTGTGTTTGATTCGAACCGCGTCCTCGTCCGTCGGTTTCAAGTCGAGCGATTGCCGCCACTGGTAGCGCGCTTCGACCTTGCGCCCGATCTTCCAATAGACGTCGCCCAGATGATCGTTGATCACAGGATCGTCCGGCTTCAGCTCGACCGCGCGCTCCATCTGCTCGACGGCGGCCGGCAGGTCGCCCATGCGGTAATGCGCCCAGCCGAGACTGTCGACAAAATAGCCGTCGTCGGGTTTCAGCTTCCCCGCCTTCCGGATCAGCTCGATCGCGGCGTTCAGGTTCTTGTTCTGATCGACCCATGAAAAGCCGAGATAGTTCAGGACCAGCGGCTGCTC
>JBKJVQ010000148.1:0-9659 GCA_046717125.1 Methyloligellaceae bacterium
GCTGCTCGTTCGGGCGATACACGCGGCCCTTGATGCGGTAGGCGCTGCCAGTCTTGTAGATGCCGCCGCCCTTCGGGACGGGCTGGCCATATTCGACCACGCGCTTGCTCAGCCGGTTGCTTTCATCCCCGCGCCGGCCGCTGCATCCCGAAAGGTTACAAGCCACCAATGCGACGAGGCCTGCGCAAATGGCGCCCGAAGCGACGCTTCTTATACTGAAATTAAGCGCGCGCGGCCGCGCGAACCGTGAGGCGTCACGGCGCCGATCAAAGACCACAAAGACACCCCGTACGCAGCACACACCGAGTCGCGTCCGTGGAGCAGGTGTTGCCCCGAAGACGCGTCCGACGACTCTTGCCCGAGACGCTTAAGCAAGCGTGAACGGCGAGTTTGGGGCGCAGCCTAAAGCCCCGAACGTGGTGCGTGGCGCTTTGTCAACATATTTTAACGGTTAATCATTTGATAAGCGTTGCCCTTGTTCCGCCCCAGCCCTGCCGATAGATTGCGCGCGGGTGAGGCAGGCAGGTCCAAAGAAATGGACGCCCGCTTCTGAAGACGGGGCGAGTAAATGGGGCATCGGGGGTTGGCGCTGGCCGCGCTTGCGGTCGCCGTAGGCGTGTATGCCTCTGCGCCTGCTATTTCGGCGGAATCTTCATTCCCGATTCTCCGTCTCGGTCCTCAGGACATAGAGTCGCGGCGCGCGCAACTCTTCCAGCGCATGATGGCCGAGCCGACCAATCTCGACATCGCGTTCGAGTATGCGCAGCTTTCCGCGCGGGTTGGCGATCTCGAAGGCGCGATCTCGACACTCGAACGTATGCTGATCTTCGCACCGGGCCTGCCGCGCCTCCAGCTCGAACTGGGCGTCCTCTATTATCGGCTGGGCTCGTACGATACGGCCCGCTCCTACCTTGAGCTTGCCGCCTCCTCGCCCGACACGCCGCCGGACGTGCGCGCCCAGGTCGAGCAGTATATCCGCCAGATCAACGTCGAGGCCGATCCGCCGGCGTTGACCGGTACGCTATTCTCCGCCATTCGCTGGCAGGACAACGCGACGTCGGCGCCCGACTCGAACACCGTCACGCTGAACGGCCTGCCCTTCGTGCTCGACCCGGAATCGGCCGGCAAGGCGGACTGGAGCGTCCTCAATGTCGGCACGGTCAGCCATGTCTGGGACCTGAAGCGCCAGGGCGACCGGATCGACACCGATCTCCTCGCCTACAGCCAGGCCTATTTCGATCAGCACGAGGTCAACCTCCATTTCTTCGAGGGGCTGACCGGCCCAAGCTGGAACATGAAGCGCTTCGGCGTGTCCAAGACGCGGCTGCATACCTATGCAATCGGCAACGCGGCCATCCTCGATGAGGATTACTACTTCTCGTCGGCCGGCGGCGGCGTGCGGCTCCTGTCCTTCGCACGCGAGCGCAGCATCATCGATCTGCGCGCGGAAACACGCGTCCGCTGGTTTGACGATACGCCCGAGCGTCCCGTTTCCAGCCTGCGCGACGGCCCGCAGACAAGGCTGAACGCGATCTACACCTATGCTTGGTCGCCGCGCCTGACCGTCAGCCTACAGACGGCCGTCCAGCGCGAAGATCTCGATGCCGGTTTCTACTCGAACTGGGAATATAACGGCTCTTTCACCGCGACCTACGCGTTCGCGGGGCCCTTCCGCTCGTGGCACGGGCCCTGGGCGCTCCAGCTCGCCAGTGGCTATATCTTCCGCGAATATGACGATCCGGATTTCACGATCAATTTCAGCGAGACCGAAGAGGACGAAACTTGGTGGGGCCGCGCCTCGCTGATCGTGCCGATGACGGAGACGATCGCGCTCGTGCCGCAGGTCGAATATCGCGACCAGTCGTCGAATTACGACATCCGCGACTTCAGCGTCTTCACGGCCCTGGTTGGCCTGCAGAAGAGGTTCTGAGGATGACCCTCGCGCGAGCCCTACTGCTTGTCTCATTGCTGATATTGGGCGGCATCTCCTCGGCGGAGGCCGCCCAATAAGTCGGCGTCGCGGCGGCGGTAAACCCCGATGCCTTCGCATCCGGCCGCGTCGTCAATCTCGGGAAGTCGATCTTCTTCAACGAGCAGGTCAAAACCAGCGCGAACGGCCTCGTACAGGTGCTGCTGGTCGACGATCGACCTTCACGGTCGGCCCCAACTCCAATCTCGTGATTGACAAATTCGTCTACGACCCCGGCAAGGGCAAAGGCGAGATGGTCGCGACCTTCTCCAAGGGGGCGCTGCGCTTTGTCGGCGGCAAGCTGTCGAAAAAGCAGGGCGGCGTGACGGTCAAGACGCCCGAGGGCGCGCTCGCCATTCGCGGCGGCATCGCGCAAATCCAGGTGAGCGCCGGCGGCTCGAAGTTCCTGTTCGATTTCGGCGACCAGATGCAGCTCAAGGGGAATAACGGGCAGACTCACACAATCTTCCAGCCCGGCAATCTGATCGACGTGACTGGCGGCTCGCCCTTTGTGCGGCCGACCAGCGCCGCAGACACGCAATATTTCCTGACGCAACTTGCGAGCAAGCCCGGTCAGTCCGGCGGCGCAGGGCAAGGCGGCGGCCCTTCGGACGGGCAGACCGAAAGCGGCATGGGCGGACAAGGCGCGAACAACGGGAGCGCTCCACCCGTCGGTAACGAGATCAAGAATCAGATTTTCCCGGTCAAGATCGAGGATGCGACCTCGGACAAGATCGAGCAGGAGATCGTCGAGCAGATCGACAACACCCCGCCGCCAGTAGTTACTGGCGATCCGCCGCCACCTCCCGTTGTCGATGCGCCGCCGCCTCCGCCACCTCCGGGGCCGCAGCAGGTTCAGCTTCGCGTCCTTTCGTCGCCGGAGTTCTTCACGTCATTTCCGGGAACGAGCGACCAGCAAGACTTCAGCTACGACAGGGGCTACGGCGATTGCTGGGAGGAGTGCTGGTATTCATCGCAAGACAACCCCGGCGAGGCAGGCATCCTCGGCGGCGACGATTTCAATCCCGAGGGCGGCGCAGGCGCGGTCACAAGCGACGACTTCGTCACGACGGCGACGATCGTCGACGGATTTTTGACCGGCACGGTGCAGTTTGTTGCCCGCGAATTTGAGGATGTGGAGTGCGGTAGCGAGTGCGGCTACACGACGGTGCTGGAGCCAGTGAAGCAATTTGCGTTCACGTACAACTCTGCGCCCGGAATCTATGCCGCTCTCGGCGAGGTCGTGGACGTTGTCGATGGTGCGGCACAGGCCGAAACGGTCGAGAACTTCATCGGCTCACAGGTCGTCGCCAACGGCTTCTTCGCCTATCAGATGTATGGGCTCGACTCTTGGGAGAGTGACGGAGAGACAATCTCGAAAATCGATTTCGACGATCCGCTGCTGATCGTTTCCGGTCAGGAATACGTGCTCCCGACCGAAGGGAAACTGCATTCGATTGAGTTGCTGACCGACCCGCGCCAGAACCAGGACGGCTTTGTCGTCCCGTTCGCCTCGGCTGCCTCGATGCCAGAAAACATTTCCTTCCCGGATGACGCCGACGGCATTGTGCCCGCCGTTTCAAATCTGCTGTTGCTCGAAAAGGACAGCGGCCAACCGATTGACGAAAGCGAAAGCCTGAGCGTCTGGATGCAGACGAGCTTCTATATCGGCACGAACGCCGAAAGCGGCGAACAGGAATCCTTTGTCGTGCTCGCGCTCGGCGGCGTGGAGGAGAGGAACGGTTTCGACGCGCTTGTGGGTCAGAGGCGCGGCGGCTCTTTGATTGATACGTGTGACGACGGTTGCATGGATTCTGTGAGCTTCGCCGGCGGCATCGCTTCACTGGCCGGTGGCGAAGGCGCTCATCTGATGGGCGATGACGGCGTGAATGTCGTCGTCGGCGCCGACTCGGCGGGCGATGGTCGTGAGATATTCGTCGCCCGGCCGCTGGAAGGCGACGCTTACCGTGGCTCTGGCGAGCCCATTTCGCCTTACGGCGGCGAACAGAATTACAACCCGGAATCCACGCTTGACCCCCCTCCGGGCGATCAGTACGCGACCTATCACATCGGGACGCAGAACGGACCCGTGGCCGACGTCACGCAGAGCGAAGGCGAGTTCCAGGGCTACGCCGTCGGCATCGTCGAGTCGCTGACGCTCGGCCAGCCGAACATCGTCATGAGCAATCAGCCGAGCGACGTTACCTTCGCGTTCGATCCTGTGAGCAACACGCTGTCCGCCCAGTTTCGGGTCTACGACGAAGGGTACGACGGCGCGACGAGCCGGTATGAGATCGGGTTTGGTGGCATTGGTGTGGGCGGCAAATCCGCGTTCATCGACAACCAGCGTTTCGGCGCGATCGAGAATATGGAAACCACGCAAGTCATCGATGACAACGGCGAGGCCTATTCGCACAACAACGCCGAAAGCTATCTCGTCTCTGGCGATCAGCTTGAAGTGACCAACTTCTTCCCTGAAATTTTCGAGGAGACATCGGAAGGATCAGGCGTCCGGCCGTTCTGCCAAATTGCGACTTCATCAGATGGGGCGCATGGGGAACGCGCGTGCAGTTCGGCCAAAGCCAGGGCTCTGGCTACGACGATAACATCCATGCGGGATGGTGGGTCGCGGGCGATGTGTCGACCACGGCACAGCTCGACCAACTCGGCGAACAGAACATGAGCGCGACCTATAACGGTCACGCCATCGGCAATGTCATCGACGGCGACCAGCAGCGCATCGGCGCAGGTGATCTCAATATGTCCTGGGATTTTGCTCTCCGGTCCGGCCAGTTCCGCATCACCAATTTTGACGGCGACCGCGCCTTCCGCGGCCTGATCGGCCAGACGGAAAGCGGCGGCCACTTTGCCGGCGCTCTCAACGGACATAACTCCCTGTCCGGCGACGTGCGAGGCTCGTTCGTCAACAACAGCGACACGATCGCGGCCGGCGTCATCGGAAACTTCCAGGTCGGAAACGGAGAAGGTTACCGGGCGACCGGCATCTTCACCGGATCAGGCAACCCGGCCGGCCCGAGCATTTAGGGTGACGGAGATGCGTTTTGCGCTTTTGCCCCTGCTCGGCTGCTCTCCTCTTCGCCGCGCCCGCCCACTCACAAAAGGTCGGGGTCGCGGCGGCGGTAAACCAGAACGCGCTTGCAGGCGGACAGGTCGTCAATATCGGCAAGTCCGTCTTCTATAACCAGCGTGTGACAACCAACGCTATCGGCCTCGTGCAGGTGCTGCTGGTCGACGGATCGACGTTCACGGTCGGCCCTAACTCGAATCTCGTGATCGACAAGTTCGTCTACGACCCCGCGCGCGGCAAGGGCGAGATGACCGCAACCGTCTCGAAAGGCGTGCTGCGCTATGTCGGCGGCAAGCTGTCGAAGAACGCCGGCGCCGTGCAGGTGAGGACGCCGCACGGTCAGCTCGGCATTCGTGGCGGCATCACGCAGATGGAGGTCAATCCGGGCGGCGGGCGCTTTCTGTTCGATTTCGGCGAGCTTATGCAGCTCTTCCAGAGGAACGGTTACACCTTAAGCGTCTACCAGCCCGGCAACCTGATCGACCTCAACCAGGGCCCGGCGTTCGTCCGTCCGGCGACGCCGGAGGACATCGCGTTCTTCCTCGAGGCACTCACGAGCCGCCCAGGTCAGGACGGCGGCTCCAGCGGGGGACCGTCCGAAGGTCAGGTCGTCACAGGCCTCGGCAATCAGGGCGCGGCCGATTTCCCGCTGCCGCTACTGGCGCTTTTCGAGAGTGCCGAAATCTTTCAGTTCCGGATCGAAGATGCGACCACGGATCGAATCCTCCAGCTCATCGCGAGCCGGCCCGATCCGGTCGACACCGTCGATCCTGTTGACCCCGTCGATCCCGTGGAGCCGGTGTTTCTGACGGGCTTCGCGGCCGGTCTTTACACGCGCTCCGAGGACAGCGGCGACGGCTTCTTTCCCGTGAGGGTAGATCTGGTTACGAGCGAGGATTCGAACGGTATTCAGTTCACGTTCGATCCGTCTGGGCTGATCTCCGGCCCCCTGACGGTCGACGGTCCCGAAGGCGGTGCTGTCCTGCGCTATGGCAACGATCCGAACCCGAGCGTTATCACAGTGCCTTATGACACCGTACAGAACCTGTCGATCGTGATTGCGCTTTCCGGACGCACCGGATCGAACGGCTTTTGTCAGGCTTGCGACTTCATCCGCTGGGGCAACTGGACCGGCACGGCGAACTTCAACCTTGCGTCTAATCCGGACACGCAGCAGCGCGTCGTCGTCGATCGCGGCTTCTGGGTCGCTGGACAAGTGACTCCCGCCGGCGATCTGCCTTTAAGCGGCACCGCCAATTATGTGGCGACGTGATCGGAGCGGCGGCGGATGGATTTGGACCCCAGCGGGACGTCATGGGCAGTTTCCTGCTGGAATGGAGCTTCAGCGACCGCAACGGACAGTTTGGCGTCACCAATTTCGATGGCGGCGGGTTTGGCGGTTCCGTGTCGCAGGTAGGAACCGACAATCTCTTTCGGGATGCGGATGGCCTGTCTGGCAGCGTGGACTCCGACTCGGTTTTCGGCACCGTCAACGGGTCGTTCGTCAATGACGGCGCCGGACGCGCCGCTGGCGGCGCCATCGGCAACTTCACGCTGCGCGGCTCGGAGTCGAATTACCGCGCCACGGGCATCTTTGCCGGCCCACGCGTGCCGCCAAACTAACGGCCTCAGAGGCCGCTACCCAAGTTGCCGGGCGCCCCTACTCCGCGGCGGCTTGCAACTCCGCCCCTTGCCCAGCCTGCGACAGCGATTCCATCGCCGCCTGGACGCCACCCCTCTGCGGCAGCGCGCCCATCTCCGACAGTCCCATCTCCACGCCCGACAACGCGCCGAGCAACGTAAGATCGTTCAGATCGCCGAGATGGCCGATGCGGAACACTTTGCCTGCGACCTTGCCTAGGCCCGTGCCAAGCGACAGGTCGAAGCGTTCGAGGATGTGCTTGCGCAGCGCGTCGGCGTTCTGAGCCTCTGGCGCGACTACGGATGTGACCACTGGCGAATAATCTTTCGGCTCAGCGCAGAGAACCTCGAGACCCCAGGCCTTGACGGCAGCGCGCGTCGCCGCTGCGTGCCGCTTGTGTCGGGCGAACACGTTCTCGAGCCCCTCTTCCTGCAGAACCTTGATGACTTCCTGCAGCCCGTAGAGCAGGCTGGTCGCCGGCGTGTACGGGAAAAAACCCTGCTGGTTGGCGCTTAGCATCTCGTCCCAGCGCCAGAACGAGCGCGGCATTTTTGCGGTCTTGTTCGCGGCCAGCGCTTTCTCGCTGATCGCATTGAAGCCCATACCCGGCGGCAGCATCAGCCCCTTCTGCGATCCGGCGACCGTAACGTCCACGCCCCACTCGTCGTGCCGATAGGGCGCCGAGCCGAGGCTGGACACCGTGTCCACCATCAGCAGCGCCGGATGCCCGGCGGCATCGACAGACTTGCGCACGGCAGCGATATCGGAAAGGCAGCCCGTCGACGTCTCGTTGTGCACGACGCAGACGGCCTTGATGTCATGCGCCTTGTCGGCCGCGAGCCGCGCCTCGATCTCGGAGGCGACGACGCCGCGCCGCCAATCGCTTTCGATCCAGTCGACCTTGAGACCCATTTGCTCGGCGAGCTTCTTCCAGAGCACACCGAACTGGCCCGTCTCGAACATCAGCACGCGGTCGCCGGGTGACAGCGTATTGACGAGCGCCGCTTCCCAGGCGCCGGTTCCGGTCGCTGAGAAAATGATCACGGGGCCCTTGGCGCCGAAGATCGGCTTTACGTCCTCCAGCACCTGTTTGCCGAGTGCTGCGAATTCCGGCCCGCGATGGTCCAGCATCTGCCGGTTCATCGCCCTGAGCACACGATCCGGCACGTAGGTCGGACCAGGAACGTGAAGGAAATGCCGGCCGGCCTTGCGCGCCATGTGTGTCCCCCGCGGATTGTGTGTTCTGATGCCTTCGTTGAATCGCGCGGACGGCGCGCACCTGTCAAGCGCGCAGCGTGCGGCTATTTGCGCCAGCGTCCAAATATATAGGCAACCGATCCGATCGCGGCGGCGATGCCCGCCAGCCTGAAATGATCTGCCCGGTGTTTGAGCGCTGAGCCGAACCAGCGTTTGGCGACCGCCGGATCACGGCCAACGGGACTCACGGGGCGCTTCTCGCCGCCGGGCCCGCCCGCCACATGGTCGGCCACGAACGCGCCGCGCTGGCCAATGGGCTTGTCCGCCCCGGTGGTCGAATCTTCGGCGGTCTGCAACTCAAGCTCTGCGTTCACCTCCGCACCGAGCAGGATGATGAAGAAGGTGAGGTACAGCCAGAACAGCAGCACGATCACCGCGCCGAGCGAACCATAGGTGCGGTCGTAATTTGCGAAATTGTCGACATAGATCGAGAACAGGATGGAGACGCCGAGCCACAGCAGGGTCGCGAGCACCGCGCCCACCGCGACCCACCGCCAGCGGGCAGGATGCCGGCAGGGCGCGTAGCGATAAAGCGCCGCGAGGCCGAACCAGACAAGGACGGACAGGATAGGCCATCGCACCATGCGCAGCAGTTCGCCCGCCCATGTATCCGCGCCGAGCACCGAGAGCAGCACCGGCGCATAGACGAGCGCCGACAGGACGAGCGTCGCCGTTGCAGCGCCGAGCAGCGCGAAGACCATCGTCGTGGCGTAATAGCGCGGAATCGACCGCATCTCGGGCTGTTCATACGCGATGTTCATCGCCGCAAACACCGCCTGCGTCATCATCATCAGGCTCCACGCTGCAAGGCCCAGACTGAGCGCGAAGCTCCAGCCAAGCGTGCGGCCGGAACTCGTCGTCAGCCGGCGCGTCTGCTCGATCACCATCTCGTAGGCGGTGTCGGGCAGCACCTCGGAAAATACCGAAAGCTGCTGCTCGACAGTCAAGGGATCGGTCAGCAGTCCGTACAGCGAGACGAGCGCGGAAATGCCGGGGAAGATCGCGAACAGCGCGTAGAAGGCGCATCCCGCAGAGACGAGCGAGAGGTTGTCCCGCATCGTCTCCGTCACAACCCGGCTGAAGATCTGTCGCCAGCCGGCCGTCGGGATCTGATGCGGACTGATCGCGCTGCGCCCGTAAGGGTCGGGCCTTGCTGCTGCAATATCGGTCATGGGGCGATTTAGAGCACGATGCCAAAAACTGTGAAGCGGTTTTCCGACACTAGCGTCCAACGTGGATGCGTACCTTGTCCGGAACCGCTGCAAGACCACTTGCCCCCGGCGCACATCTAT
Organism: Methyloligellaceae bacterium; assembly: GCA_046717125.1. Taxonomy (GTDB): domain Bacteria; phylum Pseudomonadota; class Alphaproteobacteria; order Rhizobiales; family Methyloligellaceae; genus JBKJVQ01. The sequence continues at coordinate 9,249 of JBKJVQ010000148.1, forward strand.
GGACGAAGGATCGTCGGCTTGCCCGAGCGGTCGAGGATTTGCGGCTGTCCTTCAACGCCTGGTGTTCAGAAAAGGACATGACGAAGCGCCGTTATTGTCCAGACGGCAGCGGCGTTTGCTACACTGTCGCCGGATGGGTGGCCGAGCGGTTGAAGGCGCCAGTCTTGAAAACTGGAGGGCGCGCAAGCGTCTCGCGGGTTCGAATCCCGCCCCATCCGCCAAAGACCACTTCTGCGCACCCATCGCTTCACCGCCGCCAACGACGCAAATAGGGGCACGACTTCCGCTTTGCCACCGCCTGGTGCTGCGATAGGACAAGGACATAACGGGGACCAATCCAGAGCCATGCGGATGACGGCCGCCTTGCCGCCACGGCCTGCAGCCAACCACTATCGGCCCGATATTGACGGC
>JBKJVQ010000149.1:0-5613 GCA_046717125.1 Methyloligellaceae bacterium
TCACCGAGCCGCGTCTCGGCATCTGCGAGGATCGCCGCATGGTCAAAAGCGAGATCGAGCCCGCGCCAGTCTTCGATCCATTCGGCTGACGCTGCATCATCCCCCGCCACCGGCTCGGCTTCGTCGACACGCGCGAGATACACCACGCTGACCGAGTGTCCGCGTGGATCGCGTGCAGGGTCCGAATAGACGCCCAGCAGTTCAAGATCGGTGAGCGCGATGCCTGTCTCCTCGCGCACTTCGCGGCGGCAGGAATCTTCGACACGCTCGCCGACATCGACGAAACCCCCTGGCAGCGCATAGGCGCCCTCGAATGGAGGATGCCCGCGCCGGATGAGGAGCGTGCGCCCCTGCCCGTCCCGCACCACGCAGTCGACGGTCAGCTTCGGCGTTTCGGGTGCGGACATGGACTTTCCGTAGCGACCTAACCCCGCGGCTGGGGCACGATCCGCAGATACGGTTTCTTCGTCACAAACCCGCCGGGATATTTCGACTTGGCATCGGCGTCCGAGACGGAAGGCAGAATGATAACGTCGTCGCCGTCCTTCCAGTCGGCGGGCGTCGAAACCTGATGTTTTGCCGTGAGCTGCATCGAGTCGATCGCGCGCAGAATCTCGGCGAAGTTCCGCCCGGTGGTCATCGGATAGGCCAGCATCAGCTTGATCTTCTTGTCGGGACCAATGACGAAGACGGTGCGCACCGTGGCGTTATCGGCCGGCGTTCGTCCGGCGCTGTCGTTCGGCGCCTCGGCGGGAAGCATGCCGTACAGTTTGGCGACGTTCAAATCCCTGTCCCCGATCATCGGATAGTTCGGCCGATAGCCGGTCGCGTCTGCGATATCGTCCCCCCACTTCCTGTGATCCTCGACCGGATCGATCGAGACCGAAATGATCTTCACGTCGCGGCGATCGAACTCGGGCTTCAAGTGCGCCATCGATCCGAGTTCGGTCGTGCAGACCGGTGTGAAGACTTTAGGGTGCGAAAACAGTACGCCCCAGCTTGTCCCGAGCCAGTCGTGAAAGCCGATGCGCCCTTCCGTCGTGTCCGCCTCGAAATCCGGCGCAGTGTCGTTGATTCTCAGCGTCATATGGAAACTCCGGGAGCGCGGGCCTCAGTCGTCTAAGTTGAAATGTAGGGGGCCTTCCCCCCGTACCGCAAGCGCGGCCGGGTAGAGGCGTCAGAACGGCCGCGCGGGGCCAAGCGAGGCGGCGAACAAGACGGCCCCGAGCAGGAAAATCGCAGCCGCGCCGCCGAGGCTGCACGCGGTCCAGATCGTGGACGCCCAGCCGGAGCCCGCGCCTGCATATCTAAGCGCGAAGTCGCGAGAACCGACCGCCAGCGCCGCGAGTGCAGAGACCGTGATGGCGGTGCCGAGCGCCATCACGAATGTCGCCGCAACCCCGGCCCAGAACAGGTCCTGCGCCAGCGCGAAGATGAGGACGAGGATTGCGCCCGTACACGGACGGATGCCGACCGCCGCGACGACCGCCGCCATGGATTTGAGCGTCACGGGCTGTTTCAGCGCATCGGCCGGCGGCGCGTGCAAATGACCGCAGCCGCAATTGTGATCGTGATCGTGCCCTGCATGGTGTCCGTGCGCGTGGCGATCGTCGTGTTGAAGCGCCGATCCGCGCCGGAACAAGGCCAGCAGTTCCCGCACCAGCAGATAGAGGCCGAGGCCTGCAATCAGCGCATAGCTCGCTGTTTCGAGCGTGTTCGCCCACCCCGTAATGCGCGCGCCGGAACTGTTGAACAGTATGGCCAAAAGTCCCACCAGCGCGACTGCCGTTAGCGCCTGCGCGATGGCGGAGACGAATGACAGGACGATACCGCGCCGCACCGTCTCTTCGTTGGCGAGCACGTAGGAGGAAATCACCGCCTTGCCGTGGCCCGGCCCTGCCGCATGCACGATGCCGTAGCCAAACGAGAGTGCGATCAGCACGAGCATTCCGGCGGCTGCGCGTTCGGTCTTCAGCGTCTCGATGGAGTCGCCGAGTTGCCGATGGAGGCGTTGCTGCACGGCCAGAAAGCGCTGTCCGAGCGCGTCGAACCAGCCGCCGCTTTCAACCGGCGCGGCTGCAGGCGGCGCGCCCGGCACACCGAACGGCGAGCCTTGCGCAAACCCTTCCGTCGCCGGAGCGATCAGGACAGCGCATAGAGCCGCAAGAAGCAGCCCCATCAGCGCCTGTCGGAGACCGCGCGGCATCAGCCGGCGCATTCGATGCGGGCGGCCTGGCTCAGCGTTGCGCCGAAATTGCTGTCGGGACCGAGCTGGCTGAAGAAGGACTCCGACAGATCGTTCGGGTTCCCTTCCTTCGGCGCCTGCGGCAGCTTGGCGGCGCAGCCTTTCGGCGCGTCCGCGGCGAATGTGATCGGCGTGTCGGCCGCGAAGGAGAAGGCGACGTAGTAGCTTGGATCGTAGACATCGAGCTCGAGCGTGCCGAGCCGCGCGTCGATCGGCGAGGTGAGCGGCAACGTGAAGGCGAGCGTGACGACACCGGCCTTTTCCTCGACGAGGTAGTCGACGGGTTCCGACAGAGCCACTTCCGCATCCGCGGCTTTCACGACGGTGAAGTAGCCGAAATCCTTTAGCGAGGAGATGTTCACCGCGGCGAGCGGCTCGAGCTCGGCCTTCGAATATTTCCCGTCAAGATCGGTATCGAGGCCCTGAAGTGCGGTCGCCGAGTAGAATTTGTCGAACACCCAGGTGTGCCGGACGCCAGTCACCCGGCCGTCCTTGTCGAACTGCATCATGGTGCGGGCCGTGACCCAGACATGAGGATGCGCGTCGGCCGGACCAGGCGATCCGAGCACGAGCGCGACAACCGCTCCGAAGAGGGCGAACCGCATACAGCCTCCCGAGATTCGTCAGTTCCACATTGTAGAATCGAATATGGCCGAAAATCAGCGTCGATCTTCGATTGGCAAATCCCCTATGCTTGTTACACTGTAACATAACAATTGAGGGAGAAAGACACGTGCGTCTCAAATGTCTCGCCGTCGCAACGGCGCTGGCGATAGCGCCAAATCCGGCGGATGCGGCGACCCAGGATCTCAACGTGACGGTGACGATTCGTCCGATCCATGCGCTGGTCGCACGGATCATGGAAGGTGCGGGCGAACCTCAACTGCTGATCACCGGTGGTGCGTCACCCCATTCCTATGCGCTCAAGCCTTCGGATGCGCGCTCGCTCGCGGAATCCGATCTCGTGATCCGGGTGAGCCCGGCATTGGAAGTCTCGCTGAACGGTGCACTCCAAACCCTGCCCCGCAAGGCTACCGTCATTTCCCTCGACGGGACGCCGGGCATCGTCAAGCTCGACATGCGCGAAGGCGGCGTCTGGGAGACCCACTCGCATGGCGGAGAGGATCACGATCATGACCATGAGGAACACGCGCGCGACGATGGCCATCATGACCATGACGCACACGGCGCGGACGGACACGAGGCGCGCGAGCACAGCCAGGACAATCTCGACGCCCATCTCTGGCTCGACCCGCGCAACGCGAAGGCGATCGTGACCCATGTGAAGAACGCGCTGGTGAGGCTGAGCCCGGAGCAGAAGGCCCTCTTCGAGAAGAATGCCGCCGCTACAATCCGCGAACTCGACACGCTGGACGCCGACCTCGAAGCCATGACGCGCCCGGTGCGTGACCGTCCCTTCATCGTGTTTCACGATGCCTATCAATATTTCGAGAAGCGGTACGGCCTGAATGCCGCAGGCTCCGTTACGGTCAGCCCCGAGCGCCAGCCCGGTGCGCGCCGCATCATGGAATTGCGCCGCAAGATCGCGGACGTCGATGCGGCGTGCGTATTCGCCGAGCCGCAGTTTGAGCCGAGGCTGATCGAAACCATCGTCGAGGGCAGCGGCGCGAAATCCGGTGTCCTCGATCCGGAAGGGACAGGCATGGCCGAGGGCAAGGACGGCTATTTCGACCTGATGCGCGACCTCGGCCGCAACCTCGCCGATTGCCTCGGGCGGTCCGAGGGTTGAAGGAGCGAGAATGGGCCGGCGGTGAAATGCGGCCCATTGGCTCAGATTAATTGAGCGCGGTTGACTACCATTCGCCCGCGTAGCGCTTCCAGGTCACGACTACCTTCGCGCCGACTCGAGTGCGGTTATAGAGATCGATCGCATCCTGATTGTACATGCGGATACAGCCCTTCGACACGCTGGTGCCGATGGTCCAGGGCGCGTCCGTGCCATGGATGCGGTACATGGATGCTCCAAGATAGAGCGCGCGCGGCCCGAGCGGGTTCATCGGATGACCGCCTGGCACGAAAGCCGGCAGCTTCGGATTTTCGCGGCGCATCTCGGGTGTGGGCGTCCAGCCGGGATTGACCCGCTTCTGGCTCACATGGCTCACGCCAGACCAGCGGCTCTGCTCGCGGGGGATGGCGATCGGGTATGAGATCGCCCGGTTGCCGCCGAGGACGTAATACAGCCGGCGATCGCCGAAGCTTACGATGATCGAACCCGGCCGCTCCCGGGAGATGAAATGCGTTTCGTGCGCGCCGCCGCCTGCGCCGCCGAACAGCATGTCGAAGAAACCCTGCGCCGCGGCTGGCTTGGGCGCTGAGATCGCCAGACCAACGATCGCGGCAAGCAGCGCGAGGCTGCGGATTGCGGCGAAAACTTTCATGCTACGGTCCCCTCGATATTCAATCTCGGCGCTTGGCGCCGGTCTTGGCCTCTTCCCTAGCGATACTTGTCACTTGAGTCGGAAGAGACGGGCCGAAACCTATCGGCGCGGTGGGCGCCCAGCGCCGGCGCGGATGGGCCCGCGGCCGCCAGCAGGCGTCCAGTTGCGTCACACAAATGCATGACCCCCTCCTCATTGCGCAGCACCCTGGTCCGCCGCGCATTCGCGTTCAGACCGACTACCGCCGCTTTCACCATTTTGGGCGGCGGTTGGCTCCGCTTCAAGATGGCAACGCGCAACAACCGCTTCGGATCGATCATAGTCAGCACTTTCCTAACAAGCTGTGTGCTTTGGGACACAGGTTCGGGAGTTGCCCTTGAAATCGTTCGAGAAACGTAATTCCCCGCCTTGCTCCCAAGGGTTTGAGCGTTAGGTTCCTCTACAGTCCTCAGGTTCGAGGGGCCGGAGGCCGATGATCCGCGACGGGTTCTGGATACGTTGGAGCGCATGGCAAAAAAGTCGAAAAGGAACCCGACTGTCTCGAGGCGGAAATTCATCGCCGCAGGCGCCATGGCGTCGGCGGCCGCAATCGCTGCGCCAAACATATCCCGCGCCGAAACGACCGTCCTCAAAATGCAAAGCTCGTGGAGCCCGAGCGAGATCTTCCACGAGATGGCGCAGCAATATGTCGAGCGCGTGCAGAAAATGGCGGGCGGGCGGCTCAGGATCGACCTGACGCCTGCGGGCGCGATCGTGAAGGCGTTCGAGGTGCAGAACGCCTGCCATGACGGCACGATAGACGCGGCGCACAGCGTCTCAGCGTACTGGTACGGCAAGAACCGGGCGGCTTCGCTGTTTGGCACCGGCCCTGTGTTTGGCGCGGATTCGGCGCAGCTTCTGGGCTGGATGCACTATGGCGGCGGCAAGGAACTCTACCGAGAGCTGGTGCAGGACGTGCTAGGTCTGGAT
>JBKJVQ010000150.1:0-18224 GCA_046717125.1 Methyloligellaceae bacterium
GTCAGAAGCACCTCGAATTCGTGCGTGGGCTGATGGCCTTGCGAAACGAGATGCCGCTGCTGCGCCGCAACTATTTCCTCCATGGCGAGGAGGTCGACGGCGCTGAACACCTGAAAAACGTGACATGGTTTCGTCCCGACGGGGACGAGATGGACCCCGAAGACTGGACCGATCCCATCGCCAAGGTTGTCGGCTTGGTCCTGGCTGAGGCCGACCGCGCCGTCATGCTGCTCTTCAACGCTTCCGAGTTCGACATCGAATTTGACCTGCCTCATTTCACCGGCAATGGGCATGGCTGGCGACTTCTGGCCGACAGCGCCGCGGCGAAAATCCGCCCCGATGAGAAACCCGTGACAGAGGGGCCGATCACCGCGCCGTCGCGCGGTGTGCTCCTGTTCGAGCGGGTGTGATGGCGGCGTTTTCCCATCCGAAACCCTGGGGATCGGAGATCATCGAGGGTGGCGCGCGCTTCCGTATCTGGGCGCCTTCGCAGAAGAAGATGTCGCTGGTCGTCGAGCGCGACGGCCGGACGCAGCCGATGCGCCGCGAGGCCGACGGGTGGTTCGAGATCGAGACCGACGCGGTCGCGGTCGGCGAAGGCTACCGGTACGAACTCGCGGACGGCTTTCGTGTGCCGGACGCCGCGGCGCGCGCACAAGTCGGCGACGTACACGGACCGAGCCGGCTGATCGATCCATGCGCTTACGACTGGAAGAGTGCGGAATGGAAGGGCCGCCCTTGGGAAGAGGCGGTGATCTACGAGCTGCACACCGGCACCTTCACGGCCGAAGGTAACTTCGACGGCGTACGGCGCAGGCTGGACGAACTCGCCGATCTCGGCGTGACCGTGATTGAGCTGATGCCGGTCGCCCAGTTTTCCGGTAATCGCGGCTGGGGCTATGACGGCGTGCTGTTCTATGCGCCGCACATCGCCTATGGCGGCCCCGATAGCCTCAAGCGACTGATCGACGAAGCGCACCAGCGCGGACTGATGATGGCGCTCGACGTCGTCTACAATCATTTCGGACCGGACGGGAACTACCTCCACGCCTACGCGAAGGAGTTTTTTCACCCCGAACGCAAGACGCCGTGGGGCGACGCCATGGCGTTCGAGACCCGCGCCGTGCGCGACTATTTCGTCCACAACGTCCTCTTTTGGCTGCAGGAATACCGTTTCGACGTGCTGCGCTTCGATGCCATCGATGCGCTCGACTATTCGACAGAGGAGCCGATCCTCGAGGAGATGGCGCGCGCGGCCCATCTGCTGCTGGAGGACGACCGACACTTTCATCTGACGACGGAGGATGATCGCAACATCACTCGCCTGCACGAGCGCGACAGCCACGGCCGGCCGAAGCTCTTCACCGCCGAATGGAATGACGATTGGCACCATGCCACGCACGTGCTCCTGACCGGCGAGACACACGGCTACTATGAGGACTACGCTGACAAGCCCGCTGAGCAGATCGCGCGCGGCATGGCAGAAGGCTACATCTTCCAGGGCGAAGCTTCGGTGCATCGCGACGGCGAGGCGCGCGGCGAGCCGTCGACGCACCTGCCGCCGACCTCGTTCGTGAATTTCATTCAGAACCACGACCAGATCGGCAACCGCGCGGTTGGCGACCGGGTGACTTCACTCGCAAAACGCGAGGCGGTCGAAGCCATGCTGGCGCTGCTGCTGCTTAGCCCCCAGATTCCGCTGCTTTACATGGGCGAGGAGGACGGCGAGGAGACGCCGTTCCTGTTTTTCACCGATTTTCATGGCGAACTCGGCAAGCTCGTGCGCGAAGGGCGGCGCGAGGAATTCCGCCGGCGGATGCCGACCTTCGTCACGCAGTACGACACCGTCCCGGACCCGAACGCTGTCGAGACGTTCGAGCGCTCCAAACTGCCGTCCGGAATTGCGGACAAACCACAGCGCGGCCCGCGCCGTGAGTTCGTGAAGAACCTGCTGAAACTGCGTCGCGAACAGATCGTCCCGCGCTTCGGCGTGATGCGCGACTGCGGCGGGACGTATGAAATGCTGGGCGAGACTGCGTTTAGAGTGGACTGGCGGCTCGGCGACGGCACGAAGCTCACGGTCCACGCCAATGTCTCCGACAAGGAGGCCACGATCCCGCAGGCTGCGGCTAAGGATATCCTGTTCGCGCACCCGAAGTATGCGGCTTCCTCGCTTGCATCCGGCCGCATGCCGGCCTGGTCCGTAGTGTGGATTATGAAGCCTTGAAGGTACGATGACTGACGATTTTCACAGACTGGCCGCCGCATACGGTATCGAACCGGGCTTCCTGAACGAGCTGGGCGCCTGGATCGAAACGCCGGGCGAAGTCAAATCGAAGGTGCTGGGCACGCTCGGCGTCCCCTGCAGCTGCGATGACGACATCCGCGCGGCTTTGCAGATTGCGCCCGAGCCGCTTCCCGGAGCGGAGGGCATCTCGATCGAGCGCGGCGCGTTCTGGCCGCCGTGGATGACCGACGGGACCGGCTGGGGGCTCTCCTGCCAGCTCTACGGCCTTACCTCGGACCGAAACTGGGGCATCGGCGATCTCGAAGATCTGGCGCGGCTGACCGAGATAGCAGGCGGACTCGGCGCGGATTTCCTCGGCATCAATCCGGTGCACGCGCTCTTCACCGCCGATCCGGAACGCATAAGCCCGTATGCGCCCTCTTCACGCCTGTTCCTCAATCCGATGATGATCGCGCCCGATAAGGTAGAGGGATACGCCAAAGTCCGTGACACTCTCGCCCCGCACGAAGCGGAGCTCGCTTCGATCCGGGCCACGAAGCTGATCGACTATCCGTCTGTGTACCGTGTAAAAATGGCAGCGTTCGAAGCACTCTATGCACGGTTCACGTCTGCGCGTGGCGACGGAGCCAAGTCGCGGCGCTTCATATTCCGCCAATTCGTGCAGGATGGCGGCGAGGCGCTACTGGCGTTCTGCCTGTACGAGACTCTGTCCGAACATTTCGTGCGGGAGGGCGGCTACGTGGCCTGGCAGACGTGGCCGGAGGACTGTCGCGACTCAACGAGCGCCGCGTCCCGCGCATTCGCGCGCGAGCATCGGGGCCGCCTCGCCTTCCACGCCTGGCTGCAATGGATTGCCGAGACCCAGCTCGCCGAGACGCAGGCGCGGGCGTTGGCCGCCGGCATGCGCATCGGTCTTTATCTCGATCTTGCGATCGGCGTCGCGCCCGCCGGCGCGCTGTCCGGGGGGCAGAGCCCCGCGCGCGCGCGCGCGGCGCGGGTCGGCTGCCCACCGGACATGTTCAGCGCCGAGGGCCAGAACTGGGGCCTCGTGCCCCTGTCGCCCGCTGTCATGCGCGGCGGCGAGAACGCCTTTGCGCGCGTGCTCGAAGCCAACATGCGCCATGCCGGCGCGCTGCGGCTCGACCACGTCATGGGCATCCAGCGGCTCTATTTCATTCCGGAAACGGAGAGCGCGCAATTCGGCGCCTATGTCCGATACCCGATGAAGGAAATGCTCGAGATCGTGTCGGACGCATCATGGAAGATGCGCTGCATCGTGGTCGGCGAAAATCTCGGCACCGTGCCGATCGGATTCAACGATGCGATGACCGGCGCGGGCCTGCTCGGCTATCGCATTCTCTATTTCACGCGCGGCGAGGGCCGGATGGCCGCGCCCGGCGAGTATCCGCGTGAGGCGATGGTCTGCGCGTCGACGCACGATCTACCGACGTTGAAGGGCTGGTGGACCGGCAGCGATATCGCCTGGCGGCTGAAGGTTGAACGCATCACGGAGGAAGAAGCGGACCTCTTTCGCAAGGACCGGGAACTGGACAAGCAGCTCCTTCTCGTAACCTTGGCGGATGAGGGCCTGATCGATCGCCATATCGCCGACGCCGCGCGATCGGGTGACATGCCGCCGGAAATGCCCGACTGGATCGTGCTGGCCGTCCACCGCATGCTTGCGCGAACGCCGTCGCGCCTGTTCGCCGTGCAGCTCGACGATGCGCTCGGCGTCACGGAGCAGCCGAACCTGCCCGGGACCACCGACGAGCATCCGAACTGGCGGCGCAAGACGCCCGTGAAGATTGAGGCGCTGGGGACGCATGAGGGATTGCGCGTGTTGGCTGCCGCGATTTCGGCTGAACGACCGAGATCGTGACCGATCCGGTCGCCACCTACCGCATCCAGTTTCGCGAGCATATCGATTTCGCGGGCGCGGCCGGGCTCGCGCCCTATCTCGCAAAGCTTGGCGTCTCGCATCTCTATGCCTCTCCCATCTTCGCGGCTGCGCCGGGCTCGACCCATGGCTACGACGTCGCGCGTCACGACAGGATCGATCCATCCCTCGGCAGCGAAGAAGGATTCGACCGCATGGCCGAAGCGTTGCGGAAGGAAGGCCTCTCGATCCTGCTCGACATCGTGCCGAACCATATGGGCGCGACACCCTACAATCCGTGGTGGCGCGACGTGCTCGAATGGGGTGCGGACGGTCAGTACGCGAAGCATTTCGACATTGACTGGTCGGCCGGCAAGTTGCTCATTCCGGTACTCGGCGCGCCATATGGCAAGGCGCTCGAACGCGGCGACTTCAAGCTCCATTACGACCAGGGCGACGGCGGCATTTCGCTCGACCATTTCGGCATGCGCCTGCCACTCAACCCACCCTCCTACGCGCGAGTCCTGCTCTTGGGCGACGACGAGCAACTCACGATGCTCGCCAACCGGTTTGCCGTTTCGACGCCCGAGACGGAAGAGGAAGTGAAGCAGGATTTGCAGCAGGCTACCGCCGATGCCGTAACGCGCAAGGCACTGGACGCCGCGCTCGCGAGGATGGCGGAGGACCGCGAAAAGCTCCACGAGTTGCATGAGATGCAGGCTTGGCGGCTCGCTTTCTGGCGCGCGGCGCGCGAGCGGCTGACCTATCGCCGCTTCTTCGAAGTGGCCGACCTCGTTGGCGTCCGGGTCGAACAGCCGAGCGTCTTCGATGCGGCGCATCTCCTGATCCTGAGGCTGGTTATTGGCGGGCAGGTAAACGGGCTCCGCGTCGATCACATCGACGGACTGGCCGACCCAAAGGCCTATCTCGACCGATTGCGCAGCGCTCTTGGTCCGGACGACGGGACGTGGATTTTGGTAGAAAAGATTCTAGGTCCGGACGAACAGATTCGCGCCGATTGGCCGGTCGCCGGGACGTCGGGTTACGAATTCATCCGCGATCTGGGCGGACTACTGACCGATCCCGCCGGCGAAACGCCTCTGACCCGAGCCTACGAGGCGTTCATCGGCGAGACGCTCGAATATCGCGACATGCTGATGCGGACCAAGCGGCGCATCCTGAGCCGCAATCTCGCCGGCGAACTCGATGTGCTTACCCAACAGGCGCTCGAGATCGCGCAAGGCGATCTGCATACGCGCGATTTTGGCGGCGATACGCTGCGCCGGGGCATCATTGAGGTGGCGACCGCCCTGCCCGTCTATCGCACCTATGTCGATGTCGACGGTCCGCGGACTGAGGACATTGCGCTAATCGGCAAAGCGATCGCCGATGCGGCCGAGACACGCGAGATCGAGAATATCGAGGCGCTCGATTTTATCGCCCGGATATGGAAGCTCGAGCTGAGCGATCCGGAAGCGCGCGCCAAGGCGCTCGCCTTCGTCACGCGCCTGCAGCAGACGACCGGCCCGATCATGGCCAAGGCGCTCGAAGACACGCTGTTCTATGTCTACAACCGCTTGATCGGCCTGAACGAGGTCGGCGGCGAGCCGGACCATTTCGCAGCGCCGGTAGCATCGTTCCATCGCGAAATGCAGGAGCGGGTTAGGCTCCAGCCGCGCGGGCTGCTGGCGACATCGACGCACGATACGAAGCGCGGTGAGGATGCGCGCGCGCGCATCTATGCAATCTCGGAGGCCCCGGAGCTTTGGAACGCCTGTGCTCTGCGCTGGCGCGGCATGAACGAAGGCCTCCGCACCGAAGTCGATTCTGCCCCGGCCCCATCCGCCAACGACGAGTGGATGTTCTATCAGGCGCTGCTCGGAGTCTGGCCGTTCGATCTTGCGGCGGACGCCCGCGAGGGGCTGTCGACGCTCGCCGATCGCATGGCCGCCTATATGCGCAAAGCCTTACGCGAGGCAAAAGCTGTCAGCACCTGGACGTCGCCCAACGAGGATTACGAGACTGGTGTGGAGGAGTTCGTTCGCGCGGTCCTCGCCCCGGACACGAGCCGTGCATTTTTGGAAGACTTCGCGTCGTCCATCGGACCGTTCGTCCGCGCGGGCGCTTTGAATAGTCTGACGCAGACGCTGCTGAAGATGACCGCGCCGGGCGTGCCGGACATTTATCAGGGGTCGGAGCTTTGGGATTTGAGTCTGGTCGATCCGGACAACCGCCGCGCCGTGGACTTCGGCCTACGCGAAACGCTGCTCGACAGCGTGGCGGCGCGAGAGCCGGCGGCGCTGGTATCGGACTGGCTGGACGGCGCACTGAAGCTGCGCATCCTGCGCGCAGGGCTGGCGGCCCGGCAGAAGGCTCCTGCGTTGTTCACGTCAGGCGACTATGTGCCGCTGGAGCTGGAGGGTACCCGGGCCGATCGCGTGATCGCGTTTGCGCGGCTGGCGGGCGACCGGGCCGCAATCGTCGTCGCGCCGATTCGGGCGATGCCACTTCTCGCCGACGCCGACACGCCCATGGCAACGGCCGAGGCCTGGGGCGACACGCGCGTAGTCCTGCCCGAATCCCTGCGCGGAAAAACGATGCTCGATGCGATCACCGGGGCGACCGTTGACACGCAGGAAATCATGCCGGCTGCGGAACTCCTCCGCGCATTTCCTGTCGCGTTCCTTCGCAGCGAAGAGACGACTTAACCGTCTAACCGTCGCTATCTTCCCTGGTTCTCGCTCGTCATAAGCGGCGTGATGCGCCGGATCGAGACCCTGCGGTTCGCCCGCTCGGGCTCAGGCGTGGGAATTTTGAGAAACTCCTCGCCATAGCCCTGCGTGACGAGATTTGCCGCGGGAATATCGAAATAGTCCGTGAGGATGATCGCTACCGATTCCGCGCGCCGATCCGACAAAGCCAAATTCGCCTCCTCCGTGCCCACGGCATCGGTATGGCCCTCGATCAGGAACACCTCGTTCGGGTTGTCCTCGATGACGCGCTGCATCGCCTCGCCGATCTTCTCCAGCCTGTCGATCTGGTCGTCCGGCACCTCCCAGGCGCCGAAATCGAAGTTGATCGCATCGAGATCGACGCGGCGAACCTTGTCACGGAGACGATCGCTGTAACGAATTTCATCCAGCGTGTAGGGCCGCTCGACGATTTCGACTGGCGGCGCCTCGAACGTCTCGTAAATGTCGTCGACCGAGGCGTCCTCGTACTCGACGATATACTCGTCGCGCGGAATCCGCGTCCGGAGCGGCGGCAGGTTCAGGTTGAGACTGAAGAACGATCCATCGTCGCGCCAGCGCCCCCCGCGCTCGTTGTCGATGATGACGAATTCGCGCCCCTGCCGGTCGCGGCGGCTGCGCCGGACCAGCCTGCCGTTACGATCCTCGATCGTGATGATCTCGATGCCGTCATCGCCGCGATACACGCTGCGACGGCGGCCGCCGTCGATGATCTTGACGTCGACATCCCGCGCATTGCGGCGGACTCGGAAGTCGTTGTCGTGCCGTATGATGGCGCGGTCGCCTCGGCGCTCGATCACGCGGCGGTCGCCCTCGCGGGTGATCGTCCGGTCGCCCCGACGCTCGACGCGGCGCTCGCGTTCGAGACGATCGCGCCAACGCGTGCGGTTGCCCTCGCGATCGGGGTCTCTCTGCGCTTCAGCGCGCTCCCGGCGGCGTAGGCGGCGTTCCTCGCGATCTCGGCCTTGCGCCGCATCGTCCCGCCTGTCATCCCGGCGATCCTCGGCCCGATCCCTTCGCTCCTCGCGTTCCCCGGGGCGCTCATCCCGGCGATCGCCGGCCCGGTCGCGCTGCTCCTGCCGTTCGTCGCGGAACTCCTCGGCGCGATCACGGCCGCCCTCACGGCGTTCGCGCATGCGCTCCCGCAGGCTCTCATCCCTGTCTTCGGCGCGGTCACGCTGGCGATCTTTTCTCCGCCCCTCGTCATTATCCTGACGATCTTCGGCGCGATCCCGCTGCCGATCGCCCGCGCGATCTCGATCCCGCTGGGTCTCTTCCGCCTCACGACGCCGCCCCTGCCCCTCGCGACGCTGCTTCTCCTCGGCCTCCTGCTTCCTGCGCTCCTGCTGCTCTTCGTCGGAGCTTTTCCGCTGGTTCCCCTGCTGGCGTTCCTGCTGTTCCTCAGCGCGTTTCCGCTCCTGCTGCCCATCGCGGCGCTGATTCTCTTCGGCCTCACGCCGCTGCTCGTTCTCGCGCTGCTGATTCTCGTCATCCTCGCGGCGCTGCTTCTCCTCGGCCTCCTGCTTCCTGCGCTCCTGCTGCTCTTTGTCGGAGCTTTTCCGCTGGTTCTCCTGCTGGCGTTCCTGCTGTTCCTCAGCGCGTTTCCGCTCCTGCTGCCCACGCTGCTGATTCTCTTCGGCCTCACGCCGCTGCTCCTTCTCGCGCTGCTGATTCTCGTCAGCCTCGCGGCGCTGCTTCTCCTGCCGCTCGCGCTGCTCATTCTCCTCGGCTTCGCGTCGCTGCTGCTCCTTGCGTTGCTGGTTCTCTTCCGCCTCACGCCGCTGCTGCTGCTCGCGCTTTTGGTTTTCTTCAGCTTCGCGTCGCTGTTGCTGCTCGCGTTGCTGGCTCTCTTCCGCCTCACGCCGCTGCTGCTGCTCGTGCTTTTGGTTTTCTTCAGCTTCGCGTCGCTGCTGCTGCTCGCGTTGCTGGCTCTCTTCCGCCTCACGCCGCTGCTGCTGCTCGCGTTCTTGGTTTTCTTCAGCTTTGCGCCCCTCCTCGCCTCCGCTGTCACGGTTCTCTCCGCGCCCCTCACCCCGCTCTTCACGTCGTTCCTGACGCTCGTTCCTGTCGCCCTCGCGCTTGTCCCTGCGCCGTTCGCGCTTTTTCTTGCCGTCGCCCTCATCGTCGTCGTCGCCATCATCCTCCGCGAGAATGAGCCGCCCCTCCGCTCCCTCGTCCAGCGCAAACAGGACAGACGCACGCGCGTCGAGGTCCCGCTCGCCCGCCATCGCGCCAGCGTGGAAGGTCAGCAGCAGTGGCGCTGAGAGGATGAGAGAACGCGTTAGCTTCAACATATTCCGCCCTTCGAAAACGAGGCAAGCGGAGCCGGCAATCCGGCTCCGCCTGTTTGATGGGACTAACGAGCGCCTGAGGCGTCGCTCGTCATCAGCGGTGTGATGCGCCTTATGGCGACGCGGCGATTTTCCCGCTTCTCGCCCTGGGTGTTCACCTTGAGCTGCTGCTCGCCATAGCCCTGCGTCACGAGGTTCTCGGCCGGAATCTTGAAATAATCCGACAGAATCAACGCCACGGACTCGGCTCGCCGATCCGACAGAGCGAGGTTCGCCTCGTCCGTGCCGACGGCATCGGTGTGGCCCTCGATCAGGAACACCTCGCTGGGATCCTTGTCGATCACGCGCTTCATCGCTTCGCCGATCTTCTCGAGCTTATCGATCTGGTCGTCCGGCACCTCCCAGGCGCCGAACTCGAAGTTGATCGCCTTCAGATCAACGCGGCGGACCTTGTCGCGCACGCGATCGCTGTAACGGATTTCGTCGAGCGTATAGGCACGCTCGACGCGCTCGACCGGCGGCGCTTCGAACGTCTCGTAAATCTCGTCCACCGAGGCATCGTCGTATTCGACGATGTACTCATCCCGCGGGATGCCGAGCTGAAGCGGCGGCAGATTGATGTTCAGGTCGAAGAACGAATCGTCGCCGCGACGGCCCCCGCGTCCACCGCGATCATTGTCGATCAGCACGATCTCACGGCCATCCCGGCCGCGCCGCGCGCGCCGCAAGAGCCGGCCATCCGCATCTTCGATCGTGATGATCTCGACGCCGTCATCGCCCCGGAACACCGTCCGCCTGCGTCCGCCGTCGATAACGGTCACATCGACGTCATCCGCATCGCGGCGGAACCGGTAGTTGTGGTCGTGATGAATGATCGTGCGGTCGCCTTCGCGCACGATTACGCGGGCATCGCCTTCGCGGATGACGGTGCGGTCGCCATCACGCTCGACACGGCGCTCCTTCTCCAACTTGTTGCGCCACTGGGCGCGATTGCGCTCGCGATTCGGATCGTCGCGGTCGTCGGCGCGGTCTTCACGCCGTTCCTGACGGTTTTCCTCACGATCCTCGGCCCGATCCTTCCGATCGTCCTTTTTGTCGTCAGCGCGATCACGGCGCTCTTCCTGATCGTCGGCCTTCCTCTCGTCGGCGGCAGGGTCCTCTGCACGCTCGCGCGCCCTGGGCGCGTCGGGCTTCTCTTCGGCCTGGACGGGCTTCTTCTCGTCGGCCTTGGGTTCGGCGGCCTTCTCCTGCTTGCGTTCCTCCTGCTTGTCTTCGGCGCGCTCACGCTGCTGCATGCGCTCCCGCAGGCTCTTGTTGGAATCGTCGGCCTTCTTCTCGTCGGCGGCAGGGTCCTCTGCACGCTCGCGCGCCCTGGGCGCGTCGGGCTTCTCTTCGGCCTGGACGGGCTTCTTATCGTCGGCCTTGGGTTCGGCGGCCTTCTCCTGCTTGCGCTCTTCCTGACGTTCTTCACGAGCGCGCTGACGATCCTCGCGGCCTTCATCGGCCTTGGGCTCAGCAGCCTTTTCCTGCTTGCGTTCCTTCTGACGCTCTTCCTGAGCGCGCTGACGCTCCTGGAGGCCTTCATCGGCCTTGGGTTCAGCGGCCTTCTCCTGCTTGCGTTGTTCCTGACGTTCTTCGCGGGCGCGCTCGCGTCCTTCTCCCTCGCCGCCACCTCCTTCCGGCTCCTCAGCCTGACGTGGCTTACGGCCTTCGCCCTCGCCTTCCGGTTCTTCCGCCTGACGCGCTTTGCGACCTTCGCCGCCACTGCCGTCTTCACCGCCCTGCGCACGCGGGGCATCATCGCCACGGCCGCGCTGACCCGCGCCATCGCCGCCGCCAGCCCTGTCGGGCTTCCCGGCAGGCTTCTTGCCGCGCTGACCGGGACCGCCTTCGGCGCCCTCTTCGCCGGCGCCTGCTTCCGGGCCGCCACCGCCCCCGCCACCATCGCCGCCACCGTCACCTGGGTCGTCCTGGGCTAGAATCAGCATGCCGCTATCTTGTGCTCGCAGCACGGCAAAGCTCGCATGGTTCTTGAGGAATTCGGTGCGGGCGGTTACGTCCGAACCTGCTTCTGCAAATGCCATATTCGGCATGAGGACAAGGGACGCGGCCGCTGCCACGCTCATCGCGATTTTCTTCATAGATCTCCTCCCGGGGGGTCATTGACGTGGACGCACACCGGGAAGCGCGCAATCCACTGGTTGAAATGAAAAACGTCAAACGTTTGGGGCCGATTGTGGGCCGCAAACTGAAGGTTCGTTCATCTGAGGGCTTTAAACGCGCGTGAGCGGTCACGGTTCAGTGACACATCTCAACACCTTGTCATTTCTCGGGGGTGATTAGTCCGCGGGTCCAGACGGGTCGATGGGGGCGGCACGATGCGACCAAGATCTCGTGCCGCTTCAACCCATGCGGCGATCGCGTCCTGCACATTGGAGATTGCATCCTGCGGTATCGCGCCGTCGCTCATGCATCCCGGCAGGTCCGGCACGACTGCGGCGAAGCCCCCGCCGTCCTGTCCAGACAGCGGTTTGCACGATCATGGGATACTGCAATGGCGTCACGTTTTCGATCTCACGTTGTCGATGAAGCATCCTGATCGCATTCTTTCTGGTCTGAAATCACAAGCACCTACGTTCGTCATGCCCGGCCTCCGTGCCGGGCATCCTAGGCTTCGTCAGCGTGAAGAAGCCGTGGATGGCCGGGCCCATGACGACTCGCTCAAACGGAATTTGTATTGACCCTCAGCCCACGGAGCGCTGCAGGCAGAACCGGCGAGCAAATTTCTTCGCCGAACCAGCGCCGCCGTCCGAAGGCATGGCGGATAAGAATATTGGCGTAAAGCCCGGGCCCGCTGGAATAAATTCGCCAGCCGCCGTCCACCGGAATATGCCCGGATTTGACCTTCTCCCATTCCGCGCTCGCCGCATAACGGTCGGGGAACGCCGCATCACTCGACGAGAAAAATGCGTTTCGCTGGCGCAAGGAGGCGTGGGGCAGATCGTCAGTTACGGAAATAGGATTGATCGCGGCGAGCACGGTCCACAGCGCATTGTCCTCGCCGAGCTTTGCCAGCGCCTCTCCGTAGCGCAGGTGCGCGTGGCTATACATGAGCCCGATCTCGCGGCCGAAAAAAGCGGCGGATTCGGCGCGGCGGAAGATCGTCTCGACGCCGCCCTTGTAAGCCACTGGCTGGTCCATTAACCGCGCGCCGTCTGGGTACAGCAGATGCTCGCGAATAAGTTGGAGATGCCGCGCGGCTTCCTCGTCGGTGAACTGACCGGCGATGATCGCGCGCGTCATGGGCAGCAGGGAATATTTCAGCCCCGTGCGGCGGTCGGAGGGATGTAACAGCAGCTCAGGCTCGCCTGCGTCCCCGAAGATCGCATAGCCCGCGATCACGCCGTCGCGAATCAGGTGGCGCCTGATATCGGCGCCCATCGTATCGGCCAGATCATCCAGCGCCGGGGCGCCGTCGCGACCGCCTCGTCGCAACACCTCGGCATAACGCCGGAGTTGTTGCCAGAGGAGCACGCAGGTCCAGGTGCTGACCATGCAGTCGCGCAAGGCCGGGTCGGCCGGCTGGAGACTGTCGTTCCAGTCGCCCTCGCCGTAGCAGATGAGATGCGTGCGGGGGATGAAGCGCGACTTTACGGTATCGATCAGCACACGAACATGCTCGGCGATTGTGTCGTGCCTGCTGGTCACGGCAAAGCCGGCGTCGCGCCGCCACGCGATTTCCTCGTCGAGAATCGAAAAGTCGTTCGTCTCCTCGACATAGTCGCACAGCGCCTTCAGCGGCCAGACGATCACGTCGCCATGGGCGTGATGGTCGCGGATATGGGCGTAGGGCTTCACCATGAACCATTGCGGCCAGCTGCCCCGCGCTTCGTATTGCTCCGCGAATACGATCCGCAGGATCTCGCGCACGGGCTCATCGTGGCGCAGCGACAGCAAGAACTCGACGGGCCCCTGGCACACATCGCGCACGCCCCAGGCTGCGCCGGTATATTGCTCGAGCCCGTGCGGCACGGTGAGGTGAATGATTGCGTTGTGCGCGAACCAAGGGAGCGTCGTCCGGATGGCCGCGAGATGTGGGTCGTTGCTCTCGCCAAAGCTGAGGTCACCCGTGACACGGCTCCAGAAGGCGGCGGCCGGAGCGAGCATCTGCTCTTCCGTAATCCCGGCGGCATATTTGTCCGCGAGGCGCTCGGCTTCGGACACATCGTTCAGCGAGCCGGTGACGGCGAAGGCAAAATCGTTGGTGGCGTGCGTCCGCAGGACGATATGGGTTCCGACCTCGGCGACCTCCCCTCTCAGCAGCAGCTCGTTGCCGCCAATCTCCTCGATCTCGCCGAGCGTTGGCGTGACGAGATGATAGATCGCATGTGGATAATGCATGCCCCAAAGCGATGACGGATCGGGGCGCATCGCGATGCGCTTGGACGCACGATCAATCTCCACCCGGCCCGCATGCTCGTATTCGCGCTCGCCCAGCACGAGATGACCGTATACGAGGAAGCGGCATGGTGGGCCTTCCACTATGACACGCCACTGGATGGCGGGGTCGTCGCCGCTGGCGGTCCCATGAACGACAATGGTCCGGGTTCCCGTCCGGTAGATCCAGCGCCCGTCGGACAGGCCCATCTCGAACAATGACGGCGTCGCGAGCAGCCGCCACGCGCCGTCGATCTCAGCCAGCATGCGCAGACCGCTCGCGCGAGTGATGTTGTACGGATCGCGGCTGACCGAAAATAGTTTGTGGAAGGACGTATTTCCGATGGTGAGCTGGGCGGCGAAGACGCCATGCATCCAGCCCGTGGCGCAGAGCGTCACCTCGTCCGGCAGCATCGCCTGCCCCGTCCTCATCAGCGTGCCGTGGCGGCGCGGCAAGAGATGCTCCTTGGCGCGCGTCACGACATGGCGATTATGCGGGCCGTCCGGCGTGAAGAAGGAGAGCAGCGCGCCGTCCCGCATCTCTTCGTAAACACGCTCGGGATAGAGTTTGGCGATCTCGTCCGCAGGCAGATCGTGTGCAACCAGCGGCGGCCCATCCTGTATCAAACTGCGCACCCGCCGCGCCAGATCGATGTCGTCATTGCGAAAATCTGTCGCAGCTCCGCGCGCCTGCGCCACGATCTTGAGGTCGGCATCGGACGACGCAGCCGCATGATCGGGATCGAACACGGCGAAGAAGGTGCAACTTCCGTGAACCCCCTGATCGAGCGAGAACGGCCGCGACTGGATAGCCACGCAGGCCGCCTCATGCTGCAGGCGGAGTCCGGCAAGGTCGCCCTCGGGATCGAGCGCCGCAAAATCCCGAAAGGCGGGTCCGAACAGTTGCAGCGCATCCGTTGCAAAACTTACTGCGCCGTTGAGACAGCCCTGCGCGAGCCAGGGATAACGGCCGCCTTGCGCGAGGTTCTGGCGGCTCATCACGACCGCGCCGAGGTCGGGATCCTGCGCGATATGATGATCCGTATACTGCGATCCGTACGCCTCGTTGTTCATCAGAAAATTGCGCGATGCGAGGCCGATGTCCTGGACCAGCAGGACATCGCACGTCGCGGGTCCGTCGGCTTTCACATCCACGCGCCACAGCCATACGGGTCGTGTCGGATCGAGCCGGAGCGATACCCGATGACGTACGCCGCCGGTTACACCCGCCCAGACGACACGGTCCTCCCCGACACCAAATTCAACCTGTGCATCCGGCCCCGTGAGCGCGATCGTGCGCTGCTCCATGCCGCGCACGCGCAGAATAAGACGCCCGATGCCGCCATGGACCGGCGAGCCGAGCACCTGGTTGAGCATGATGCGTGGATCGCCCTCGCCGTATTCGATGGCAAAAATTGCGCCGTTGGGCAGGATGCCGACGGAGAGCCCGCCGCTGTTGGCGATGCGTTGGAGTCCGAGATCGGCCTCGCATGCGAGCGTGAAACCCGGCATTGCATCTGACGGCATGGTCGCGCGTTCCTCTTCGAAACCCGCCACGCCCTCGCACAGAATGGCCTTGGGATGAAGGGCAAGATCGCGGCGAGCAGCTGAGGCGGGAAGAAATGCGCGGCTTGTTATGGACGGTTGGCTTGTGGCTTGGCGGCGTACTGGCGGTCGTGCTGATCGCGACGCTAGTGAAGCTGGCCCTGGGAGATTTCGGCTGACGCTCAAGGCTTATGACCGGGCTGCTGCCGCGAATATGTCGCGGTTCAAGTCCAAAAGTGCCGCGGTTTCGATCCCGCACTCGTTGCGGGACGGCGCGCGAGGCATGTTGAGGGTCGCCGATGACGAATGATGAAGCCCCGGCAGTAGCCGAGATAGACGGAGCTCGCCCCAGCCGCACGCGTGTGATCATCAGGAACGTCCTGACGATAGCGGTCTTTGCGCTCGCCTGCTTCCTGCTTTACCGCACCTTGAGAGGCTACAGCCTCGTCGACTTGATCGCCTCCGTCACCGATTTCCCTCTGCCGCGCCTGTTCGCGGCTTTAGGGTTCGCTGCGGCAAGCTATCTCTGCCTGACCTTTAACGACTATTTCGGCCTGCGCTATGTCGGCCACCCCCTGCCTTGGCGCAAGGCGGCGCTCACCTCGTTCTGCGCCCTGTCGCTCGGCTACAATATCGGCATGTCGGCGCTGGCGAGCGGCGCAATCCGCTATCGGTTCTATTCGCGCTGGGGGCTGACCGGGTTGCAGATCGGCAAGCTCATCCTCTTTTCGGTGATGACTGTTGTATTCGGCCTCATGACACTCGCCGGCATATCGCTCCTGGTGCGTTCTGGATCGGCGGGTGAAGTAAGCGGCCTCGGTCAGCCGGTTATCGTCGGGATATCCTTGGCCTGTCTCGGGGTAGTCGGCGCTTACCTCGCGCTGTGCGCTTCTGCCCGCAAGCCGAGCTGGGCGCGGCGATGGGTGAAGACGATACCGACCTTTCCCATCGCGGCCGCGCAGGTCGCCATCGGCACGATCAACTTCGCCCTGGTGGCGGCCTGTCTGCATCAGGTTTTATCGGCCGAGATGGCGCTCGAATATTTCCAGGTTGCTTCGATCTATGTGACCGCAAACTCGACGGCTCTAATCAGTCATGTGCCCGGCGGCCTCGGCGTGCTGGAAAGCATCGTGCTGCTTATTCTCAAAGAGAAGGATTTGATCGGCCCGCTCCTCATCTTCCGCTTCATATATTACCTTGTGCCGCTCGCGCTCGGCGCAACCCTGTTCGCCATCAGCGAGATCGTCTTGCGGCCTCGGCGGGCACGAGCGGCGGCCGATCCGCGCGAGGAGCCGAGCGCGGCTTGAATTGATAAGAGCGACGGCTTGTTGTGAACTATAACGCAATACGTTATAGTTTCATGTGATCCGGGGATTCGCCAGCGCCGAGACCAGATTGATCTGGTCAGGCCAGCGCAGCAGGAAGTTGCCGAGCGATATTCAGCGGGTGGCAATGCGGAAACTCCGTATGCTGAACCAGGCCCGAGTGCTTTCTGATTTGCGCATACCGCCTGGAAACCGCCTTGAGGCACTTAAGGGATTGCGCAAAGGCCAATGCAGCATCCGGATTAACGATCAATGGCGCGTCTGTTTTGTCTGGACCGAGGGAGGGCCGGATCATGTCGAAATCGTCGACTATCATGACTAAGGATCGGTTCCTGCCAAACCCGCATCCGGGCGAGATTTTGCTCGAGGAGTTTCTGAAGCCGATGGCGGTCAGCCAGAATGCGCTGGCACGTGCGGTTCGCGTTCCCCCGCGCCGCATCAACGAAATCGTCCTCGGAAAACGTAGCGTAACGGCCGACACCGATCTCCGGCTCGCCCGTTTTTTCGGCGTCTCGGAGGGGTTTTTTCTTGGCCTGCAGACAGACTACGACCTAATGGAGCGACGTCGGGAACTCGGCGAAGAACTACGCGCCATTGACCCGCGCGCGGCGTAAGAGGGACACACCCGGCGCTAAGTGGACCGCTCCTGACGGTAATGACCGCCCTCAGATCGCGCGGGCGATCCCCCTTGAACACACGCCGCCTCCGCATCGCGGATTTGCTCGGCGATACGGACAGTGTGCTCGGCCATGGCGAGATGGAGCCGCTCGACCATGCGGCTGTCGACCACGATGACCCCTTTCTTCTCGTTTTCGGGCTGCCTGAACGCGGCGATGATCTTGCGCGACCAGGTGACCTCCTCTTCAGTCGGGGAGAAGATGTCGTTGCAGGGACCGACCTGGCTCGGATGGATCAGCGTCTTTCCGTCCATGCCGAGCGTGCGGCCCTGTTCACACTCCTCGCGCAAGCCCGCCTCATCGTTGAAGTCGTTATAGACGCCGTCGAGAATGTCGAGGTGATAGGCGCGGGCCGAAGCCACAGCCATGGCGAGCCACGGCACCACCGCAAAGCGGTTGTGGAGGGCGCGGGCGCGCGACTCCTTGAGCAGGTCGTTCGTGCCCATGATAATGCAGGAGAACCTGTTCTCCGCGTAGACGGCGGTGGCGGCGATCGTCCGCGCGTTTAGGATCGCCATGGGCGTTTCCAGCATCGCCCACACCCGGATCTTTTCGGGCGCATGCGCTCCCTGGAGGATCTTGGCTACGCTGATGACATCGCCCGGATGAACGACTTTCGGGATGAGCACGCCGTCGGGTTCGGCCGAGACTGCCGCAATCAGATCGTCCGTGCCCCACGGCGTCTCGAGCGCATTGATGCGGATGATGACCTCGCGACCTCCGTAGCCGCCGCTCTTCACGGCCGCACAGACCTGCTCGCGTGCCCGCGGCTTGGCGTCCGGCGCCACGGCATCTTCGAGATCGAAGATTAGGGTGTCGGCTGAGATGGTCTTGGCTTTTTGGAGCGCCCGCTCGTTTGAACCAGGCATATAGAGCGCGCTGCGGCGTGGCCGACCTTGCATGACACATCCCTCGATTGTTGCGGCGCAACATAGGCTAGAGTGGTGGCAGCGCCAATCCGTCAAATGGGGTGGCTTTTTGCCGCAAGATCGCGATGACTTCGGACCGGATCGATCCGAAGTCATGAACGTGATCGACTCAAAGTTTGGGCATGATGTCGTCCGAAAACCGCTTT
>JBKJVQ010000151.1:0-4007 GCA_046717125.1 Methyloligellaceae bacterium
TCGGGCCGACGCATGACGACATCACCGCCGACGCGGTAGCCGCGGCGTTTGGTGTCGCCATCGATATAGATCCGCGCGCCGTTGCCGAGTTGCGCCGCCGCTACGCCGAGAATGAGTTGACGCCGGCGCGGCTGCGCATGGCGCGCATTCCGCACGGGGCGGAGCTGATCGAGAACGAGGTGTCGCGTGCGCCGGGCTTCATGATCGGCAACGTCATCGTCATGGCAGGCGTGCCGCGCATCATGCAGGCCATGATGCGGTCGGTGCTGCCGCGCCTCCGGCGTGGCGCGCCAATGCTTTCGCGCACGCTTCGACTGGATTGCCCCGAAGGCGACATCGCGCCTCTGCTCGCGCAGGCGCAGGCGGATCATCCGGATGTGCGGATGGGCAGCTATCCGTTTTTCGAGCGAGACCGGCTTGGAGTCGAAATCGTGTTGCGAGCGGTGCGGCCCGATCTGCTCAATGCTGCACTGATCAGGCTGGAGCAAGTGCTCAGCGCGGAAACCATAAATTTCGAAACGATTGAGCGGCAATGATTCCCGATGACGGCATCTCCGCCAAATGCCATTTGTCCGCCCGCTTGGCTTCCCTTTTCAGGAGTGAAAAAACATGTTGCGCGGGACAATTATGTCGCTGTGCTTGACCCTGCTCGCCTCGACGTCCCCGGTCTTCGCCGCGGATAACGAGGTAGAAGACGCGGTACCCGAAAACACGCAGACGGTCGATCTTTCGACCATCACCTGCGAGCAGTTCATGAAGAACGACGAGGATACGATCGGCGCGATCATCTTCTGGCTACAAAGGCGAGGACGATCCGGCGACGATCGATTTCGGCGACATGCAGAAGCGCGCCAAGGAATTGGGCGCCTATTGCGCAACCAATCCGTCGAACGGGCTGATTACAGCGGCTGACGAGATTCTCGGCGAATAATCCCGTCGCGAAAACAAGGCCTAAAACACAAGACGCGCGCTCTGGGGGGACCGGAGCGCGCGTCCTTGTATGCAGACACCCCCGTCACGCCATGGGCGTCGGGGTGACTTCTTCCGCCGACTTGGATGCGGCTTGGCCGAAAGGACCGGCGTGTGCGCGTCGTGTCAGCGAAGAAGAGGAAAGCCGCCCGTGGACTTGAGGCGGCTCGTCCTTACTTCTTCTTGGCGGCCGGCTTCTTCGCCGCGCCAGTCTTCTTCGCCGCCGGCTTCGAAGCCGCGGCCGTCTTCTTCGCGGGAGCCTTCTTGGCCGCCGCTGGCTTTTTGGCCGGGGCCTTCTTGGCCGGAGCCTTCTTCATCGTAGTCGCCATGTGTATGCCCTTCCTGCTTCAGTGCTGCTGCTTCAAGGTACTCACTTACGAACATCCACTCGTCCCGCCGCATGTGTCGCATTTGAGACACGTGCCATTCCGCACGAGAGTGAAGTTTCCGCATTCTCCGCAGGCTTCTCCTTCATATCCCTTAACGCGCGCCTCTGCGAGGAGGTCTGCGTCGGAGCGAATGACAAGAGCTTCCGCGGTGTGAGCGGTGTGGGTCGCAGGCGAGAGCGCTGCGGCCAGGGCCGCTCCACCCCGCGCGCGAGTATCGACACGGATCTCCGGGGAGGCTGCGCTGTTCGCACGTCCGGTCGAATTGGAAGACTCGCTGCGGCCATGTACGAGCAGGACGCGATCCGCGAACCGCCCGCGCGTGAAGCCGGGAGAGACGAACGCCTTCGCAGGCACTTCGTCCTTGCGGTTCTCGCTGTCGCCAGAACCGATCGCCATGCTGCCGATTTCCGACGGCTCCACATGAGCAAGTTCGTAACGCCCGAGATACGAAACCGCAAGCTCGCGAAATATGTAATCGAGAATCGACGTCGCGTTCTTGATCGCCTCGTTGCCCTGCACGATGCCGGCGGGCTCGAAGCGCGTGAAGGTGAACGCGTCGACAAATTCCTCGAGCGGCACGCCGTACTGCAGTGCGACCGAAACGGCTATGGCGAAATTATTCATCAGTGAACGGAAGGCCGCACCTTCCTTGTGCATGTCGATGAAAATTTCTCCGATACGGCCGTCCTCATATTCGCCCGTATGCAGATAAACCTTGTGGCCGCCGACGGTCGCCTTCTGGGTATAGCCCTTGCGCCGATGCGGGAGCCTCTCGCGGTCCTGCTTGCGGCGCTCTATCACACGCTCGACGATCCGCTCCACAATTCGTTCGGTTACGACGGAAGCCCTTGCTGCGCCTGCCTTTTCTGCGATCAGAGCGTCAATGGCCTCGTCCGGCTCGTCCTCGTCGTCTGCGAGCATCTGGGCGTTCAGCGGCTGCGATAGTTTGGAACCGTCGCGGTAGAGCGCGTTGGCTTTTAGCGCCAGCCTCCAGGATAGTCTGTACGCGGACGTGCAGTCTTCGACAGTTGCCTCGCTCGGCATGTTGATTGTCTTGGAGATTGCGCCGGAGACGAAAGGCTGTGCAGCCGCCATCATGCGGATATGGCTCTCGACCGAGAGCGATCGCTTGCCCTTGCGTCCGCACGGGCTCGCACAATCGAACACCGGGAGATGCTCGGGCCTCAGGTGAGGCGCGCCTTCGAGCGTCATCGCGCCACAGCAAAATTCGTTCGCGGCTTCGATGTCTTTTTTTGTGAATCCGATTTCGCTGAGCAGATCGAAGTCGGCGGAAGTGATTCGCTCCGCGCCGATACCGAGCGCGTCAGAAATAAATTCGGCTCCGAGCGTCCACTGGTTGAAGACGAACTTGATGTCGAACGCGGTCGGCAGCGCGGCTTCGAGCGCGGCCAGCTTCTCGTCGGTGAAGCCGCGTCCGATGAGCGTCGCGTGATTGATCGCGGGTGCATCCTTCAGTGTACCCCGTCCGACGGCGTAGGTGACCATCGCGTCGATCGCGGCCGCGTCGTAGCCGAGGGTGCGGAGCGCATCGGGCACCATGCGATTGATGATTTTGAAATAGCCGCCGCCGGCGAGTTTTTTAAATTTGACCAGCGCGAAATCGGGTTCGATGCCGGTCGTGTCGCAATCCATCACGAGTCCGATCGTGCCGGTCGGCGCGATGACGGAAACTTGCGCGTTGCGATAGCCGTGCGCCGCGCCGAGATCGAGCGCCTGCTCCCAGGCGCGGACGGCGCGGTCGAGCAGGGCCTTGTCGGGGCAGGACGCGTGGTCAAGCGGCGCCGGCGAAGTCGCGAGCTTCTCGTAGCCATCGATCCGGCCGAGCGCGGCCTGCGCATGATTGCGCATCACCCGCAGCATCGGCTTGCGATTGTCGGCAAAGCCCGGGAACGCGCCGAGCTCCTTCGCCATCTCGGCGCTGGTCGCGTAGCACACACCCGTCATGATCGCGGTCAGAGCGCCGCACAGCGCCCGGCCTTCGGCTGAGTCGTAGGGAATGCCCAACGCCATCAGCAGGCCGCCAATATTTGCGTAGCCGAGACCGAGCGTCCGGTAGCGGTAGGACAGCTCGGCAATCCGCTGCGAGGGGAATTGCGCCATCGCGACGGAGATTTCGAGCACGATGGTCCAGAGCCGCACCGCATGCTCATAGGCCTCGACCTGGAATTTGCCGTCGTCCCCGCGGAACTGCATCAGGTTGATGGAAGCGAGGTTGCAGGCCGTATCGTCCAGGAACATGTATTCCGAGCAAGGGTTCGAGGCCCGGATCGGCCCGGAATTCGGGCATGTGTGCCAGTCGTTGATCGTGTCGTGGAACTGGATGCCGGGATCGGCGCAGGCCCAGGCCGCATAGCCGATCTGGTCCCACAGCGCGCGCGCCTTGAGTGTTTGCGCGACCTTGCCGTCAGTCCGTCGTAAGAGCTGCCACTCGCCGTCGGAGTCGACCGCGTTCAGAAACGCATCGGTCACGCGCACCGAGTTGTTGGAGTTTTGCCCCGCTACCGTGCGATAGGCTTCCGAGTCCCAGTCCGTGTCGTAGGTGTCGAAGCTTATCGAGGTGAAGCCCTGCTTTGCAAACTGGATGACGCGGCGGACGAAATTGTCGGGCACCTTCAGCTTGCGCGCCGC
>JBKJVQ010000152.1:0-3862 GCA_046717125.1 Methyloligellaceae bacterium
GCGCGCTTCCTCGAGGACCTTGCCTCGCGCTTTCCGCTGATCAGCATCGAAGACGGCATGGCCGAGGACGACTGGGAGGGCTGGAAGGCGCTGACGGAAGCCATCGGCGACCGCTGCCAGCTCGTCGGCGACGATCTCTTCGTCACCAATGTCACGCGGCTCGGCGAGGGCATCGAGCGGGGCGTGGCGAACTCAATTCTGGTGAAGGTCAATCAGATCGGCTCGCTCAGCGAGACGCTCGACGCCGTGTCGATGGCGCAACGCGCCGGCTACACGGCGGTCATCTCTCACCGATCCGGCGAGACGGAGGATTCGACCATCGCCGATCTGGCCGTCGGCACTAACGCCGGCCAAATCAAGACTGGATCTTTGGCACGCTCCGACCGGTTGGCGAAATACAATCAGCTCATCCGCATCGAGGAAGAACTTGGCGATACGGCTGTCTATGCGGGACGGGGCGTCCTGCCGAAGGCTCTGCGCTAGTTTCCCGCTAACCGAGCCTTAAACCCCAGCGACCAGAATAGGAGAGTCCGCCCCCGGGATTTACGCCGGGAGCCTCACCCCGCGTGGAATCTGGTTTCGCGTCATGCGCCTGCGTTCGTTAATCTTTCCAATCCTCGCCTGCGGCGTGAACGCCTATTTTGGCTATCATCTCCTGCATGGAAAGCACGGTCTCGAAGGGCGTGAGACGCTGGACCAGCGCGCCCAAACGCTCGAACACGAGCTTGCGACGCTGCGCGAGACAAGGATCGGGATCGAACGGGACATCGCCCTTCTGAGCCCCGAAAAGATCGACCCGGACATGCTCGACGAGCGCGCCCGCGCCATCCTCAACCTCGCCCATCCCGACGATTTCGTCGTCATGCGACCCGGCCACGGCCGCTGACGTCCGACTTTCCGCGCGTCATCGAGCCGCGATTGAATTCTCCTAATTGGGCCGATAGTTTCCGAGCCGGACGCAGACGACATTTCCGCGCGAATTATCGCTGCTTTCACGGCCGCAGGCGCGCTAACCTGATCCGAGATTCGAGGAGGCCTGATGGCTTTGCCCGCAGACGGCGCCGGCGAAACTTCCCCCGATTCCAGCCCGCTCGTGAACGGCCGGAGTCAAACGCCCGCTGAGTTCAGCGCGGACGAGGAGCGGCGCGTTTACCGCGACATGCTGCTCATCCGCCGTTTCGAGGAGAAGGCGGGGCAGCTCTATGGCATGGGCTTCATCGGCGGCTTCTGCCACCTCTATATCGGCCAGGAAGCCGTCGTCGTCGGCATGCAGATGACCCTCGGGGAGGGCGATCAGGTCATCACCGCCTATCGCGACCACGGCCATATGCTGGCCTGTGGAATGAACCCGAAAGGCGTGATGGCGGAACTCACGGGACGCCGCGGCGGCTATTCGAGAGGCAAGGGCGGCTCGATGCATATGTTCTCCGTCGAGAAGGGATTCTACGGCGGACACGGCATCGTCGGCGCATCGGCTCCCCTCGGCGCGGGTCTCGCCTTTGCCAACAAATATCGCGGCAACGACCGCGTGTGTTTGACCTATTTCGGCGACGGCGCGGCCAACCAGGGCCAGGTCTATGAGGCCTTCAACATGGCCAAGCTCTGGTCGCTGCCGGTCGTGTTCGTCATTGAAAACAACAAATACGCGATGGGGACGTCGATCGAACGCTCGTCCTCCACGACCGACCTGTCGCAGCGCGGAGAGAGTTTCGGGATTTCGGGCGAGCGCATCGACGGCATGGACGTTCGCGCCGTGTACGAGGCGGGAAGCCGCGCGGTGCAAAGGGCGCGGAAGGGCGAGGGCCCGTACATCCTCGAAATGATGACCTATCGCTATCGGGGACATTCGATGTCCGATCCGGCCAAATACCGGAGCAAGGAAGAAGTCCAGAAAATGCGCACAGAGCAGGACCCGATCGAAATGGTCCGCCGGCGGATGGTCGAGCGCGGTCATGCATCCGAGGATGCGCTCAAAGCCATCGACAAGGACATCCGGACGATCGTCAACGACTCGGCCGAATTCGCGCAGGCCGATCCGGAGCCGGATGTCTCGGAGCTCTGGACCGACATCACGGTGCGCGCCTGATGCCCACGCAAATTCTCATGCCGGCCCTGTCGCCCACCATGGAGGAGGGAAAGCTCGCCAAGTGGCTCGTCAAGGAAGGGGACGAGGTACAGTCCGGCGATGTGATTGCCGAGATCGAGACCGACAAGGCGACAATGGAGGTCGAGGCGGTCGACGAGGGGCGGATCGGCCGCATCCTGATCCCGGCGGGGGCTGAAGCGGTCCGGGTGAATACGCCCATCGCCACGATTCTCAGTGACGGCGAGGAAGCGGGTGACGGCCCTGTCGGCGAGGCCGAGGAGGAAGCGCCTGCGGCGGTGAAGACCGAGCCTGCCCCCTCACCCGGCACTGGCGCATCGGATGCTGACCGGGTGAGAGGTACCTCTCCCGACCCCGCGATCCCTGAAGGCACGCAATTCGTCTCGATGACCGTGCGCGAAGCGTTGCGCGACGCCATGGCTGAGGAGATGCGCCGCGACGAAAGCGTCTTCGTCATGGGCGAGGAGGTCGCCGAATATCAGGGCGCGTACAAGATAACGCAAGGCCTGCTCGCCGAGTTCGGCCCGCGCCGCGTCGTCGATACCCCGATCACTGAATACGGGTTTGCTGGCGTCGGCGTCGGCGCCGCGATGGCTGGTCTTCGGCCGATCGTCGAGTTCATGACGTGGAACTTCGCCATGCAGGCGATCGACCACATCATCAACTCCGCCGGCAAGACGCTCTATATGTCGGGCGGACAGATGCGCTGTCCCATCGTCTTCCGTGGCCCGAACGGCGCGGCGTCGCGCGTTGCAGCCCAGCACAGTCAGGAATTCTCGGCATGGTACGCGCATGTGCCGGGCCTGAAGGTGATCGCGCCCTATACGGCCGCCGACGCCAAGGGTCTGCTCTAGGCAGCGATCCGCGATCCGAACCCAGTTGTGTTTTTGGAAAACGAAATCTTGTACGGCCAGAGTTTCGACACGCCAAAGCTCGACGATTGGGTGGTCCCCATCGGCAAGGCCCGCATTGCGCGACCGGGCAGCGACGTGACCATCGTCTCGTTCTCGCGCGGCGTTGCCTATGCGCTGGAAGCCGCCAAGGCGTTGACGGAGGAGGGGATCGAGGCCGAGGTCATCGATCTCCGGACCCTGCGCCCGCTCGACATGGAGACGATCCTCGACTCGGTGCGGAAGACCAACCGCATCGTGACGGTCGAGGAGGCCTGGCCGGTCTGCTCCGTCGGCTCGGAAATCTGCGCGCGCGTCACGGCGGAGGCTTTCGACCATCTCGATGCGCCGCCAACTAAGGTATCCGGCGCAGACGTTCCCATGCCCTACGCCGCCAATCTCGAAAAGCTGGCACTACCGAATGCGGAGCAGGTCGTGAAGGCGGTCAAAGCCGTCTGCTACGCGTGATGGTCCGCTGATGCCCATCCAGATCCTTATGCCCGCGCTGTCGCCTACCATGGAGGAGGGCACGCTCGCCAAATGGCTGGTGAAGGAAGGCGACAGCGTCTCGGCCGGAGATGTCATCGCGGAGATCGAGACAGACAAGGCGACGATGGAGGTTGAGGCGGTCGACGAAGGCAAGATCGGAAAAATTCTGATCGACGGCGGCGCAACCGGCGTGAAGGTCAACACTCCCATCGCCGTGCTGCTGGAAGAGGGTGAGGACGCGGACGCGATTGCCAAAACGGACACCCCCTCGCCCCGATCCGCTCCCCAGGAAGGAGAGGGCGCGACCCCCACCCCCGGCCCCCCCGCTAGGGGGCCGCCCCCCCCCCCCCGGGGGGGGGTTGGGCGCGCGCGGGCGGCG
>JBKJVQ010000153.1:0-4655 GCA_046717125.1 Methyloligellaceae bacterium
GCCGCAGCGCTTCAAACCCCTCCAGCGGAAATTTCGCGTCGATGACGATGCCTGCGGTCGCGTTGGGCAGATGAAGCACGCAGTCAGGCCGCTTGCCGTTCGACAGTGTGTGCTGGAACGAGAAGGCGCCCGGCGGCAAGCCATCCTCGATAATCGCTTCCATGCGCATCTGGCCAAACGCGCCCCGTGCCTGCTTGTTGTTCAGGATCTGTTGCAACGTGACGACGTTGCTTGAAAGCTCGGTCAGGTTTTTCTGCGCACGGTCAATTACGGCGAGCCGCTCATTCAGCCTGCCGAGATGATCGGTCGTCGCCTGGCGGCTTTCCGTAATGCTCTGACCGACCCGATGGGTGACGCTGTCGAGCCGTTCGTTCAACGCCCGCGCCAGCTGGCTTTGTCCCGAGACGGCCATCTCGGCGACGGTCTGTAGCCCGCCCTGCAGGCTGGCAAGCTGCGCCCGCAGCATTTCCGCCTCCGCTTCTCGCGCTTCGGCCTCCCGCCGGCGGCGCGCGGACGAAGAGGCGAACGCCACGACCAGCCCGACCAGCACGAGCGCGGGCAGAATCAGCGCAGCAAGCAGCGCCGTTTCCGGATCGAGGACATAGTCGCCCCAGCGGATCGAATCGATCAACATGCACTACATGTAGCGCATTTTCCGGAATAAAACGTGAACAGGATTGTGATGATCCCCACGTTCTTATTCATGGCGTAATTGACCGTCTGGCTCCCGACCCCTATTTCAGCGCCGCGATGACCATCCGTCCGATTCTCATGCTGCCGGATCCCATGCTGCGCCAGAGCGCGGCGCCGGTCGAGCGCGTCGACGACGCATTGTTGCGCCTCGCGGACGACATGCTGGAGACGATGTACGACGCACCGGGAATTGGGCTTGCCGCGACGCAGGTGGGCGTACCCCGGCGCATGTTCGTCATGGACGCAACGCGCGACGACACGCCGAAAGAGCCGCTGGTTCTGATCAATCCCGAGATCGTGGCGCTCGGCGCGGAGATGCGCCTGCACGAGGAAGGGTGCCTGTCGATCCCGGAATTCTACGCCGAGGTGGAGCGGCCGGCGTCGGCCCGCATCCGCTATATCGATCGCGACGGCGCAGAGCAGGAGCGCCTGTTCGACGATCTCCGTGCGACCGTCGTCCAGCACGAGGTCGACCATCTGAACGGCGTGCTGTTCATCGACTATCTGTCACGGCTGAAGCGCGACATGATCGTGCGCAAGATGACGAAGGCGAAGAAGGTGGAGAGCGCATGAGATGACGCGGGCTGGGCGGGTCTGTATCGTCGGCGCGACAGGAGCTGCGACATGACAAAGTTCGAGCAAGCCTTGGCGAAGCTGGCGTCTTTACCGCAGGAGCGGAATGACAGCGCCAAGATTGAGCAGGCGCTGACGAAACTGGCTGACTTGCCCGCGGAAGATCAGGACGTGGTTGCTGAAATGATCCTCGAGTTCGAATTCGAGGACGATTACGAGCTAACGCCCGAGCAGATGGCCGAGATCGAACGGCGGGCAGTAGAACCCGACGGTGAGCTGCTGACGACCGATCAGGTTCGTGACCGATTGAAACTGCCGCGGGGATGAAGGTCGTTTACCGTGGTCGCGCGCTTGCGGAGCTTGCGGCCATTCAAGACTGGATCGCGCAGGACAGCCCGGGACGAGCGCTGTACATCGCGGACCGCATCGTCAAGAGCATAACCGGTACATTGTCCCGGCATCCCTACGCCGGTCGGCTTACGAGCGGTCGAAACATCCGTCGATGGCCGGTCCGCGGGCTTCCCTATATCGTGATATACCGCGTCGACACCGAGCAGGATCGCATCGTTGTCATCGGCGTGCTGCATGCAGCACGCAATGGGCGATGGCTATGACGACCATGCGCGTCATCTACATGGGCACGCCGGACTTTGCCGTGCCGGCGCTTGAGGCGATCATCGGCGCGGGACACAACATCTCCGCTGTCTATACCCAGCCGCCGCGCGCCGCTGGCCGGGGCATGGGATTGCGCAAATCGCCAGTGCATGAAGTCGCGGAACGCACAGGCACGCCCATCGAGACGCCGGAGACATTGAAGACGGCGGCAGCGCAGGCGCGCTTCGCCTCGTTCGACGCCGACATCGCGATCGTCGCCGCCTACGGCCTGCTCCTGCCACAAGCAATCCTCGATATCCCGCACCACGGCTGCCTCAATCTACACGCCTCGCTTCTGCCGCGCTGGCGCGGCGCCGCGCCCATCCATCGCGCCATCATGGCGGGCGATACTAAAACCGGAATCATGGTCATGCAGATGGAGGCCGGGCTCGATATCGGCCCCATCTGCCTGACCGAGCGCGTCGCGATCGGGCCCGACATGACGACAGGCGAGCTGCACGACAGGCTCGCGGCCATCGCCGGCACACTCGCGACTCGCGCGCTGGAACACGCCGATCAGGGCGCGCTCGTATGCAAGCCACAGCCGGCCGACGGCGCGACCTACGCCCGCAAGATCGAAAACAGTGAGACGCGGATCAACTGGTCGCTACCGGCGCGCGAAGTACACAACGTGATACGTGGCTTATCGCCCTGGCCTGGCGCATGGTTCGAAATCGAGACCGGCGGCCGGCGCGAGCGCGTCAGGGCGCTTGGCAGCCTCCTCACGGGGGGACACGGCGCTCCGGGCGAATGTCTCGGCGGGGGATTCCGCATCGCCTGTGGAGACGGCGCAATCGAATTGACCCAGGTCCAGCGATCCGGACGTCGCCCT
This sequence comes from Methyloligellaceae bacterium, assembly GCA_046717125.1. GTDB lineage: Bacteria > Pseudomonadota > Alphaproteobacteria > Rhizobiales > Methyloligellaceae > JBKJVQ01. The sequence continues at coordinate 2,753 of JBKJVQ010000153.1, forward strand.
GCTCCGGCCGAGGACGTCCTTCGCGGCCTGAAGCTCGCGCCCGGCGTTCGACTCGCGTGACCTTCTATCAATCATCGGCAAGACTTGGAAACATTAGAGCCTCAGACCGCTAGCGCGCGCTTGCGCTCTAATTCCGGCCACTTATATAACGCCACAATCCCTTGTCGCTCCGCATGCGCGGCAAGTCTGCTCGATGGAGGGGACCGCGGGAGCAAAGTTCAGTAGCAATTGAACATGTCCATGGGCGCCGCTGCCGGGCCCACCGGTCTGCCGAATAAGAAAGGCGAGTTGAACGATGGCCAAGGTGATCGGAATCGATCTCGGCACGACGAATTCGTGCGTTGCGGTGATGGAGGGCAAGACCCCGAAAGTCATCGAGAATGCGGAAGGCGCGCGCACCACGCCGTCCTATGTCGCGTTCACGCAGGACGGTGAGCGCCTTGTCGGCCTGCCGGCCAAGCGTCAGGCCGTAACCAATCCTGAGAACACGCTCTTCGCCATCAAGCGCCTTATCGGCCGCCGCTACGAAGATCCGACCGTCGAGAAGGACAAGAAGCTCGTGCCCTACAAGATCGTGCGCGCCGACAACGGCGACGCATGGGTCGAGGCGCGCGGGAAGACCTATTCGCCCTCCCAGATTTCCGCTTTCATCCTGCAGAAGATGAAGGAGACCGCCGAGGCGTTCCTCGGCGAGACCGTCACGCAGGCCGTCATCACGGTCCCGGCCTATTTCAACGACGCGCAGCGCCAGGCGACCAAGGACGCCGGCAAGATCGCAGGCCTCGAAGTCCTCCGCATCATCAACGAGCCGACGGCCGCTGCGCTCGCCTACGGCCTCGAGAAGCGCGAAGGGTCCAAGACCATCGCCGTCTACGATCTAGGCGGCGGCACGTTCGACATTTCGATCCTTGAGATTGGCGACGGCGTGTTCGAAGTGAAGTCGACGAACGGCGACACGTTCCTCGGCGGCGAAGACTTCGACATGCGGCTGGTCGATTACCTCGCCGCGGAATTCAAGAAAGAAAACGGCATCGATCTGCGTGGCGACAAGCTCGCGCTGCAGCGCCTCAAGGAGGCCGCCGAAAAGGCGAAGATCGAGCTCTCTTCCGCCAGTCAGACCGAAATCAATCTGCCCTTCATCACGGCCGACGCGTCCGGCCCGCGCCATCTGACGATGAAGCTCACGCGCGCCAAGCTCGAGAGCCTCGTCGACGATCTCATCCAGCGCACCATCAAGCCGTGCGAGAACGCCCTGAAGGACGCCGGCCTCAAGGCGGCCGAGATCAGCGAGGTCGTTCTCGTCGGCGGCATGACGCGCATGCCGAAAGTCGTCGAAACGGTGAAGAATTTCTTCGGCCGGGAGCCGCATAAAGGCGTCAATCCGGACGAAGTCGTTGCCATCGGCGCGGCGATCCAGGCGGGCGTGCTGCAGGGCGACGTCAAGGACGTGCTGCTGCTCGATGTGACGCCCCTGTCGCTCGGCATCGAGACGCTGGGCGGTGTATTCACGCGCCTCATCGACCGCAACACTACGATCCCGACCAAGAAGTCCCAAGTGTGCTCGACCGCCGACGACAATCAGACGGCGGTGACCATCCGCGTCTTCCAGGGCGAGCGCGAGATGGCGGCCGACAACAAGATGCTGGGCCAGTTCGACCTGATGGGCCTGCCCATGGCGCCGCGTGGCGTGCCACAGGTGGAAGTCACTTTCGACATCGACGCCAACGGCATCGTCAACGTCTCGGCCAAGGACAAGGCGACCGGCAAGGAACAGCAGATCAAGATCCAGGCCAAGTCGGGCCTGAGCGATGCTGATATCGAGCGCATGGTGAAGGAAGCTGAAGCCAACTCGGATGCCGACAAGAAGCGCCGTGAACAGGTTGAAGCCCGCAACGGCCTAGAC
>JBKJVQ010000154.1:0-11566 GCA_046717125.1 Methyloligellaceae bacterium
GCATCAGCGCACGGCGACGCTCGACGCCTTCCGGCGCGGAGAGCTGATGTTTCTGGCCGCTTCGGACGTCGCGGCCCGCGGTCTCGACATTCCTGCCGTCAGTCACATCTTCAACTACGACGTCCCAATTCATCCTGAAGATTATGTGCATCGGATCGGCCGCACCGGGCGTGCCGGCCTTGAAGGCTTTGCGGCTATGCTCGTGACTACGCCGGAGATGCGCGCGCTCAAGGCGATCGAAAAGCTGTTGCGGCAGGACATAGAGTGGTTCGAGCCGCCTTCTGTCACCGAGGGTGCACGCGACACGAGTTGCGAAGCTCGGAGCGAGCTCCGCGGAGATGGACGCCGGCGCTCCCCCCGGGCCGGGCGCGGACCGAAGCGTGAGACAAAGATCGCTGCTGTAGCCGGCGTCGAATCGCCGGGGCTTTCAAACGGTCATCAGACTGTTGCCGCGCCAAGTCAGGTTGCAGTCACACTGGTTGTTCAACCGCCTCCTGCTCCCTTAAACCGGGAAAGCGTGCCTCGCATGGAGACTTCGACGTCGCGCCGGCCGGCCGGCGGGGCGAAAGAATCGAGAGATCAAGGGATTGTGCTCGGAATGGGCGATCATGTTCCGGCATTTATGATGCGCTCGGTCAGACCTGCGGCGGATTAACCTGTCGCCCGTTACGGGGACTTAAGCTTTTGTGGCTTAGTGTTTGGCGCGTCATGTCAATTGGCATTATCGCCAGAGTGATTTGCAGGGCTGACGAAGCCATATAGACTGCAAATGGGCGGGTTTTTGCCGTGCAGGTTTCGGACGATATAGTTCGATCGCGCGAGATCAGTCGCCAGGCTTTGGAGCATATCGCGCATGCGACGATGCCCCCGACGCCTCGCAATTACGAGCTTTTCTACAGCTACGTCTCCGGAAACAAGCCGCTTTCAGCCGCAATGGCAAAATCGGTGTCGTCCGGCGAGACGCTGAGCGACGGCCGCTGTCGACGGATTCTTCGATTCGTTCGTACCTGTGCGTGGCCGCGTTGCGGCCGAAGAAGACGGTCGGCGCGCAGATGTCGGAGGAGATCGCGACGATCGCCCAGGTCATCCGCACCGCCGCCGACTCAACCGGCGATTTCGGCCAGGCGCTGGATTCGCTGTCGCAGCAGATTACGAAAATCTCCACGCCCACACAGTTGAAGTTCATCGTCACGACGATCGTCGACAAGACGAGCGAGATCGCCCGCAACAGCAAGGCGCTGGAGGGCCGTCTGAACGAATCGAAGCGGCAGATCGACGATTTGCATCACCGGTTTGAGACAACCCGCGCCGAGTCCCTGACCGACGGGCTGACCGGCCTTTCCAACCGCAAGCGGATCGACCAGATCCTCGAGATGGAGATCGGCGAAGCCGCTGAATCGGGGCAGCCCCTTTGCCTGATCGTGGCCGACATCGATCACTTCAAGCGTTTCAACGATACGTTCGGCCATCAAACCGGCGATCAGGTCCTGCGACTCGTTGCCCAGACGATCAAGACGAATGTGAAGGGGCGGGATCATGCCGGGCGGTTTGGCGGCGAGGAGTTCTGCGTGATCCTGCCGAAGACCGCACTGGGCGACGCCGTCGTTGTGGCGGAACAATTGCGGCAGGCCGTGCGCTCCCGCGAGCTCGTCAAGAAGTCGACCGGGGAAGTGCTCGGCCACATCACGCTGTCTCTTGGTGTGGCTGAATTCCGCGCCGGCGAGACATCCGAAAAATTCTTCAATCGCGCCGATGAATCGCTTTACGCCGCCAAAGGCGCGGGCCGCGATCAGGTCAGGTCGGCGCTCAATGCGGAAAAGTCGGACGCCGCGTAGTAGCGGCTGTCACTGGGCCTCTTCCTCGGCCGGCTTCAGCGATACCGACTCGCCGCATCCGCACGCGCTTATTTCATTCGGATTCTGGAACGTGAAGCCGGACGTGAAAGTGTCTGACTTGTAGTCCATACGCGCGCCGAGCAGAAACATCAGCGCCGCCGGCTCGACAAAGACCCGCGCTCCATCAGCGTCGATTACCTCGTCGCCCGTCCTTGGTTCATCCGCCAGCGCCATGACGTATTCCATGCACGCGCAGCCGCCCTTCTTGATCCCGAGCCGCAAGCCCGAACCGGGCGCGGCATTCGCCAGCAACGCGCGCACGCGCTCCAGCGCCGCGTCGGTCATGGTCAGGACGGATGGTCGGGTGCGAAGGGGTGCGTTCATTGTTCCCTCACTCAAAACATATTCAGTGCAAGCCGCGCCTCGTCGGACATGCGGTCCGGCGTCCAGGGCGGATCGAACACGAGATTGACCGACGCGCCCGACACGCCGCCCACGCTCGCGACGGCATTCTCGACCCAGATGGGCATTTCTCCAGCCACCGGGCAGTTCGGCGCGGTCAGCGTCATGTCGATGGCGACCGCGCGGGAGTCGTCGATATCGACTCGATAAATTAGGCCGAGCTCGTAAATGTCGGCCGGGATCTCAGGGTCGTAGACGGTCTTCAGCGCCGCAACGATATCGTCCCGCAGACGATCGACCTCCTCCGCGGGAATGCCCGCGCCGGATGCTTCAATCGCCGCTTCGTTTGGCGCTGTTTCAGTCGTCCGTTGCGGCTCGGCCATTTCCATCATCTCAGGCGAATAATGTCTTCGCCTTCTCCAAAGCCTCAGCGAGGACATCTATCTCGTCGTGCGTATTATACATGGCGAACGATGCCCTGCATGTCGAGGTCACGCCGAACCGTGCGAGCAGCGGCTCCGCGCAATGGGTGCCCGCGCGCACCGCGACGCCGGAGCGATCCAGCACCGTCGAAACGTCATGGGCGTGCGCGCCTTCGAGATTGAACGAGACGATAGCCGCCTTCCCCGGCGCATTGCCGAAGATGCGAATCCCGTCAATCGCTTCCAGCCGTTCGTGCGCGTAATCGCGCAGCATGTCCTCATGCGCGCGGATCGCATCGCGGCCGACGCCGTCCATATAATCCAGCGCGGCCGCCAGCCCGATCGCCTCGACAATGGCAGGCGTTCCCGCCTCGAAGCGATGTGGCGGGACCGCATAGGTAATGCGGTCCGTCGCAACCGTGCCAATCATCTCGCCGCCGCCCTGATAGGGGGGCATGGCGTCAAGATGCTCGCGCTTGGCGTACAGCACGCCGATGCCGGTTGGGCCGTAGAGTTTGTGGCCGGTGCAAACATAGAAATCGACGTCGAGATCCTGGACGTCGACATTCAGATGCACCGCGCCCTGCGCGCCGTCGACCAGCACCGGGATACCGCGCGCATGCGCGATCCGCGTGATCTCCCTGATCGGCACGACCGTGCCAAGCACATTCGAGATGTGCGTAATGGCGACCATCTTGGTACGTGGGCTGAGCGCCTTCTCGAACGCATCGATGTCGAACGCGCCGTCATCCCCGACCAGCACCCATTTCAGCACCGCGCCATTGCGCTCGCGATGGAAGTGCCACGGCACGATGTTGGAATGGTGCTCCATGATCGAGAGCACGATCTCGTCGCCCTCCCCGATCACCATGCCGCCAAAGGATTGCGCGACGAGGTTGATCGCCTCAGTCGCATTGCGCGTGAAGATGATCTCCGCCTCTTCCTTCGCATTCAGGAAGCGCTGCACGGTCCGGCGCGCGGCCGCGTAGCGGTCGGTCGAGAGGTTCGACAGATAATGCAGTCCGCGGTGGACGTTGGCGTATTCCGCGCCATAGCCACGCTGGATCGCTTCCAGCACCGCCTTCGGCTTCTGCGCCGACGCGCCGTTGTCGAGATAGGCGAGCGGTTTGCCGTGCACCCTGGTCGCAAGGATCGGGAAATCCTCGCGGATGCGCCTCACGTCGTAAGCTGACGCCGGCACGATCGAAGCGGCATGGGCGGTCATCTCTATGCGTCCAGTTCCAATGATAAATGTCGCTCGACCGCCGCCATCAGGACCGCGCGCACCGCCTCGTTCTCGACGGCCTCGACCGCCTCGGCGACAAAGGCCTGGACCAACAGGCCGCGCGCCACCCGCTCGAGCAGGCCACGGGCGCGCAGGTAGAACAGCAGATCCTCGTCGATCTGGCCCGCGGTCGAGCCATGGCCGCAGATCACGTCGTCGGCGAAGATTTCCAGCTCGGGCTTTGAGTCGAATTCGGCGTTCTCCGAGAGCAGCAGCGCCTGCGCCATCTGCTTGCCATCGGTCTTTTGCGCATGCGGGCGGACGATCACCTTGCCCTGGAACACGGCGCGGGACGATCCATCCAGCACCGCCTTGAACAGCTCCCGGCTGGTGCAATGCGGCACGGCGTGATCCACGACCAGCGTCGTGTCGACATGCTGCGAGCCTCCGAGCAGCACCGCGCCGTTAAACTCGGCGGTCGTGTGCTCGCCGGCATAGCGCAGGTAAAGCTGGTTGCGCACGAAGCCGCCGCCGGTCGCGAACTGGAACGCCTTGTAGCGAACCTTTGCGCCGAGCCGGACCATCCAGGTCGACAGATGCAGCGCCTCGGCGCCGTCGCGCTGGAATTTGATGTGATGGATTTCCGACTTGTCGCCAGCCAGCAGCTCGGTCGCGGAATTGCGCTGGAACTCGGCGCTTTCCGTCGCCATGCTTTCGACCAGCGTCAGCTTGGCGGCTTCGCCCACGACGATCAGATTGCGGGTGAAATCCGATGATGGCGCGCCGGTCTGCACATCGATGATGTGCAGGGGCTTGTCGAGTGTGACGCCTGCATCGACGCGCATGACGATCCCGCCCGACATGAACGCCGCATTGAGCGAGACGACAGCGTCGTCCTCCGGCGTATTCACCTGCGCCAGATTCTCGCGCACCCAGCCGGTCGGCGCGCCCAGCGCATCGGCGAGGCTTGCGACTTCGATACCTTTCGTCTTCAGCAAGTCGAGATCCGAGAGGTCGGGACGGAATGCGCCGTCGACCGAGACGAGCCGGTGGCTGTCGAACGACGCGGCCTCTGTTCCCAGCAATTTCGCAAGATCAGGCGCGCCACCTGCCGCTACACCCTCACGCGGCGCGAGCGCATTCCGCATCCGCGCACGAAGGTCCGTATACTTCCATTCTTCGACGCGCCGATGCGGCAGCCCGCGCGCGGCGTAATCCGCAAACGCTTCCGCGCGCAGCTTCGCGATCCTCGTATCGCCGGGCAGATGCGACTTCACTGCACCGAACTGATGCGCAAGGTCGCGCTCGGCTTCCGTGGTCAGGCTGTGAACGGACATATCCATGTCAGGCAGCCTCGGTGTCGTATCCGACATAGCCGGACTGTTCGAGCTCCAGCGCCAGCTCCTTGCCGCCGGTGCGCACCACGCGACCGTCCGAGAGCACATGCACCTTGTCGGGCACGATGTAGTCGAGCAGCCGCTGGTAGTGCGTGATGACCAGCATGGCACGCTCAGGACTACGCAGCGCGTTCACGCCTTCCGACACGATCCTCACCGCGTCGATGTCGAGCCCGGAATCGGTTTCGTCCAGCACGCACAGCGTCGGTTCCAGCATCGCCATCTGCAGGATTTCGTTGCGCTTCTTCTCCCCGCCAGAGAAGCCGACATTCAGCGGGCGCTTCAGCATGTCCATATCGATATTGAGGCTGGCAGCCTTGTCCTTCACGGCGCGCAGAAAGTCCGGCGTCGACAGCTCGTCCTCGCCGCGCGCCTTCCGTACCGCGTTCACGGCCGTGCGCAGGAACGTCATGGTCGCGACGCCCGGAATCTCCATCGGATACTGGAAGGCGAGGAACACGCCCGCGATGGCGCGCTCGTCCGGATCCATGCCGACAAGATTTTCGCCGTTCCAGAGGATTTCACCCTCCGTCACTTCGTAGTCCTCGCGGCCCGCGATGACATAGGCGAGCGTCGACTTGCCCGATCCGTTCGGGCCCATGATCGCGTGCACCTCGCCCTTCGGGATGGTCAGGTCGATCCCTTTCAGGATCTCCTTGTCCTCGTCGGCGATCTTTGCGTGCAGATTTCTGATTTCGAGCATTGTCAGCCTTGCATTGCAGGCGCCGTAAGCGGCCTGTCTTCCTCTTAGTTCTCGCCTTCGTGGTATCCGAGCGGCGTGTCGTCCTTGCCAAAGATGTGCTGCACGCGCGGACCTGACTCGCGGGAGCCACTCCAGACCGCGATCTTTCCGGAATCGGGGTACTCGCAGACCTCCGTCTCGACCACGGTCCCAATGCCGAGATATTTCAGCGTCCGCGAGCCCGTGTTGACGATTTGATGCGCCGTCTCCGGGCCGCCGGTAGGCGCCGCGCAGACATCGCCCGACTTGATCGCGTAGCTCGCCTCGCCGAACCGATACGTGCCCTCGCCTTCCAGGATCACGAACAGCTCGTGCTCGCGGTGATGGAAATGGCGCGGGAAGGCCTTCTTGCCCGGTTCGACCACGTGCAGCATGCAATCGAGCCGTTTCGAGCCGATCTGATCTGCGAACGAAGCGACCCTTGCAGCGAAACCGCCGCCGTTGCCGATCTCCCTGAGTTCCAGTTCGTCGACATTGATGACCGGCCTGGCTGTCACCCGACGCTGCCCTCGAGCGAGATGCCGATCAGCTTCTGCGTCTCGGCCATGAACTCCATCGGCAGGTGTTGCAGCACGTCACGGACAAAGCCGTTGACGATCAGCGCGATCGCCTGCTCCTCGTTCAGCCCGCGCGAAAGGCAGTAGAACATCTGGTCGTCCGAGATTTTCGAGGTCGTCGCCTCGTGCTCGAAATGCGCCGATGCGTTCTTCGCCTCGATATAGGGCACGGTATGCGCACCGCACTGATCGCCGATCAGGAGCGAGTCGCACTGCGTGAAGTTGCGCGCGCCGGTCGCCTTGCGATGCGCCGAAACGAGGCCGCGATAGGTGTTCTGCGACTTGCCCGCCGCGATGCCCTTCGAGATGATGCGGCTCGACGTGTTCTTGCCGAGATGGATCATCTTCGTGCCGCTATCGACCTGCTGATAGCCGTTCGACACCGCGATCGAATAGAACTCGCCGCGCGAATTGTCGCCGCGCAGGATGCAGCTGGGATATTTCCACGTGATCGCCGAGCCGGTCTCGACCTGCGTCCAGGAGATTTTGGAGTTGTGGCCGCGGCAATCGCCACGCTTGGTGACGAAATTGTAGATACCGCCCTTGCCGTTCTTGTCGCCCGGATACCAGTTCTGCACCGTCGAGTATTTGATCTCGGCATCGTCCAGCGCAACAAGCTCTACCACAGCGGCATGGAGCTGATTTTCGTCGCGCATCGGCGCGGTGCAGCCTTCGAGGTAGCTCACGTAGGAGCCTTTATCGGCGATGATCAGCGTGCGCTCGAACTGTCCCGTCTGCTCGGCATTGATGCGGAAATAGGTCGATAGCTCCATCGGGCAGCGCACGCCCGGCGGGATGTAGACGAAGCTGCCGTCCGAAAAGACCGCCGAATTCAGCGTCGCGTAGAAATTGTCCGACGTCGGAACGACCGAGCCGAGATATTTCTTCACGAGTTCCGGGTGCTCGCGCACGGCCTCCGAGATCGAGCAGAAGATGACGCCGGCCTTGCCAAGCTCCTTCTTGAAGGTCGTGACCACCGAGACCGAGTCGAAAACCGCGTCGACCGCGACGCGGGACTCTCGCGCGCCCTCGACGCCAGCCAGCACCGCCTGCTCGGAAAGCGGAATGCCGAGGCGCTCATAGGTGCGCAGGAGCTCCGGATCGACCTCGTCGAGGCTCTTGGGACCGGCCGTCGTTTTCGGCGCGGAATAGTAATAGAGGTCCTGAAAATCGATCTTCGGATAGTGGACGCGCGCCCATTTCGGCTCGTCCATGGTCAGCCAACGGCGATAGGCCCCGAGCCGCCATTCGAGCAGCCACTCAGGCTCACCCTTCTTGGCCGAGATGAACCGAACCGTGTCCTCGTTGAGGCCCTTCGGCGCGCGGTCGGATTCGATATCGGTGAAGAAGCCGTACTTGTACTTGTCGACATCGATCTCGCGTACCCGCGCGATGGTGTCCTGAACTGCAGCCATACCAAACTCCTTGCGTCACGCCGCCGCGCGACGCTGCCTTTGTCTTTGATAGAGCGCGCTCCACGCGCTCAGGAAATGGTCGATCTCGCGATCGGTTGTATCGGCGCCGATGCTGACCCGGATCGCGCATTGCGCCAGCTCGGCAGAGACGCCCATCGCCGCCAGTACCGCCGAGCCCTTGACCTTGCCGGACGAGCAGGCCGCGCCCGAGCTGATCGCGACGCCTGCAAGGTCCAGCCCCATCAGAAGCACCTCGGCAGTCAGCCCCTCGACCGCGAAGCAGCTCGTATTCGGCAGGCGCTCCGCACCTGCCCCGAAAAACAGCGCATCGGGCGCCTTCGCCCTGATCTCGCCTTCCAAACGATCACGCAGGCTCCCGATAGGCGAACTGTCGTTGGCCGTGGTTGCCGCCTCTTCTGCCGCGACGCCAAAGCCGACGATTCCGGCGACATTCTCGGTGCCTGCGCGCCAGCCGCCTTCCTGGCCACCGCCACGCATCATGGCATCGACCTGCCTGCCGCCGCGTCCGCGCATCACCAATGCGCCGACGCCTTTCGGACCCCTGATCTTGTGGGCCGCGAGGGACATCGTGTCCGCGCTGAATTCAGCGAACGAAACCGGCAGCTTGCCGGCCATCTGCACGGCGTCGCAATGGACGGTCCCACCCGCCTCATGCGCCATCCGCGCCGCATCCGCGACCGGCTGCACCACGCCGGTCTCGTTATTCGCAGCCATCACCGAAAGCATGAAAAATCCGCTACGCTTCATTTGGTGCTCGTTGAGCACATCGGCAAGGCGGCTGAGGTCGAGCACGCCGTCCTGCGTCACTGCGACATCGCCCAGCCTTTCTGGCGCAAACCGGCCGCCGGATCGCACGGAAGGGTGCTCGATCGCCGAGATGAACAGCGGAGCATCCGGGGCACCGGCAGGAGGCGAAAGAGCCAGATGATTGGCCTCAGTGCCGCCGCTGGTGAAGATCACATCGCCGGGCGCGGCGCCAACCAGGGCCGCGACCTTCTCCCGCGCTTCCTCGATCAGAGCCTTCGCCTTACGACCCTCTTCATGCACGGAGGAGGGATTGCCGCAGATTTCGAGCGCCTCGGCCATGGCAACGCGTACGCCCGGCGATACGGGTGCTGTCGCGTTCCAGTCGAGATAGAAGCGCTGGCGCATCCGGCTTGCCCTCTAGATCGCGGGACGCCTTGCGTCGGACCCCGACGCTTGTGCTATGAAGCCCGGCCCAATCCGCTCCGATCCAGCTCGATCACTGTTTTGAACGGTTCTAAATACAGACCCGGTATAGAATTCCTGAGGACACGAGTCAAGTATTCGGCTTAGCCGCGATCTGTGGCAAAAGGCCGGTTTTTCCCCAAATTTTCGGCTGCGCATTCGCGCCAGGAGACGATCCCGTCCATGCCTGAAGTCAATATCAACGGTCCCGCGGGGCGCATCGAAGCGCGCTATCACCATGTCGGGCGGCCGGACTCCCCCATCGCGATCATCCTGCACCCGCACCCGCAATTCGGCGGCACCATGAACAACCAGGTGGTTTACCACCTGTATTACACGTTCATGCGCAAGGGGTTTTCCGTGCTCCGCTTCAACTTCCGGGGCGTCGGCCGGAGCGAGGGCGTGTTCGACAACGGCCCCGGAGAGCTCGCCGACGCCGCCACCGCGCTCGACTGGATGCAGTCAGTCAACCCCGATGCGCCGTCCTGCTGGATCGCCGGCGTCTCGTTCGGGGCGTGGATCGCGATGCAGCTCCTTATGCGCCGTCCGGAGATCGAGGGCTTCATTTCGGTCGCGCCGCCGGCGAATCTTTACGACTTCACCTTCCTTGCCCCCTGCCCGTCCTCGGGCCTGATGATCAACGGCGCGAACGACCGCGTCGTGCCAACCCAGTCCGTGGCCAATCTGGTCGACCGGCTGAAGACGCAGAAGGGCATCGTTATCGAGCATCAAACCGTTTCGGACGCCAACCACTTCTTCGACGGAAGGATGGAGGGGCTGATCGAGACCGTCGACACCTATCTCGGCAAGAGACTCGATGGCGGCAGGCCGGTGAGGCGCGGAAGCCGGAGATAAAACGAGTCCCTACATTTCCTCGCGCACCTGCCCGTAGGCGATGAGCGAGAACAGAAGCGATCCGCCGATCACGTTGCCGATGAACGCGGGAGCGATGTCGTTGAAGATCGCTTCGAACACGGACAACTCCCCGGACAGGACCAGCAGGAAAACATCCGACGACCCCGTGATGACGTGGGAGAAATCGCCGAGCGCGATCACGTAGGTCACGGCGAGGATCACCCAGAACTCGTTGCCGACGGATTTCGGCATGATCCACACGAGCGCCGCGATCAGAAAGCCGGACATCACGCAGCCCAGCATGGTCTTGAGCGGCGGCTTCTCGGAAAATTCCCGCGCGACTTCCAGGATCGCCGCAAGCTGTGCCTCGCTCGCGAATCCGAGCTGCGTCACCATCAGCGCCGCAACGAACGTGCCGGCCAGATTGGCGAGAAACACGATTGCCCAGAATTGCGCCGTGCGGATCAGGTTGGAGCGCGTCTTCTCGGCCAGCAGCGGCAGAATGGCCGTGATCGTGCTCTCGGTGAAAAGCTGGAAGCCGCCGAGCAGGACCATCACGAAGCCGAAGCAATAGCCGAAATTCGCAACCAGGGGCCGCCACGGCGCGTCTGGCAACAGCATGTGCAGATAGGCCTCGACAAAAACCGAAAAGCTAATCGCGAGGCCCGCCGCGACGCCCGCCCACCACAGCGAGGCCGCCGGTCGCTTGAGTTCCTCAACGCCGCGAATCCGGATGATCTCGTATACGGCCAGCGTCGAGGGATCGCGATGCTCCTCGACATCCGCGCGCTCGTTCTCGTCGAGACCCTGCTGGGGCGTCTCTTCGTCGTCGACGGGCGGGTCTGCGGACTCAGGTTCGGCGCGGGCAGCCTTCTTTCGTGTCGCCATCGGCGTCAGGCGCGCGCGAGCCGGCCGCCCGTCATGGGACGCGGCGCGCCGGTCGTCGAGGGATAGGTCAGCGGCAGGCCGCGCAACGAGCGCGCCGCAAGGAACGCGAAGGCCTCGGCTTCCATGAAGTCCGCCGACCAGCCAAGTTCATCCGCCGTCGACAAAGGAGCGCCGAGCCGAGCGGCGATCCGCTTCAGCAGGAACGGATTGCGCGCGCCGCCCCCGCTCGCAATCCACTGTTTCGGCCGTGCGGGCAGAAGCGGCAGCGCCGCCTCGATCGCGGCGGCCGTGAACTCCGTCAGCGTCGCCGCGCCGTCGGCGTCGGAGAGATGTTCGAGCCGCACCTCGAAATCGTCGCGGTCGAGCGATTTCGGCGGCGGCGCGGAGAAATAGGGATTGTCCATCAGCCCCGCCAGCGCAGCCTCATTCACGCGGCCCGAAGCCGCCAGCGCGCCGCCCTCGTCATAGCGCGCGCCCGTGCGCGCCAAAACGAAATCGTCGATCAGCGCGTTTGCGGGCCCGATGGCGAAGGCCAGCAGCGCGTCGCCGTCCCCCACCCAGGTGACATTCGACACACCGCCGAGATTGAGCACCGCCA
>JBKJVQ010000155.1:0-2592 GCA_046717125.1 Methyloligellaceae bacterium
GCGCTGCGATGCATGCCTCGACATATCATCCTGTTGCACTGGGGCAACCTCATGCATCCGGCCGCGCGTGGCGCGCCGGGAATTGCCAGAACAGTGCCCGAAGCGATCGAGATCGTGCGGAGCGCCGCAAGACCGCATCCGTAAGTTGGTAGGGCAGCCGCGCGGCGCCCCGCACACGGCGTCTTTCATCGCTCCCGCCGCGCTCGTCTCGCCGACGGGTCGATCCCCGCCGGCTTGCAGCCTAGCGGCGCCAGGACCCAACGCGGGTTCCGGGGTCGCGGTCGGAAGGGCCTTCGCCGTCGCGGGCCGTTAGACCGCTCCGGCGCAGGCGCCGTGCCTTCCCCGCATGTTCGGACGGTCCGGACACGCATCCCTTAGGCGGAGACGGCGGGGTCAGTATGGGGGAGGGTTTGGGCGGCGAGGATAGGTTTTTTCGAACCGTGCCGGTCTTGCACGTTCTCGCCCCACCCGGTCGACCTGCGGCCGCCCGACCTCCCCAAGGGTAGGTACGTCGAACGGCACATCGTGCCGCAAAGAAAGCCGGGACTAGCCGCTTGGCCTTCCCCTCACTCCCCCGGCGCGCGGGCTTTCACTGCCAGCGCGTGGATGCGCCCGGCGAGCTCCTCCGCCAGCACATCGTTGACCATGCGATGGCGCTCCACCCTGTTCTTGCCTGCGAAGGCCGCGGACTCGATATCCAGAGAGAAATGACTTTCGCCCGAGCCGTCGTCGCCCCCGTGGCCGGCGTGGCGCGCGGAGTCGTTGACGATAGAAAGCGAGACCGGCGCAAAGGCTTGCTCGAGTTTGGCCTTCATCGTCTCTTCAACCGACATGTCTTACCTTTCGATTCCGCGGCCGGCACATGGGCCGCCTTGTGTTGGCCGGAACCGCACTCCATACTTTTCATGATGAAGCTCGACTCCCGCATCTTCGATAGCATCCGCCTGAAGCCGGACAAGGACCGGCTCGTGCGCGATGCGTGTCCGACCTGCCAATGGCAGGGCTGCGACCAGCCGGGGCCTTACCCCGCGCCCAAGGGACGCGGCCGGGAGAACGAGTATTTGCAGTTTTGCCTTGACCATGTGCGCGCTTACAACAAGGGCTACAATTATTTCGACGGCATGAGCGACGACGATGTCGCGGCGTATCAGAAGGCCGACCTGACGGGCCAGCGGCCAACCTGGTTCATCGGCGCCAACCGCTTCGCCCGCATGCCCAACACGAAGGCGCGCGCCAGAATGTTTCGCGCCGATCTGCACACGGACGATCCGTTTGCGCTGTTCGAGGAGAATGAACCGCGCGAGGATGCGGCGCGACGCCGTCCCTTGAGAACGCTCGAGCGGCGTGCGCTGCGCGCACTCGATCTGGCCGAGGATTTCACCGGCGAAAGCATCAAGGCGCGCTTCAAGGAGCTCGTGAAACTGCATCATCCTGACGCAAACGGTGGCGACCGCGCCTCGGAGGACAGGTTGCGGGACGTGATCCAAGCCTATAGCTATCTGAGGAAGGCTGGGCTCGCCTAACCGTGTGACCCCAGGCCGCCCCGGGCGCGCCAACCGTACCGTTCATTGACCCGGAAATGGCGTGATTTCATTCACAGCAACGCTGCAAGGTTCATGACCACGCTATCGACCGCACCAACGCCGGACATGTCCGTGTCCGTGCGCCAGCTCTTCGGCATCGACACCGATCTCGAAGTGCCTGCGTTTTCGCAGAATGAGGAGCACGTTCCGGACATCGACCCGCACTATCAGTTCAACCGCGAAGTTACGCTGGCCGTGCTTGCCGGCTTCAAGCACAACCGCCGCGTGATGATCCAGGGCTATCACGGCACCGGCAAATCGACCCATATCGAGCAGGTCGCCGCGCGCCTCAACTGGCCCTGCATGCGCATCAATCTCGACAGCCATGTCAGCCGCATCGATCTTGTCGGCAAGGATGCGATCGTATTGCGCGACGGCATGCAGGTGACGGAGTTCCGCGAGGGCATCCTCCCCTACGCGCTCCAGTCCAACACCGCGCTCGTGTTCGACGAATACGACGCGGGCCGGCCCGACGTGATGTTCGTCATCCAGCGCGTACTCGAAGTGTCGGGCAAGCTCACCCTGCTCGACCAGTCAAAGGTGATCCGCCCGCATCCAGCGTTCCGCCTGTTCTCGACCACGAATACGATCGGCCTCGGCGATACATCCGGCCTTTATCACGGTACGCAGCAGATCAATCAGGGACAGATGGACCGCTGGTCGATTGTCGCCACGCTCAACTATCTGCCGCATGACGAGGAGGTTAGGATCGTCCTCGCCAAGGCGCAGCCCTACGACACCGAGCAAGGGCGGAAGCTCGTCTCGAACATGGTCCGCGTGGCCGAGTTGACCCGCAACGCTTTCGTCAACGGTGATCTCTCGACCGTGATGAGCCCGCGCACCGTGATCACCTGGGCCGAGAACGCGTCCATCTTCAACGACATCGGTCTCGCCTTCTCGTTCAGCTTCGTCAACAAGTGCGACGAGCTGGAGCGCGGACTGATCGCCGAGTTCTACCAGCGCTGCTTCGGCGAAGAGCTGGAGTCCTCGACCGCGAACGTCGCGCTCA
>JBKJVQ010000156.1:0-2785 GCA_046717125.1 Methyloligellaceae bacterium
ACGCGCCTTCCCATTCAGCAGAATTAAGGAGACCTCAGGTGAATCGCTCACAGATCGTTCGGTTGATTGGCGCATGCGCCGTGGCAGGCTTAGTTGTCGCGTGCTCGGAGGAGAAATCGGCTGAGACGGGCGACACGCCGTCCGCCACCGGTCTGGCTCCCGATGTCTGCACGCGTCTCTGGAACGACGCGCGCGCCGACGCCGACAATGTCGCTCAGGACAGGGCCGGAACCTACGTCACGGATTTCGCGCTGGTCGATGCGGACAAGAACGGAAATCTGTCGCAGACGGAGTGGGAGGCAGGTTGCGTTGCCGGTACGGTCAAGGAAGCCGCGACCAACTAACCTTAATTTGTTTGAACTTAGGGGCCGCGCACGCGTGTTCGTGCGCGGCCTTTTTTGTTTGCGGGTCTATTGCCCATACAGCCAGTCGAGACCGTTCAAAAGCCGATCAGGCCTCTGCCGAGCCAGCATTCGGTTGCGGATGAGCCGCGCCGGTCCACGCAGATGGTATAGCGAGCCCAGACGGGTCGCATGGCGCTGGACGCGAAGAACGCGGCTGTGGCGGGCGCTCGAATAGCGTTGGAGCGCCGCAGCGACATCGCTGTCTTGGGTCTTCAGCTCGCTCGCGAGCGCATCGGCATCCTCGATTGCGAGCGCCGCGCCTTGGGCGAGATAGGGCAGCACCGGATGCGCTGCGTCGCCCAGCAGGGTGACATGCCCGTGGGTCCAGCGCCGCGGCGTGCGCATCCGATACAGCGACCAGACGCGCCAGTTCGCGGCCTGCGCCAGAAGCGCGCGCACGGGATCGCACCAGCTCCTAAAGTGTAACTCCAACTCGCCAGGCGCGCCCTCGTTGTCCCATCCGCTGCGCGCCCGGTGATTCCGCACCACCGCCACGACATTCAGCGCCGCGCCGGACTGCACCGGGTAATGCACGATATGGGCGGACGGTCCGAGCCAGACGCCGGTCGCGTTGTCCGAGAATGGGGCAGGGAGGCCCGCCAGCGGCAGGAGCGCGCGCCAGGCAGCAAAGCCCGCAAAGCGGGGCTTGCCGCGATCGATTGCGGCGCGGATGGGCGACCACAACCCATCCGCGCCGATCAAGGCGGAACCGTCATACGTGTTGCCGCTGACGCTTCGAACTTCGACGCCGCCATCGCGGTCGCGGAACGCCTCGATCTCGACCGGCGACTCGAATGAGATATTCCGCGCATTATCGACAGTCTCGCGCAGCACGCCGCGCAAATCCTGCCGCAGCATGACGAGATAGGGTGCGCCGTGCCGCCGCGCGATCGTCTCGCCAAGCGGCACCTGCGCGAGCGCGCCGCCCCCTACACCGTCGAAGAACCGGATGGCCTCAGGCCGGCATGAAACTGCGTCGAGCGCGTCGCCTAGGCCGAGATCGATCAGGATGCGGGTCGCGTTGGGTCCAAGCTGAATGCCGCTTCCGGACTGCTCGTTCTCTGCCGATCGCTCGAACACCCGGCTCGCGAACCCGTCCCGCGACAGCGCGAGCGCCGCGGTTAGTCCGCCAATGCCGCCGCCCGCAATCAGGATCGGGGCAGGGCTGCGCGGAGGCATCTTCGATCAGTGCGCGTCGTGCGCATGGGCGTTGAGTACGCAGTTCGCCGGATCGCTCGCAGTCGGCGCGACGGTGCGATCGTAGGCGTAGAGCGTCGAGCAATAGGGACAGACGAACTCGTTCGCGTCGCCCATGTCGAGGTAGACATGCGGGTGGTCGAAAGGCGGGCGTGCGCCGATACAGGTAAATTCCTTGACCCCGATGCGGATGCGCATCGCACCGACGTCGTTGGCGAGCTGCGGCACGATCTTGTCGGCCATGGCGGTTGGCTCCTCAAGGGGTTGACGGTGCGCCGAGAATGGAACCTGTTCGCGCCCGATAAACAGGGTCTGGAGCGCGGATGCAAAGTTTCTCTTCTAACGGCGTCGAGATCGCCTTCATCGACGAGGGTTCGGGCGCGCCCGTGCTGCTGATCCACGGCTTCGCGTCCAACGTCGCGGCGAACTGGTTCGAGCCCGGCTGGGTCGCAACGCTGAAAGACGCGGGGCGGCGGGTCATCGCCATCGACAATCGCGGCCACGGGCAAAGCGAGAAGCTCCACGACCTCGAACAATACGGTTCGCCGTTGATGGCGGAAGATGCGCGCCGCCTGCTCGATCATCTCGAAATCGATCGGGCCGATGTGTTCGGCTACTCGATGGGCGCGCGGATCGCCGCCTTCCTCATCTACAACCATCCAACGCGCGTGCGCAGGGCGATCATTGGCGGGCTCGGGGCCAACATGGTGCGCGGTCTGGGCGGCTCCGGCGCGATCGCGCGGGCGCTGGAAGCGCCGTCGATCGATGACGTCACGAACGAGACGGCGCGCACCTTCCGCGCCTTCGCCGAGTCGACGGGCAGCGACTTGCAGGCGCTCGCCGCCTGCATCCGCTCCGCACGCGCGAAGATCACGCCGGAGATGCTGGCGGGGTTCGACCTGCCCGTGCTTGTGGCCGTTGGATCGGACGACGTAATTGGCGGCTCGGCGGAGGGCCTGGCGCAACTCATGCCGCAAGGCGAGGCCTTCACGGTCGAAGGCCGCGACCACATGCGCGCCGTTGGCGACAAGCGGCTCAAGCAGGCGGTGGTCGCGTTCCTCGCGCGGCCAGGCTGAATAGGAGCTGATCCCGGCCAACTAGATCGGTCACGGAGCCGACGAAACGCCTGGGCTCATTCTCCCCCCTTGAGGGGGAGGTCGGCGCGCCGCGCAGCGCGCCGGGGG
>JBKJVQ010000157.1:0-4366 GCA_046717125.1 Methyloligellaceae bacterium
ATCTCGGGCCTTCAGGTACGGAGCAACGTCAGAGGGCTTATGGGCGCGTTTTCAAGAACGGTGCGTCCTCAAAAGCCTGAGATTGCCTCGGTTCGACATCGCTAGCGCTCCGTCGATGCACTCGAAATGACATGATCGGCCCTGCTAGCCCCGCCGCCTGCCTGTTTGCCCCTTAGTCCATTTGCCCGTCAGACTAGGCCGATATGAAGATAACAATACGCACGCCCGCCACTTCCGCGAACCTCGGTTCCGGCTTTGATTGCCTGGGCCTCGCGCTCGACCTCTGGGCTACTGTCACGGTCGATACGGCGCGGCGACCGAACCGCAGTGGCGGCGGCGTTGAGCGTCTGGTGGAGCAGGGCATCAACGCCGTTTTCGGCGGCGCAGCCAAGGCGCCCCAGCCGGCGATCGAATGGGACGAGACAATCCCGCTCGCCCGCGGCCTCGGCGCCAGCGCAGGGGTGCGAGCGGCGGGCCTGCTCGCGGGCAACGCGCTGGCGGGGGGCGCGCTGGACGGAGACGCGCTGCTGGCCCTGGGCACGCAGCTCGAGAACCACCCCGACAACATGGCGCCCTGCCTCTTCGGCGGCTTGCAGATCATCGTCAAAAAGGACGAGGAGCTAATTCACATTACGGCGCCGCTGCCGGCTGACCTCAAGGTCGTCGTCTTCGTGCCGGACTTCGAGATGCCCACCCAGGAGAGCCGCCGCCGGCTGCCGTTGCAGTTAGCCCGCTCCGACACGATCTTCAACGTCAGCCGTGCCGCCATGCTCATCGCTGCCCTCGGCGCCGGCCGCTACGACCTGCTCGACGAGTCGACCCAGGACAGGATCCATCAACCTGTACGGAGCGATATCTTCAAGGGCCTCAACCCAATCATGGCGGCGGCGAAGGACGCAGGTGCGGCAGCCTCGTACCTATCCGGTGGCGGCTCGACGGTCGCAGCCTTCGTCAAGGACGGCGAGGAGCGGGTTGCCCGGCTGATGACCCAGGCGGCGATCGCCCACGGCTTCAGCGGCCGCAGCATCATCACGGCGCCAACCGCGAATGGCGCTGAGATTATCGAGACGGTGGGATAGACGGCGGCTGCGACGGCTTCTTCTCTAGACATCCTACCGTTGCGGACGTACATTCCTCGCAAAGCCGATTCCCTGAGGCGACCCATACGAAGGGACGCCCTGAGGCGAGGAGATTGCGATGTCAAACATACCGCCGGTCCAAAAACTCGAGCACTGGACGCTGGTCTCCAGCGATGTCGAACGGACAAAGCACTTCTATAAGGACGTATTAGGCGCCGAAATGCCGGAGCGGGGAGCTGGCCCAGCTTCTGTGAACTTCGCCGGCACGGTCATCGACTTCTTCCCGGCCGGCGGCGACCGGCAGCCAAACCCGGGCAGCACTGGGCAGCACCACGCCTACATCATCAACCTGGAAGACTATGACCCCTGGGTAGAGCACCTGAAAGCGAGCGGCGTGCCGGTCAGCCTCCGAACCCACGGCGTCGAGCGCATCTCGATCTACCTCGACGACCCTGACGGCTACCACCTCGAGTTCACGGTGCCGATCGAGAGCGAGGAGATCTGGCGGCAGGAAGTCGAGAAGCGCGGCCTGACCGTCAACTAAGCCGTCCAGCGCTCTCGCCCGGAGCCAGTCGCCGTGCTCTCGGAGCGCAGGCGGCGCAATTAACCCTAAGTCCCGCCTGCGCCTAGAATGGCTGCATGATCGTTGTCCAGAAATACGGCGGGTCGTCTGTCGCTAATCCTGAACGTATCCGCGCCGTGGCGACTCGGATCGCCAAACGGCGAGCAGAGGGGCACGATGTCGTCGCCGTCGTTTCGGCGATGGGCGACACGACGGATGATCTGATTGACCTCGCCCATCAGATCAACGAGAACCCGCCCGACCGCGAGATGGACGCCCTTCTCTCGACCGGCGAGATCGTCTCCAGCACCTTGATGTCGATGTGCTTACACACGATGGGCGTCGACGCGGTGAGCCTCACCGGCTCCCAGGCCGGCCTGCGCACCGACTCCGTCCACATGCGCTCGCGTATCGTCGGCATCGAGCCCGAGCGCATCCGCCGCGAGCTGGCTGCTGGACGCGTTGTCATCGTCGCCGGATTCCAGGGCATGACCGAGGACATGGATGTGACGACCCTTGGGCGCGGCGCCTCCGACCTCACCGCTGTCGCCCTCGCTGCTGTGCTATATGGACGCTGCGAGCGCTTCACCGATGTCGATGGCGTTTATACCGCCGACCCACGGATCTGCCCCGACGCCCGCAAACTAGTTGACATCACCTACGAGGAGATGCTCGAGCTGGCGAGCAAGGGCTCAAAGATCATGCAGGCGCGCTCGGTCGAGATCGCCGCCGTTTACAACGTCCCCATCTACGTCGCCTCGAGCTTCACGGACGCTCCCGGCACCCTGATCCACGGAGGCATCGATATGGAGCACTTCAACCGCGTCCGCGGCATCGCCCACGACCTCGACGTGGCCAAGATCACCCTGCGCGGCGTACCAGACCGCCCCGGCATCGCTGCTTCCGTCTTCGAGCCGCTCGCCGAGCACCATCTTTCGGTCGACGTCATCGTCCAGAACGCTTCCGCCGACGGCCTCGCCGACCTGACCTTTACGGTGGGTAAGGCGGACCTGCCACGCGCCATTCCGATCGTCGAAGACGTCGCGCGCCAGCTCAACGCGGCTGAGGTGATCACGGATGACCGCATCGGCAAGGTGAGCATCGTCGGCACCGGCATTCAGAGCGCGCCAGGATTCGCCTCGCGCATGTTCCGCACGCTGACCGATGCAAACATCAACATCGAGATGATTTCGACCAGCGAGATCCGCATCACCTGCATCATCGCCGAGGACAGGGTGCCGGACGCTGTCCGCGCCCTGCACAAGTCCTTCGAGATGGAGAAGGCGGACGCGGAGCAGCTGGCCTAGGACCCCGCTCGAAGGATTCGGCTTCGTTACGGCTCGACGGTTGGTTGCCGTCTGCGGAAGTACAGCCACACGATCAGGGACAAGAGCAGGACGACCGCGCAAATCTTGAACATCATCTCGCTGTTGCCCTGGGAGATTTCTTCAAAGCTTGAATCATGGTTGAGCAACGCGTGGAAGAAGAGGAAGGTGGCAGGAAGGGCCAGCAACAGCCACGCCGCCTTATTCCAATTCCAGACCTTGTGACCGTCGTTAATGGTGAGGGGCACGAGGCTTAAGAGGACGCTCTGAGCGCCGCCAACGAACACAGCCACGGCGACGGTCTCAGGGATCTGTGACCAGACGTCAGTCCCCTGCTCGCTCCAGTCCCGGAACACTGATACGAGGCCGAGCGAGATCAAGCTCACGATGAGCAACCCGAAAAGAGGAATCCAGACGATCATGCCGGTCTGACGTCTGTCCGTGCTGCGCGCCGAAATTACGGCGGACCCAACGAAGCCGAAGATCACGCCGGGGTGAAACTCTGTCAGCCGGGTCAGCAGGACGGAAACCGCCGCGATCAGGACTGCCAGCGGGAACATCCGCATTTGTGCGTCGAGACCAAAGTTACGTTCTGAAACCATGACCTGCCCTCCTTCAAAGAGGAAGGTGGTAAGGCTAAGCCCCACGATGAGACTGACAAACAAGACGAAGCTCTGGTTGTTCCAGCCGAAGCCGGGATCAAGCAAGCCATAGATGACGGCAGTTAGCGCCAAAAGTGCCACCGGCCTCAGCCCACCAAGGATGCTAAGCACCTTGGTGGGCGGGCGCCAGCCTGGTCTGAGCACGGTGCGGGCACGGACGACCGGAGCGGATAGTAATGCGACACCGCTGGCGATCAGATGCTCATTTTCCTTAAGCGTGCTATTGAACACGGTAGTCGCCACCAGGAGGCAGACGAGGGCGAGAGCCGCCAGCATCATATTCGTGCCGATTACCTTCAGGTTGGTGGAAAGCTCGAGGAGGCCGGGTACGTTGTCCAGCACTGTTGTCAGCGTCTTCGGCGCGGGTAACACCTGACTGGGCAACCGAACCGGCGGTGGCGTTGCCGGGCTCGTTTGCACTGGCGCTGGCGGAACCACTGGTGCATCCTCGGCCGGAACGACCTCAACTGCAGGCTCGAACGCGCGCGACAACCTCGCGATCTGAATGCCCAACACTTCGCTGACTTCGGGTTCCGGTAGCAACTCGAAAGGCGTCTCAGCCAGGGCTAACACCGACGGGGCAGGCACTACCGGCGGCTGGGGAGCAGCTGCGCTGACGGCTTCAACTTTCGATACCTCTGGGATGCTCAGAATTATCGGCGCGCGAGGGGGTGCTGGTGGTGGTCCCGGAGGTGGTCCTGGGGGCTGCCCTGGAGGTGACGGCGGCGGCACCACCGG
>JBKJVQ010000158.1:0-13758 GCA_046717125.1 Methyloligellaceae bacterium
ACCGGACGCTGGGCAGTGCGCTCGCCTGGGAACAGGCCCAGCCTTTGGCGCCGTTCCCCGAAACGAGCCCCTTCGCCGGATTGCAGATCGACGATACCGTCGAGGTCAACCGCCAGGTACTTGCCGAGCCGACGCCCGATCTACGCGACAAGGTGTGGGCGAGCCTCGCCGACGGCACGCCGCTCGTAACCGCGGCGCGGCGCGGCAAGGGGCTGATCGTGCTCTTCCACGTCACCGCCAATGCCGACTGGTCCAACCTGCCGCTGTCGGGCCTGTTCGTCGAAATGCTGAGGCGCATCGCCGCGATCGGCGGCGAGGGCGGGGCAAGCCCCTCCGACGGCGCGGCGCTCGAAGCTGAGGCCGGGTCGCGCGCGGTCGTCACCGATGGCGCGCTGGCTCCGCTGCAAACGCTTGATGGCTTCGGCCGTCTCGGCAATCCGCCGCCACGCGCGACGGCGATCCCGCCGGCCGATATCGAGAAGGTTCAGGCGAGCGCGGAGCATCCGCCGGGCTATTACGGTCCTTCCGGCGCCCCGCGCGCGGTCAATCTGATCCGCGACGATACCAAGCTCGTGCCTCTGGACGATGCGCAGTCGGGCGGAACCATTCAAAGCTACGCCATGCAGAGGCCCGTCCCGCTCGATTCGTGGCTCCTGATCGCCGCGCTCGTTCTGTTCCTGATCGACGTGCTGGCAACGCTCTGGCTCGCCGGCGGCTTCCGGCTGTGGCGACGCCGAGCCCCTATAGCGACTGCGGCGATTTTGATTGCCTTCATGGCGATGCCGGCGTCCGACGCATGGGCGCAAACGCAGAATCCCCCTGCCGACGCGAAGCCGGCCGCAGCCGACAATTTCCAGATCGAAGACGCGCTCGACACGCGGCTCGCCTATGTCGTGACCGGCGACGAGCAGGTCGACGAAGCCAGCCGCCTTGGTCTTCAGGGACTCGGCAAGGTTCTGGCCTCGCGCACGGCGCTCGAACCCGCAGAACCGAGGGGCGTCAACATCGAGACGGACGAACTGTCGTTCTTTCCGCTGCTCTACTGGCCCGTGCTCGAAACGGCCGAACCGCTCGACGGTGCGACGGTAGCCAAGGTCGATGCCTATATGAAGCAGGGCGGCCTCGTCATTTTCGATACGCGCGACCAGCAGACGACAATCGAGGGAGTCGGCCCGGCTGGTTCCAAGGCCCTGCGCAGGCTGATCGGAGAGCTCGACATCCCGCCGCTCGAAACCGCGCCGGCAAACCACGTGCTCACAAAGTCGTTTTATCTGCTGCGCGGATTTCCGGGCCGTTACGATGGCGGCGCGCTGTTCGTCGAGGCTTCGCCGGCGAGCGAGACCGAACGCGAGGAGCGGTCGCGCCGCGCAGACGGCGTCAGCTCGATCCTGATCACGTCCAACGATTTTGCGGGCGCCTGGGCGCTCGATGACGATAATCGGCCGCTCTATCCGGTCGTTCCCGGCGGCGAGAACCAGCGCGAGCTGGCGTTCCGCACGGGCGTCAACATCGTCATGTACGCCCTGACCGGCAACTACAAGGCCGACCAGGTGCACGTCCCCGCGCTGCTCGAGCGGCTGGGGCAATAGGCATAACGGATGAACCTCTCGATCACCTTCGACCCGTTCCTGCCATGGCCCGTTTTCTGGGCGCTGGCGGCGCTCGGCGTGCCGCTTGCCGCGTTTCTGCTGTGGAAGCGGCTGCGAGGCGGAGCGCTCCGCATACTGACCTATGCGTTGCTCCTTCTGGCCATCGCCAATCCGCATCTCAAACAGGAAGAGCGCGAGCCCCTGACCGACATCGTCGCCGTGGTGGAGGACCAGAGCCAGAGTCAGCGAGCCGCTGGGCGCGAGGCGCGCGTCGCACAGATGAAGCAGGCGCTGACGGAAGAATTATCGGGCATCAAAGGCCTCGAAACACGCTTTGTTGCCTCGTCGGGGCCGGGCACGGCCGGCGAACGCGAGGGCAGCGCGCTGTTCAGCGATCTGTCGCGCGCGCTCGCCGAAATTCCGCCTGACCGGCTGGCCGGAATCATCATGCTGACCGACGGCCAAATCCACGATGCGCCCGCGAAGGGCGATCAGCTTGGATTCGCAGCGCCCGTCCATACGCTGATCCCGGGCGACAGGGGCGAGTTCGACAGGAAGCTCGAAGTCCTCAAGGCGCCGCGCTTCGGTCTGGTCGACACCGATCAGACGGTCGAGGTGCGCGTTTCCGAGAGTGTCGCGAGGCCCGACGCCGACGGTAACGTCAGACTTCAAATCACACGGCCTGGCACGCCAGATGAAACGCGCACCGTCAAGGTCGGCGACACAATCCCGATCAAGGTACGCATCGCTCATGCCGGTCCCAACATTGTTGAACTGGAAGCACAGGCAGCCGACGGCGAACTGACGCCGGTCAACAATCGCGCGGTGCTGACGATCGAGGGCGTGCGCGAGAATTTGCGCGTGCTTCTCGTTTCGGGCGAGCCGCATGCGGGTGAGCGGACGTGGCGCAACCTGCTCAAGTCTGACGCCGCGGTCGATCTGGTTCATTTCACCATTTTGCGTCCGCCGGAGAAGCAGGACGGCACGCCGATCAACGAGCTGTCGCTGATCGCGTTTCCGACCCGTGAACTGTTCCAGGAGAAGCTCGAAGAATTCGACCTCATCATCTTCGATCGTTACCAGCGGCGCGGCGTGCTGCCGATGCTCTACATCGACAACGTCGCCCGCTATGTGCAGCAAGGCGGTGCGGTGTTGATCGCGGCGGGCGAAGACTATGCGAGCCCGTTCAGTCTTTGGCGGTCGCCGCTCGCCACGGTCCTGCCAGCGGAGCCGACCGGTCGGGTGGTCGAGGAAGCGTTCAAGCCGGAACTCACGGAGCTCGGCAAGAAGCATCCCGTGACGCACGGATTGCCGGGCTCCGAGGGTGACGATCCGAAATGGGGCCGCTGGTTCCGGGTCGTCGATACGCAGCTTCCCGCACAGGGCGAGGTTCTGATGCAGGGTGCGCAGGACAAACCGCTGCTCGTGCTGGGCCGCAGAGGCGAGGGTCGCGTCGCCTTGTTCCTGTCGGATCATACCTGGCTCTGGGCGCGCGGATTCGAGGGCGGCGGTCCGCATACGGACCTTCTGCGCCGACTGTCGCACTGGCTGATGAAAGAGCCCGATCTCGAAGAGGAATGGCTCGGCGCGAGCGCGCGGGGCCCGAACGTCACGGTCGAGCGCCGCTCGATCAAGGACCAGGTCGCGCCGGTGCGGGTCACAGCTCCGTCCGGCGCGACGGAAGAAATCACGCTCGAAGCCGGCGACGCGGGCGAGTGGCGGCGCAGTTTCGATGCGAAGGAGCAGGGCGTCTATCAGTTCGAGTCGGAGGGGCTGAAGGCGGTCGTCAATGTAGGCGCAGTCAATCCGCGCGAGCTCAAAGACGTCGCGGCAACCGATGTACCGGCCAGGCCATCGCTCGATGCAACGGGCGGCGGCGCTTTCTGGCTCGGCCGCGATGCGGGCAAGTCGCTCGACATGCCGCGCATCGTTCTAATGCGCTCGGGCTCAAACCTGCATGGCGGCGATTGGCTAGGCTTACGCAAACGCGACGCCTACGAAGTGACGGGCGTGCGGTCGACGCCGCTCTTCTCCGGCTTTTTGGCGCTCGCGTTGCTGCTGGCGGCGATTTCGCTGACCTGGTTCCGGGAAGGGCGCTAAACCACGCATCAATCCGTAGGCGGCGGAACGCCCTCAACGCGACCCCGATAGTCGGCCAACGCGCCGGGTTCGATCTCATGCACCAGGAGGCGCGCAGGATCGACGGGAGCGGGGAGAACGAACTGTTTCAACGAGACGGGCGCGAAGCCGAACCGCCCGTAATAGGGAATGTCCCCGACAAGGACGACCAGACGGAAGCCGCGCTTTTTCGCGCCTCCGACGCCTTCCGTAATGAGCGCGCGGCCGACGCCCTGACCGATGGAATCAGGCGCGATCGCGAGGGGACCAAGAAGCAGCGCGCCGTCCCGGCCGCCAATGCGCAGGGCGGTGAAGCGGATCGATCCCACGAGTGCGTCAGCGCGGCGGGCGACGAGACAAAGGCCCGCAACCGGCGGAATTTCCTCACGCAGCCGGTAGGCGCTCCGCGCGAAGCGCCCGGGACCGAACGCCGTCGCGCTGAGCTGCGCGATTGTCTCAGCGTCGTCGGGCCGCTCTTCGTCAATACTGAATGACAGATCATTCATGGGCGAAGCCGATGCGCCGTGTAGATATAGCGTGCTTGCGCGGCGCGCGAGAGAAGCGCAAACAGCGCCGGCCAACATACTGGAACCTGAATGGCGAAGAAGTATTGTTTGGGGTGGGACGCACCGGCGCAATAAAGATCGGTGACGCAGGACGAGCGCTTGCCGAGAGGGACGCATGAGCGAAGCCAGACTGCTGGTGCTCTACCACAGCGCATACGGTCACGTTGAAACCTTGGCCTATGCCATGGCGCATGGCGCGCGCGCTGTCGAAGGCACGGAGGTCGTTGTCAAGCGCGTGCCGGAATTGATGTCCGACGAGGACATGGAAATGGCGGGAATGAAATCCGACCAGCCCGCGCCGTTTGCCGACCCGGCTGAGCTTGTCGATTACGATGCGATCATATTCGGGACGCCGACGCGTTTTGGCAACATGACAGCGCAGATGCGCAACTTTCTCGACCAGACCGGGGCGCTCTGGGTTGAGGGTGCACTCATCGGCAAGGTCGGCTCGGTGTTCACCTCCACCGGCACCGGCGGCGGCAACGAGACCACCATCACGTCGTTTCACCACACGTTACTGCATCACGGCATGATCATCGTCGGGCTGCCCTATTCGGCGCCCGATCTTGCCGACATATCCGAGGTGCGCGGTGGATCGCCATACGGCGCGGGCACGATCTCCGGCGCGGACGGCTCGCGGCAGCCCTCACAAAAGGAACTGAACCTCGCGAGTTTTCAGGGCCACCATGTCGCAAGGATCACGATGCGCTTTGTGAAGGGCGGCGATGAGGATCAACTCTCCTAAGCGAGAATTAAAAGCTCACCAGACGTCGGATGCCGGGGTCCCGTCGAATATCTCCGCGAGCCGGGCGCGCGTGCCGGGGGTCGTGTCCTCCGGCAGGGAATCCCGCTCGTAAAAACCTGCTTCGACGATTTCGCGGTTCGGCGACCACTCGCGCCGCCGCCACTGCCGCACCGCGAACAGCGCGATGTGATCGCCGGGAAAGCTCGTGAAATTCGCGTAGAGGCCGAACAGCGGAGGCACGCCGGTAGGTTCGACGCCGGTTTCCTCGTCGAGTTCGCGCAGCAGCGATTGCAGGACGGTCTCTCCCCATTCTACGCCCCCGCCCGGGAAGTGCGAGCCGTCCCGGTAGCCGTGGCGGACGAGAAGGATGCGGCCTTCGGCGTCGATCACGGCTCCCTGCGCGCCCATGGTCAGGCCGCGTCGCATACGCCAGTACGGTTGCAGCAGACGTCCGAGAATCCGTCCCATCAACGGGCGGCCAGACCCGCGCGACGGAGCCGCGCCTTGTGACCAGCGCCGGAGCGGTTTAAGCAGGTCGACCCCTTTTTCAGCATGCGAACCAAGACTTCGTGTTCACCCTCGCTCATCTGTCCGACATCCACTTAAGCCCGATGCCGCGACCGCGGCGGCGCGAGCTCTTGTCAAAGCGTCTGCTGGGTTACGTCAATTGGCACCGCGGCCGCAAGATCGTGCATCGCCGTGAGGTGCTGGATGCGCTGACGGCAGACCTGAAGCGCATGGCCCCGGACCATACGGCTGTCACGGGCGATCTCGTCAATATCGGATTGAAGGAAGAATTCGTCCGCGCGGCCGATTGGCTCGTCACGCTGGGCGGACCGGACGATGTGTCGGTCGTGCCGGGCAACCACGACGCCTATGTGCGCATGAAGCATGGGCATGGCACGACCCGCTGGCAGCCCTATATGGCGTCGAACCGGGACGGGGCGGCGTTGCAGGAGCCGTCGCTAGCCGCGTTCCCATATCTGCGGCGCTTCGGAGATGTCGCGCTGATCGGACTGTCGTCGGCGATAGTAACCGCGCCTTTCGTGGCCGCCGGACATCTCGGCAGACCCCAACGCCATGCCCTGTCCTTGCTCCTGAAAAAGCTGGGGGAGCAGGGCCTCTTCCGCATCGTAATGATTCACCACCCGCCCCTTCCCGGCCAGACCGACTGGCGGCGGGGACTGCGCGACGACCGAAAACTCAAGCGTCTGTTTGGGAGGTGCGGCGTCGAGCTTGTTCTTCATGGCCATCTGCATCAGGCGACCATCGAACAGGTTAATACAATCTCAGGGACAGCGGCGGTTGTCGGCGTCCCCTCGGCATCCGCCGCGATCGAAGGCAGTCGTAAGCCGCTGGGGCGCTACAATCTCTATCGGATCGAGCGCAGGATGGAAGGCTGGCGCTGCGAGATGATCGGCCGCACGGTTACGGACGCCACCGGCAATGTTCGGGAGATCGAGCGCCGCATCCTGACGGCGTAAAATCAAGCAGTCGCACGCCTACGGCAGCGTGATCCACGCATAGGCGAGCAGACCGCAAACGGCCGAAATCGCACCGATCAGAAATCCGCCGATCCAGGCCCCAGCGCGCGATCGCGGCTTCGGAGCGGCCTGCTGAGGCTCATCACGATCGCCGCGCACAAGCGCCGTGAAGCCCGCCTCCTGCCGCTCCTTCAGCACGATCTGCCGCGCGATATAGGACGCGATGCGCGTGCGCATGTCGCCGATATCCGTCGACGAGAACAGCACGCGCCGGCCGTCATCGCCGTTGCGGATAAGCTGATAGGTCGTCGTGTCGTCGTCCATCGCCACATAGGCGAACATGTCGATCCAGAGCCGCGCCGGCCGGGTTGCGGAAAGGGTCAGCGCGAAGCGGTCATCCCCCGGCGGGATGTCGGCGAACATGGGTTCGAGTTCGCCGCGCAACAATTCGAGCCGGGCAAACTCGGCGTCGCGCCGGTCTGCGCTCACATCGATGCGTTCGCCTTCGACAATGCGCGCGGCCCTGATCGCTTCCGTCAGCGAATTACTGGCGGCCGGCCGCTTGAGCGGCGCGCCACGCTCGTCCAGGAGATCGCCCTTCGACATGGCCTGAGACTAGAGCCATATGCGGCGGAATTGCAGTGCGAATTTCAGATGAGGGCGGTGGCCTGTCAACTCGTCCCGCGCTCTTTGGCCGACAGGATCACGCTGGAACGCGCATCGTTGAACCATTTGTCGATGGCATTGTGGACGCTTCCTGTCACTTTCTCGCGCCAAGTCGCGATGGTCGCGTCCAGCGCCTCGTTATTCGCCTTGATGAAATCCTCGCGATTGAAGCTCTCGTTGGCGCGGTTGATGAAATAGTCGGCGGCAAAGCCGATTGCGATGCCGACCAGCGCGCCCACGACCATTCCGCCTGCGGGATTGACCGCGCCGCCGGCGACAGCGCCGCCCTGCGCCATAGTGATGCGCGCCGCCATGGATGAGGCGAACCGGGCCGATAGCGCGCCGAAGCTGCGACTCATCGCGGCGTTGATGGCAGGGCCGAGCGTCAGGGCCCCGACCGTGCCGCCGGCCGCCGCCGCGCCGAGACCAGCCACCCCGTCGAATGCTTTGTCTTCCATGAGATAGGTGGGCGTCTTCCATTTCTGCGCATCCCAGTCGAGCTTGGCGTTGCTCAGATTCTGGTTCGGAGGAACGTTGGCGAGATGCTGCGTATGCTCGGCGAGGAAAAGCTGCAGCCGCATATCGCTGTTCGCGATGACGCGGCGGTAATTCTCATGCGCCCGGCGCGCGGCCGTTTCCAGTCCCGAGGAAACGGGGCCGTCGCGCATTTCAGGCTTCAGCACTTGCTCCTGATAATGCCGCATGAAATAGTCCTTCACGTCGCGCTCGACCGCTTCGGACAGGTTCTCGTATTTGCCGGTCTGGACGAGCTGCGTGAAGGTCGAATTGAGCGTGTCTTTCAGTACGACGTAGGACCGTTTCCACTCGAAGAACCAGTCGGCATAGGCGTTCACCGCCTGCTCCCGGTCGGCGAAGGCGAGATCGAACGCGCGCGCCACGTCTTCCGTCGCGGCCTGCTTGATGCGGTCGCGCTCGGCATCGAGCATTGCGATCGTCTCGTTGACGAATCTGTCGGTCTCGGACTTGCCCCCGACGACGTGCCGGATCGTGCCGTTCTCATCGCGGATCACGAGATCGACCGGGTCTTTTGGCAAGTCGGATTGGAAGAAGATGTCGAAGATCGAGCGATCGGCATGGACAGGCTGCGTATGCTCCACATGCCGCTGATACGACCGGTACCAAGTCGTGCCGAGCGCGGTCAGACCGTAGGCGACCAGCACGACGCCAAGCGAGATACCGATCGGCATGAGCAGCGCGGCGAGAGCGCCGCGCTGGACTACGACCTCGCGCGGCTGCCTTTCCTCAACCGGCGTAGGCTTCAGGACGACGGTCTCGTTGCCGTCGCGTCGCGCCGGGGCGGCATTGCGCTTCATCAATAAGCGGGGTCTGCGGGCCATGACGTTCATTCGCCCAGTCTCCAACCCTCCGCACAAGCATCGCCGATGCGGCCTGCACATGGAAATGGCGTCGTTGCGAGCGCTACACAAGATCGTGTTTCGCAGCTTAAGTTGCGCGACTTCCGCAGCGGCCGGCCACAAACCTCCGGCTGCGCGGCGCGCGCCAGTCTTTCAAATCTCAGTCCCCGGAGTTCCGGGATGTGCGAAGCGCCATAAGACCGCATCCGTAAGTGTTTAGGGCAGCCTCACGGCGCCCCGCACACGGCGTCTTTGATCGCTCCCGCCGCGCTCGTCTCACCGATGGGTCAATCCCCGCCAGCTTACAGCCTAGCGGCGCCAGGACGAGAGGTCCCGGGGTCGCGGTCGGAAGGGCCCGGGACGGAGACGGATCGTTAGGCCGCATCCGCCCGGGGCGCCGCTCCCATCTCCATGCTTCAGACGGCTGCAGCACATCCCCGGTGGAGACGGGATGGGGCGATGATACGGGAGGTTTTCGGGCCGGGGATAAGGTTTTGGTGCGGGAGGAGCGCAACTACGCAACTTGTATTCATTCCGGCGATTCATTGAAGGGTCTTCAGCGAGGCGCGGCCAGCGCTCTTCTACGCACTCCGTGTTATCCTCGTAGACCACGTGCCTACTCCGGCGGGACTTCCAGCAGGTCGCACAACACAAGGCGCACCCACGCGTGCACCCGAACGACCTCCTTTTTGTCGGTCGCCGTGTGCGTCGAGATGCTGGTCCGGTTGTAAACCGAGCGCGTAATACCGCCGACGATGTCTTCGATCCCCAGCACGGCGCTTTCCGGTGCCGCCATCGCGCCGTGCGGAGTTCCGCGCTTCTTAAGTATGTATCGCACCTTCTGCTTCATCGTCGGCCGGTGCGCGTCCTTCTCCAACTTGAACCCCGACTCCTTCGTGACCTCATTGTCGGGGGCTAACAAGTCCAAGGTCTCGCGCAACGCCTCGCGCAGGTCCGTCGCGGGGCCACGCCACGACTCTCGATTGTTTGAGCCCAAGTCTGCCAGGGCCTGGGAGTACGCCGCCGCAGCGCTCGGGCACACGTCCCGCAACGTGTCGATAATGAGTTGGTCAGTCGCGGTGAGCCTACCGGCGGACTTCGCAGCAGCCGACGTCAGTGCTGCACCCTCAAGCTTCACGAGCAGTTGCTTCGCCGTTGCCAGCCGATTCACCACCTTCGTCCGGCTTGGCTTCCCTCGCGCAGCCGAGTGCAACTCCTTGAAAATCCCGTCAGCGGCGAGCGCGTCCTCGACATCGGCCAACTCCGACCGCGTGGCGAAGTAGCTCGTGCACAACGTCCGTATCTTCTCACAGTCGGAGTTCGCTTGAATCTGCACCCCGGGGCCGCTCTTGAGCGCCCGCCTAAGCTGGTCGGTTTCCTTGAGCACCGCCTCAATAGCTATGCTCATCAACCCTTGCCCTTGGCCGGAAGTTGGTGCGCCACGAGGTTATGGCCGACACGCGTGAGCTTGTACTCGCCGCGGGCAGGGGTATCGAAGTAGCCAGCGCCCCGGCAGTCGATCAGGAGCTGTTCGACTTTGGACGGCAACGCGAACCGACCCTGCTTGAAGTACTTCTCGATGTCGGCAACCGTAACGACTTCCTTGTGCTCATCGCTGGCAGCGATCTCGGCGAGATAGTACGCGACCACGCACGCCATCTGGCGCGCCGACGATGGGCTCTTCAGCTCCTTGAAGGTCCTTATGTCCATCCCGGCGTAATCCCCTTCGTCTGCGCGAGACGGGAGCGCCGCCGCCCGGCTCCGCGCAGGTTCCTCAAGTGTTCTGCCTCCCGACGGCATTGCTTCAGCCGGGCCCGAGATGTTCAGGTGCGCGTAGGCAGCCCTTAGGATTGCCGATGTCCGACGGCGCCAAGCTTAGTGCCTCCTCCTAGAACCGCCGCCCCCGCTTCGGGCGCGATAAGAATTTTTGGCAGTGTTCGCGGAATCCACCAACGTCATCCCGGCGAAAGCTCGGATCCAGCGGGCTGCGGGTCGAATGGCGGTTCAGATGAAGACTCTTGCGCTGGGTCCCGTGCCTCGCGATGCGCTTCGCGCACGCGGCACGGGAAGACGCACCGGTGGTGTCTTCGCCGGATTCATTCCGGCGATCCATAGTCCGCAGCGTTTCGAATTGAGCCGAGCCGTTCGTGGCTATGGATGCCCGGAACAAGTCCGGGCAAGACACCGGATGCTGGGCGCAGCAAGCGGCAGCCACCTAATCCGCCCGGAAGTGTTTCGACAGTTTCAGGCCCTGCGACTGGTAGTGCGAGCCGATGCCCTGACCGTAGAGCGTGTCGGGCAACTCGGTCAGCGCCTCGTAGACCAGCCGGCCGATAATCTGGCCGTGTTCGAGGATGAACGGTACTTTGTGGCTGCGGACCTCCAGTACCGCCCGCGACGGCGCGCCGTGGCCAAAACCCGGATCGAAGAAGCCAGCGTAATGGACTCGGAATTCGCCGACGAGAGGATTGAACGGCACCATCTCGGCGGCTTCCGTCGGCCTCACCTCGACGGCTTCCTTGGAGGCGAGGATGTAGAACTGGTCGGGATCGAGGATCAGGCGCTTTGCGCCCTCGTACCGGATCGGCTCCCAGAAATCGCGCACGGCATAGGCGCCCGGCGCGTCGACATCGATGACGCCCGTATACCGCTTGGCGCGATAGCCGAGCAATCCGCCAGAGCCTGCGCCTTCCAGATCGACCGATAAGGCAACCCCGCTGTCCCCGGGCAGGAGCAAGGGCGACGGCGCGCCTTCGCGAAAGCGAATCTGCGCCAGCCGTGAACCGGTTCGCACCAGCACGGGAAAAGTCTGTGGGCAGAGTTCCGCATAGAGCGGGCCGCGGTAGCCGGCATCGATCTGGTCGAAGGCGGAGACACGATCGGCGATCACGCGGGTGAACACGTCGAGCCGCCCGGTCGAGCTTTTCGGGTTGGCGGCGGCAGAGAGGTGTGCGGGCAGGGCAAGGCTTTCCAGCAGCGGCACGATATACACGCAGCCCGTTTCGAGCACCGCGCCTTTCGTCAGGTCGAAACGGTGCATGGCGAAGGCGTCGAGCTTGTCGGCGACGGTCGCGGCCCGTCCGGGAAGGAAGCTGGCGCGGACCCGGTAGGCGATCTCGCCGAGGCGCAGGTCGAGGCTCGCGGGCTGGATTTGCGCCGCGTCGCTCGCGCCACAGATGATGTTGTCCGCAATGAGGGCGCGGATGCGCTGTGCGGGCAGGAGGCCGCCGCCGGAATGGCGCACCGCTTCGGCGTTGTCGTTCGGCATGGCGAGCCCGGACCCGTTTCAACGCGACAATGCTTAAGTCCCCGGCCCCTTGACGCCAAGGGCGCTGCACGCAATGAATGCGACATATCCCCGTGGTGATTTGGCCGGTCGGCTTGCAGCCACGTAAAACAAGTCGCTAAAAGGCCGCGCGCGCGGATTGCGTTCGCCCGGCCTTCAGCGAAAGCGAAGGTCGGGTTTTTTGTTGCGCGGCCCTAGAGCATGATGCCGAAAAGTGTGTAGCGGTTTTCGGACGACATCATGCTCAAACTATTGGAATCGATCACGTTCATGACTGTTGGTCGATCGACCAAGAGTCATCGTGATCTAAAGGACTGGTCCGATGCAGAAAAACAACAAGCCGGGGAGCGACTGGTCCCCGGATACCGCGCTGATCCATGGCGGCACGACGCGCAGCGCGTTCGGCGAGACATCCGAGGCGATGTTTCTCAATTCGGGCTTTGTCTATGACGTCGCGGAGCAGGCGGAAGCCCGCTTCAAGGGCGACGAGGAAGGCTACGTCTACAGCCGCTACGCCAACCCGACCGTCTGCATGTTCGAAGAGCGCATGTGCATCCTCGAGGGCGCAGAGGCAGCGCGCGGGACGGCCAGCGGCATGGCGGCGGTTGCAGCATCGCTGCTCTGTTTCCTGAAAGCGGGCGACCATGTCGTGGCCGGCCGCGCCCTGTTTGGAAGCTGCCGCTACATCATCGAGGATCTGCTGCCGCGCTACGGCATCGCCTCTACGCTGATCGACGGCCGCGATCTCCGCGCCTGGCGGCGGGCGATCCGGCCCGAGACGAAGGCGGTGTTTTTCGAGACGCCGACGAACCCGACGCTCGAACTCGTGGACATCGAGGCGGTTTCGGCGATCGCGCACAGCGTCGGCGCGCGTGTCGTCATAGACAACGTGTTCGCAACGCCGCTGCTGCAACGGCCGATCCCGCTCGGCGCGGATATCGTGGTCTATTCGGCGACCAAACATATCGACGGGCAGGGGCGCTGCCTCGCAGGCGTGGTCCTTTCGACGAAGGAATTCATCGACGACCACTTCCACAATTATTTCAAGCATACCGGCCCGTCGCTCAGCCCCTTCAACGCATGGGTGATGCTGAAAGGGCTGGAGACCCTGTCCTTGCGCGTCGCGCGCCATTCCGAAACGTCGCGCCGCGTGGCCGACTATCTGGCGGACACGAAAGGCATCGAGCGCGTGCTCTATCCCGGCCGTGACGATCACCCGCAGGCCGAACTCGCGCGGCGGCAGATGAAGGACGGCTCGTCGCTGATCGCGTTCGAGATCGCCGGCGGGAAGAGCGCCGCGTTCCGTTTTCTGAATGGCTTGCGGCTGATCCGGATCAGCAACAATCTCGGCGACGCGAAAAGCCTCATCACCCATCCCGCCACCACGACGCACCAGCGGCTGACGCCTGAGCAGCGCGCCGAACTCGGCATTTCGGATGGACTGGTGCGGCTGTCGGTCGGCCTTGAAGACGCCAATGATATCATGGCCGATATTGACCGGGCGCTGCGCGCCTCCCAAGGTTGAGCGCGAGGGGAAGCGGCATGACGATTGATGCGACTTACGAGGCAGTGACGCGCGAAATCCGCGTGCGGGTAGAGCCGGCTTATCTCGAGGACCGGTCCTCGCCGGAGGACAATTATTATTTCTGGTCCTACACGGTCGAGATCGAGAATGGCGGGAACGAGCCGGTGCAGCTGCGGTCGCGCATCTGGCGCATCACCGACGCGATGGGACGTGTGCAGATGGTGCGCGGGCCGGGTGTCGTCGGGCAGGAGCCGGTTATCGAGCCGGGCGAGACGTTCCGCTATACGAGCGGCGTGCCGCTGCCGACGCCGTCGGGCTTCATGACGGGCTCCTATCAGATGGAAACCGAAAAGCGCGAAGCCTTCGACGTCGAGATCCCGGCCTTCTCGCTGGACTGCCCGGA
>JBKJVQ010000159.1:0-3089 GCA_046717125.1 Methyloligellaceae bacterium
CGTCGCGGCCCGCGTCCGAGCCTGGCAACGCGGGCTCAAATGCATGGGCAATCTGCTTTGCATGGGGTCGTTCCTCGATTTTGCTGGCGTCCCCACCCCCCGGTTGACCGGGTGCGGCGACCATGCCGACCACCGCCTGGCCGCCCGCATGGACGTGGACGTGTTCTACCGTGACCTTCTGCTGGCCCTTACCGCGATGGCGGTTGAGGGTTTCGAGCAGCGCCGCATAGGTGCGCGATAGCTAATTGGCTTGAGTGAGGCTCTCGCGCCGTCGGCTTCGCCAATTTTTAGAGACGATTTCAAAATTCGGCTATAAGCGGCGCCGTTTGGGGCGTGGGCGACGATATCCGTGAACGTGCCGCCCCGATCGATCCAGAACCGCCATTCACCGTCCGACATGGCGGCCCCCCGCATTCGTCCCGAGAGCGGATTAGCATTCGAACCGACCCGCAATTCATCTTCGGCTCGCCGAAATGCGTGCTAATATCCGCGCGGTTCTCGCTTGAGGGGGTTCCATGCGTCTATTGGGAGCCGCGTTCGGCGTCGCCATGGCAGACTTGTGCTTCGTGGGGCCAGCCTCGGCCTGTCAGGGCGGCGAAACGCTCTTCGAAGATAGGTTCGACAGTTTTGGGAGCAGTTGGGGCTCTCCGACTGCAAATATCTTCAGTCAGGGCGGCCGGCTTGTCATGAAGCTCGAGGCCGCAAAGATCGACTGGGCAATCAATAATACTCTGCCCTATGGCGACATCGACGGATGCGTGAATTCGACTCTGATCGATGGAGGCGATCCTAACAAGACCTGGGCAGGCATCATCTTCTGGTATCAGGACCCGCAGAATTTCTACGCGCACGGCGTAACGCCGCTGGGCACCTCGGCCGTGTGGCGGCTGCAGCGCAACCGATGGCTGCAGCAAGTACAGTGGGTCGACACAAAAGAGGTGCGCACCGGCGCGGGAGCGCTCAATTCGCTCCGCGTCGTGACGAAAGGGAATATCGCAACACTCTACATCAACGACGTGCAGGTCCGGCAGCTAAAGGGCCATCCGCCTCCCGGCGGTCAGCTCCTAGGCTTGATCGCAGAGAACCTGTCGGACGCGGGCGGTCCGCAGATTATGCAGACATTTGACGATTTTCGTGTGACCAGGCCTCAATGAACAACAGGGATGGTGGAGGACGTGAGATGCGTGGCTGGTTAGGTTCCGCATTGGCCGCCGCACTTTTAGCTGGGCTGTCAGGGATCGCGCTCGCGTGCGATGCAAGCCGCGTCCAGTACAAGGATAATTTTGACTCGATGGATCTTCTGTGGGGGCTGCCCACGGACATCAAGAAAGTCGAAAACGGCGAGTTCATATTTTCGCTGGATGCCGGCACGCTCGATTTCGCCGTCAACCAGTTCGAGAAGTTCGAAGACGTCGATATATGCGTGACAACGACCTGGAGAGCGGGCACGACGGCCGAAGAGACTTGGGCCGGTCTCGTTTTCTGGGCGCAGGACGATCAGAACCTCTATGCGTTCGGCGTGTCGCCCAAGGGCACGATCTCGATCTGGCGGCTGATCGATAACAAATGGTTCAATCCTCTTCGCTGGGCCGCGCACGAAGCCGTCAAAACCGGCCCCGGCGCCGTCAACAAGGTCCGCGTTAAAACCAACGGCGACATCGCGACCTTCTTTATCAATGACGTGAAGGTCGGATCAATGCGCGGCGTCCCGCCTGAGGGATCATTCGTAGGCGTCATCGCTGAGGCGCTGGACCGGTCCGAACCCGTGAAGCACGGCTTCGATGAATTCGTCGTCGCGTTGTCCATTCCGGAGGATTCGCCCGAAGCCGATACGCCACAGGCCGGCGCTGCGCCAGAACCAGCGCCTGCTCCCGCTCCAGCGCCTGCTGCTGCGCCGGCGCCTGCTCCTGCCGCCGATGCTCCAGCGCCTGCTCCTGCCGCCGATGCTCCAGCGCCAGCTCCTGCCGCAGTCCCGTCGCCTGAAGCGGTTCCGTCCGATCCGGCCGAACAGCAGGGGGTACAGGCACCCGCTCCAGCCGAGCCGAAGCCTGCGGCAGAAACGCAACAGCCAAACCCAGATCCTGCAGCGCCGGATGGTGCGCCGAAGCCCGCCGAAGCGCCGAAGGCCGATGCGCCGAAACCGGCCGGTGCACCGCCCGCCGCGCCTGGACCGTGAGGGAAGTAGCCTACGAGGCTGAGGTAAGTCGCAGCTACCTGAGCCAGCTTGAAAAGGGCGCCTTTTATGCAAGCTTGAAAATCGTGGAAAAACTGGCGGTCGCACTTAAAGTAGAGCCGGCTGAGCTGCTGCGCTCGTCAACCGACAAAGCTCCTACCGCTGCGAAGCGTGCGCAACAGATCGCTGATTGCGTGCCCGAAGAAAACTAACAGCGAAGTTGATGAAAGGGTCAGCGCCGCCGGTCTGTTCGCGCTTCTACGACTTCGAAAGGCGCATCGTGGTGCGCGTAGAGACACGGTCCATCGCCGGTTTCACGGAGGGTGAGATGTAATCGAAATCTCGTCCCGACTGGGTAGTTTCTCCGCATGTTCCTCGAACACTGAACCCGAGTACCATCGGGAAACCCTTCTTCCGGAACAGGCCGTACTCGGATGGACGCATTTGAAGGCTCACCAAACTGAGTGAACGTTTCTACGACGACAAAGCGAGCCGCAAATTCATCAAGATTTTTCAGGACCTCCTTCCCGTTTCGAAACGACATTTTTCGGATCCCTCTGACACATTATGGCTTCACAGTGAGGCACGGAATGCTCAAGGTCCACGGCGGATTGTCTCTAATTGTCCACTTCCTCAACGAGCCCGCGCATTGAGCGCAGGAGCGCCGCTAGCTCCCGCCGCTCTGCGATGGCGTCGGCGGTATAGCGTCCGTGGCTGAATGCGTGGCTATTGCCCTTTGCCGCGCCGAGCGTCTTGCCGCCGTGCATCCGGCACCGCCCGTTCGTCATTGCGGGCGACTGGCAGGGCGTCGCGGCCCGCGTCCGAGCCTGGCAACGCGGGCTCAAATGCATGGGCAATCTGCTTTGCATGGGGTCGTTCCTCGATTTTGCTGGCGTCCCCACCCCCCGGTTGACCG
>JBKJVQ010000160.1:0-6814 GCA_046717125.1 Methyloligellaceae bacterium
CCGATAAGGGCAATCTCAATGTGATTTCCGACGCGGGCGTTGGCGTGCTCGCCGCCTATGCTGCGCTGCAAAGCGCCGCGCTGAATGTCTACACGAATGCAAAACTGATAACCGACAAGACCTTCGCCGAAGCGAAGCTCAACGAACTCAACGCGCTGTTGGCCGGAGTTAAATCCGCGACGGACAAGGCTTACGACGTAGTCAAAAACAAAGTGAGTTAGCGGGTCGGAACCCCAGCCCCCGCTGCACTCATACAAAGGGAGGAAGGCATGGACGTTCACGAGTATCAAGCCAAGGAGTTGTTGGCGAGTTTCGGTGTGCCGGTGCCCAAGGGAGCGGTCGCCTTCAGCCCGGATCAGGCGGTCTATGCCGCAACAGAGCTTGGCGGCTGGAACTGGGCCGTGAAAGCTCAGGTTCACGCCGGCGGACGTGGCAAGGCTGGCGGCGTGAAGCTCTGCAAGACCTACAACGAGGTGCGTGACGCCGCGAGAGGCATGCTCGGCAAGCGTCTTGTCACGATCCAGACCGGCCCGGAAGGCAAACCCGTGCAGCGGGTCTATATCGAGGTCGCAGAACCTTTCGACCGCGAGCTCTATCTCGGCTACGTGCTCGATCGCAAGACCGAGCGCGTCCGTGTCATCGCCTCCAAGCACGGCGGCATGGAAATCGAGGAGATCGCCAAGAACGAACCCGAAGCGATCCTCCAGGTGGTGGTCGAGCCGGCTGTGGGCCTTCAGGCGTTCCAGGCGCGCGAGCTCGCCTTTCAGCTCGGGCTATCCATCAAGCAGGCGCAGAGCTGCGTCAGCGCAATCATGAATGCCTATCGCTGTTTCCGCGATAGCGACGCGCTCATGCTTGAGATCAATCCGTTGGTCGTCTCAAAGGACGACCGCGTGCTTGCGCTCGATGCCAAGATGACTTTCGACGAGAACGCGCTGTTCCGCCGCCATAACATCTCGGACATGCAGGATACCTCGCAGCAGGACCCGCGCGAGGCGCAGGCCGCTGAGCACAATCTGAGCTATATCGGCCTCGAGGGTGACATCGGGTGTATCGTCAACGGCGCGGGCCTGGCCATGGCAACCATGGACATGATCAAGCATGCCGGTGGCGCGCCCGCGAACTTCCTCGACGTGGGCGGCGGCGCTTCACCTGAGCGCATTGCCACGGCGTTGAAGCTCGTACTGTCGGACAGCAAGGTCAAAGCGTGCCTGGTGAACATCTTCGCCGGCATCAACCGCTGCGACTGGGTGGCCCAGGGCGTTGTCCAGGCGTGCCAGACGGTTGACGTCAAGGTGCCGCTCATCGTGCGGCTGGCCGGAACCAATGTCGAAGAGGGGCAGAGGATTCTTGCGGAAAGCGGCCTCAACCTGATCACGGCAAACACGCTTGCCGAAGCGGCCGAGAAGGCCGTGGCGGCGTGCGAGGGCAAGCTGCAGGCGGCGTAGGACGATTGTGCGCCGCACCTTATGGCGGCTGCACCGGAGAGAAATCATGAGCATTCTGATCGATGAGAATACGCCGGTAATTGTGCAGGGCATGACCGGCGACAAAGGTACCTTCCACTCGAAGGAAATGATCGCCTACGGGACCAATGTGGTCGGCGGCGTCACGCCCGGCAAAGGGGGCGGCAAACATCTCGACCGCCCGCTTTTCAATACCGTGAAGGAGGCCGTCAAGCAGACCGGTGCGACGACTTCCATTACGTTCGTCGCGCCCGCCTTCTGCGCCGACGCCATCATGGAAGCGGCGGATGCCGGCATCAGGCTGATCTGCTCGATCACCGACGGCATTCCCGCCCAGGACATGATGCGAGTGAAGCGGTATCTGCGGCGCTATCCCAAGGACCGCCGTCCGATGATGGTGGGCCCCAACTGCGCGGGCATCATCAGCCCCGGCAAGGCAATGCTCGGCATCATGCCCGGCCATATCTACCTGCAAGGCAATGTCGGCGTCATCTCGCGCTCCGGCACGCTTGGGTACGAGGCGGCCGCGCAGATGAAAGAGCGCGGTATAGGCATCACCACCTCCGTCGGCATCGGCGGCGATCCGATCAACGGTTCATCCTTCCTCGATCACCTCGCTCTGTTCGAAGAGGATCCGGAGACCGAAGCCGTGCTGATGATCGGTGAGATCGGCGGCCCGCAGGAAGCGGAGGCGTCGAACTGGATCAAGGACAACATGTCGAAACCGGTCGTCGGCTTCGTCGCAGGGCTCACCGCGCCGAAAGGCCGGCGCATGGGCCATGCCGGCGCCATCATCTCCGCCGTCGGCGACAGCGCCGCTGAGAAGTCCGAGATCATGCGTGCTTGCGGCCTCACAGTGGCGCCCAATCCGAGCGAGTTCGGCACGACCATGGCGCGCGTGATGTCCGGCAAATTGGAGCGGCGAGCCTCCATGTAGCCGAAATAGGTTCCACCTCCACGCTTGCGGGCCGAGTTGACCCCCAGGCGTGGAGCGAGACGCCAGCTTTGAGAGCCGGCCGTAATAACAGGGCAGTGTGGGCATGACGTCCATGGGCCCGCACTGGGTGTTCCCGTCATGAGTGCGCAGGCCTTAAAGGACGACCTCAAGCGGTCCGAGAACCCAGAGCTTGGCCCCGGGTCGCATAAGGATGCTGGGGAGATCTCAACAGAGTACATCGCGAACTTTCTGCTCGGACTTCTCGTCGAGGTCGTTCGCAGGCATCAGCCGGAAATTGAGCCGGTGCTTAGGGGCGGCGCCAACATCGCCGCCTTCACCCCGGAGATATTAGCCCGAGCGCTTCAGGCGCAGGGCATCTGGTTTCAACTTCTTGCCATTGCCGAACAGAATGTGGCGATGCAACGCCGCCGCGATGTCGAGCGAACGCGCGGACGCGAGGCCTTGCGCGGCACCT
This sequence comes from Methyloligellaceae bacterium, assembly GCA_046717125.1. Classification (GTDB taxonomy): domain Bacteria; phylum Pseudomonadota; class Alphaproteobacteria; order Rhizobiales; family Methyloligellaceae; genus JBKJVQ01. The sequence continues at coordinate 2,879 of JBKJVQ010000160.1, forward strand.
TCGCCAACGTCATGGCGAACGCTGCGGAAGCGGGAATCCCGGCTGAAGAGATCCAGTCACTGCTTTCGGGTCTGCGTATCCGCCCCGTCATCACTGCGCATCCGACAGAGTCCAAGCGCGTCACCGTGTTGGAGAAGTATCGGCGTATCTACCTTCTCCTTTTAGAACTCGAATCTCCACGCTGGACCGAGCGGGAGCGTGCCGCGCTGATCGAGGATCTCGGGTGTCAGATCGAACTCGTCTGGATGACGGGCGAGCTGCATCTTGAAAAGCCGACGGTGCAGCATGAGGTCTCCCGCGGGCTGCATTTTTTCGATGAGGCCTTGTTCGAACGCGCGCCGGAAATGCTCGACCTGGTCGATGCGGCGCTCGCCAAGAATTATCCTGGGCACGAATTCGTGGTCCCGCCCTTCTTCCAGTTCGGATCCTGGATCGGCGGAGACCGCGACGGGAATCCTTCCGTCACGACGGAGGTGACGGGCTGGACGCTGCAACAGCAAGCTCTCGCGGCGCTCCGCCGCTACCGCGCCCGCATCTCGGAACTCGCACGCTCGCTCTCCATTACCCAGCGGTCTCTGCCTGTGCCGCCGACATTCGCCGCCGAGCTTGATAGCGCGCTGGCCGCGAGCGGGGAGCCCGAGCTGATCAAGTCGCGCAATCCGGGGGAGCCATACCGGCAATTCCTCTCCATCGTGCTGCGCAAACTCGAGGCCGCGATCGTCCGGGTCAAAGGACAGGATACGGGTAACCAGGAAGCGGCGTATGCGAGTGCCGACGAGCTGGTTTTGGACCTCCGCATCATGGAGAACGCGCTCCACGAGGCGAACAGCCCTTCGCTCGCCAACAATCTGGTGAAGCCGGTGCGCCGCGCCGTAGAGATCTTCCGCTTCTCGACCGTGCGGCTTGATCTGCGCGAGAACACGACCAAGACCACTGACGCGCTGAAAGCCTTGTGGTGGGTGACTGCCGGCGCCGGGGATGACAGTCCTCCCGAGCTTGGCACCCGCGAATGGCGCACCTGGCTCCTCAGAGAGCTGGCGCGCCCGCTCCCGAGGTTCATTCCCCAGCTTCCGCCCGAGGCTACCCAACTGATCGACATGTTCGGTCAGGTTGCAGCCACGCGCCGCGACCTCGATCGCGATGCTTTCGGTTCCTTCATCCTGTCGATGACCCGCTCGGTCGACGACATTCTCGGCGCTTATCTTCTCGCCAAGGAGGGCGGCGCTTTCCTCGACGATCCCGGCACCGAGATCTGTGCGCTGCCCATCGTGCCGCTCTTCGAGACTATCGATGATCTTCGCGCCGGACCCGCGATCATGAAGGAGGCGCTCGCCATCCCTCTCATTCGCCGCTCGACCCGCTGGCAGGGCGGCGTGCAGGAAGTGATGATCGGCTACTCGGACTCCAACAAGGACGGCGGTTACGTCGCGTCCAACTGGGAGCTCGCCAAGGCGCAAGTCCAGCTCACCAAGGTCGGCGCCGACGCTGGAATCGCGATTGCCTTCTTCCATGGGCGCGGCGGCTCCGTTTCGCGCGGCGGCGCGCCGACCGGCCGCGCCATCGCGGCCCAGCCGGCGGGTTCAATCAGGCACAGGTTTCGCGTTACCGAGCAGGGCGAAGTGGTCTCGTTCAAGTATGCGAACAAGGGAACCGCGCTGTATCAAATGGAGCTGCTTGCGGCGAGCGTGTTCGAGCACGCCCTGAAATCGGAGCGCGAGGACGCGCTCAAGCCGAAACGCGAGTTCGACGAGGTGATGGAGGCGCTCGCGCAGGTGTCCCGCGCGGCTTACACGACCCTCATCTCGCACCCGGATCTCGTCGAGTATTTCCAGTCGGCAAGTCCGATTGAGGAAATTTCCCTGCTCAATATCGGATCGCGGCCTACCCGCCGCTTTGGCGCAAAGACCCTGAGCGAGCTCCGGGCCATCCCCTGGGTGTTCGCCTGGGGGCAGAACCGGCACATCATCACCGGCTGGTATGGTGTGGGCAGCGCGCTTGCAAGCCTGCTCGACGTTCGCGGCCAGCAGGGCGAGGCGTCGCTGCCGCAGCTGTTCCGCGATTCGCGGATCTTCCGCCTCATCATTGACGAGGTCGAAAAGACGCTGCTCCTCGTCGATCTCGACATCGCCCGCGACTACGCGAGTCTCGTCGAGGACGAGCGTGTGCGTGAGACGATCTTCTGCATGATCGAAAAGGAATACGAACTGACGCGCGACATGGTGCTGAAGATATCGGGCGGGAGCGAGCTCGCCGAGCGCTTCCCCGAATATCGCCGCTCGCTTAAGTCGCGCCTTCCCGCCGTGAACGAGGTCAGCCGCATCCAGATCGAATTGCTGCGCCGCTTCCGGGGCACACAGGACGAGACCGAACGCGAGGCCTACAAGTCCGCATTGCTGTTATCCATCAACACCGTTGCCGCCGGTCTTGGCGCGACAGGTTAGCTCATACCTAACCGGCCCTTTCCGAGTCATCACTGGGCCGGCTCGACGATATCCGATCATCCAGGGCTTGAGGCGGAGACGCGCTCCGAATGGCTGCCCACAACGATAAGTGTTTAGGCCAACAATCGAGTTAGGGAGGAATGCAAGAATGAGCTTCACGCTGATCCAACAGGCGACCCCGCGGCTCCACCGTTCGGAGCTTGCCGTGCCGGGGTCGAACACATCGCTGTTCGATAAGGCGGCCCAGGGAGCGGCCGATATCATCTTCCTCGACCTCGAGGACGCTGTCGCTCCCGACGACAAGGAGCGGGCCCGCAAGAACATCGTCCAGGGCCTCAACGATCTGGACTGGGGCGACAAGACCATGATGATCCGCATCAATGGTCTCGACACGCATTTCTGCTATCGCGACGTGGTCGACGTGGTCGAAAACTGCCCGCGCCTCGACATGATCCTTATCCCGAAAACCGGCGTGCCGCAGGATGTCTACGCCATCGATATGCTGGTCACGCAGATCGAGCAGGCGAAGAAGCGCGAGAAGCGTATCGGCTTCGAATGCCTGATCGAGACCGCTCTCGGCATGGCCAATGTCGAGGCGATCGCACAAAGCTCAACCCGCCTCGAGGCTTTGAGCTTCGGCGTCGCCGACTATGCAGCGTCCACCCGCGCGCGCACCGTCGGCATTGGCGGTCCGCACCCCGACTATGGTGTTCTTACCGACAAGGACGAAGGGGGCGAGAACCGCAACTATCATTGGGGCGATCCCTGGCACTTTGCACTCTCGCGCATGATGGTCGCGTGCCGGGCCTACGGGCTTCGCCCGATCGACGGTCCGTTCGGCGATTTCTCCGATCCGGACGGCTATCTCGCCGCGGCAAAGCGCGCCGCCGTGCTCGGCTTCGAGGGCAAATGGGCGATCCACCCGAGCCAGGTCGAGCTTGCCAACGACGTGTTCACGCCGTCCGAGGCGGAAGTGACCAAGGCGAAGCGGATCGTGGAGGCCATGAAGCAGGCCGCGAAGGAAGGCAAGGGCGCCGTTTCCCTCGACGGACGGCTGATCGACATTGCCTCGATCCGGCAGGCGGAAGGGCTGCTCGACAAGGCCCGCGCGGCCGGCATGGCTTAGCCGCAAAACTCCGCTACCGTCCCCCGGTTTAGCCGGGGGACCATCGGGGATGGGACGGTGGCCCAGTCAAGCCGGGCCAGGTCGCCGTGTTTGTGGCTGCAGGCGGACCGTCGCCGTCGTTTCCCGGCTATCCTGCAGCCTCAGTCCCGATCAAGATCGCTCGGAAATCGTTGACATTGGTCAGCGTAGGCCCGGTCTCAACGAGATCGCCCAGCGTCGCAAAGAACGTGTAGGGATCATTGCCGGCGAGCATCGCCTTCGCATTGATCCCTGCCGAAGCTGCGCGCGCTAGCGTATCGGGCCCGAGCAGCGCGCCTGCATTGTCTTCGGAGCCGTCGATCCCGTCCGTATCGCCGGCCAGCGCGTAGA
>JBKJVQ010000161.1:0-3462 GCA_046717125.1 Methyloligellaceae bacterium
GAGATATTGATCCGCGCATACATTGATGGAGGCGATCCGTTTCGCGGGGTGGGCCGCGACAGGCTAGCCGGACGCCATGGCCGCGACTATCGCGGCCATGAGCCCGGCTCGGACAGTGCTTACTCGCATCTAGTCCCCGCCGAGCGTGACCCGAAGCCCGCCATAGGCCGCGACGCCGGCCGTCTCGAAGCCGAAGACCTCCTGATAGTCGTCGTCGAGCAAATTCTCGACACGTCCGAACAGCTCTACCCGCTCCGTGAGCTTGTAGGCAGCGGCAAGCCTCAGAAGCACATAATCGTCAAGCGTCACGAGCGTCTCAGCGAACTGGGGGAGCAGGAAGGCGAGGTCTTTCGTTTCGCCATTGTAGATAGCGCTAAGGCGTACGTTTCCCCTCCCCTGACCGAACAGCCAGGTCACGTCCGCGCGGCCTGCATGACGCGGCCGGCGGATTTCTGTGAGGCCCGTCGGATCGAACGCATCGAGATAGGTGTATGCGCCCGCAAGGTGCAGCCAGTCATAGGGCTTGAGTGTAACCCCGACTTCGACGCCCTCTCGCCTGCTGTCGTCTTCCAGGTTCACGACCGTCGACAGGAAGTTCGGCAGGAACAGCGTTGCGATCTCGTTCTGGAGGTCCTGGTCGAAATAGGTGACATCGAACACGAGCTTGCCGCGCGCGAGCGTCGTCTCCAGCCCGGCGTCCCATCCGAACGATTCCTCGGCGATGAGATCGGGGTTTGGCAGGAACGAGGACGGGATCACGCCGAACTGCTCGAACAGGGTCGGATATTTCACGGCCGTGCCCGCGCTGGCATGCGCCCGGAACGGTGTGTTGGGCACGACCAGCGAGCCACCCGTGCGCCAGGTCGTGAATACTCCGGCTTCGTCATTGTCGTCGTTGCGGACGGCGGCTTCGAGCGTCAGGTTCTGGAAATAGACGCCGCGATACTCCCCCACCGCGGAGACCTGATCGCGCTTGCGGCTGATATTGTCGAACGAGGGTGTGAAACCTTCCTGGCGCGCTTCAAGCATGCCAGTGAATTTGTGCTCCGCCTTCAGGAAGCCAGGCGTCGAGACGAGGATCGTCGACAGATACTGGGCCTTCCTGTCTTTGCTCAGATTGTCGAACGGAAACGCGCCAAATTCGCTCACCGACAAATCGCCGCGATCGGTCTCATTGTACTGACCGCGCCATTTGTGGACCCATTTGCCGTCGAACGTATCGAGGGTCGCCTCGACGCCCGCTAGAAAAAGGTCCGTATCGAAAGTCGAGAGACTGTCGACCTGCGTCGCGAGCTGTCCAGGCAAGCCGCCGTCGTCGTCACGGTCGCCGGACTTCGATGCGGCGCGGAGCGTGCCGTCTAGCGAGAAGTTCGGGAACAGCTTGACGCCCGCCTTGGCGGAGACGCTGTTCAGCGTCGCCCCGTCGTCCTCATTGCCGAACGGCGCGACATTGAAGCCGTCGGTTTCGAACCGGCTCACGGTCACCGCGCCATAACCCTTCTCGTCTCCGCCCGAAACGGTCGCGCCGATATTTGCGGTATCGAAGCTGCCTCCCTCGCCGAACGCGGTCGCCTGCAATGGACCCCGTCGCGTGCGCGTGATGATGTTCACGACGCCGCCCAAGGCATGCGAGCCGTACAGGCCGCTCTGCGGCCCGCGGATCACCTCGATGCGCTCAATGTCTTCGGCCGCAAGATCGGAGAAGTCGAACTCGCCGGTCGCGGTGGCGTTGGCCTCGATGCCGTCGATCAAGACCAGCGTGTGGTTGCCCTCGGCGCCCCGGATACGAATCTGGGTCTGCGCGCCGAACGATCCGGCCTGGTTGACGCTGACGCCGGGCAGGCTCCGGAGCGCGTCGGCGGCGTGCCGGATCTGCTGGCGTTGCAGATCCTCGCGTGTCACGACGGTCACGGCCGCACCGACATATTCGGCCGGCACAGGCTCCTGATCGAGCGTCACGCCCTCGATCACGATGCCTTCGAGCGCCGTCTGCGCTACGGCAGGCGACGGCAGCAGTGCAAACGCGAGAACAAGCGCGCTGCTAGTTCTTTTCCAGAATACGGATGTGTCCACGGTTAATCCCCCATTCCAACGACCAGCGGCCCGGAACGGAGAGATCGACGCCGGCGCGAAGCCGGCGATTGCCGTGAATCAGAACGAAGACCCTGCGCACGACGACCCTCCGCATGGAGCCAAGGATCGTCACCACTGCGGAATGGCCGCTCCCGCGCACGCCCCGCGCGCAAGATGGGTGACGACCGTGGGCAGGTCTCCTGGCTTGCGGGTCGAAGCTTCCGTTCCGCCTTCCCAGCGCCGATGAGCGCCAGTGGCGTTTGGAACGGAGGCTCACCGCCTACAGTTGCGGGGGCAGCCGCGGATTTGGACCCCGAGGGAGTCCGAACCGCGTTCCCATTTTCACCCGGACGGACGCGCCCGGGAACCTACGGCAGGGTCACTTAATCAGGCACAAGGATGACGCGTCAAGCGGGCGGCGGCCGGTTGTTTGCGTACTGTGGCCCTTCGGCATCGGATCGTAAATTGCGCGCCAGCACCTCAGGCGTCAGCGGCGCATACTGATATTGGCGACGGGAATGAGCTTGCCGCTGCCCGGTTGCGTTTGATTCAACGATAGCGAGTGTGAGCCTTTCGAAACGTTGATATTCATGCGTCCATTGAACTTCGCGCCGGAGATGCGCACCAGGACGAGATTACCGCGTGCGAGTCCCGAGACACTGCCGTTCGTGCCGGTGAACGACTCACTCCACGACCCGCTCAGCTGTTCGTCGCTCACCTTCATGTTGGCGTTGATCGACAGGCTGAAGCTTGCCGCTTTGCAGACGAGATTCTGGGTCAGCGCGCCACCGCCGCCGCCATAGGTCGCGCGGCAGCTCACGCGCTCCGGAGCGCCGCCAAGCGGCGAGATCGAGCCGCCACCCCGCCAGGAGCCCTTGAGATCTTCAAACGGATTGGCGGACGCCGGAGCGGCGGAAATCATGGCGAAAATCGCGGCGCACGCGCCGGCAACAGCGAAAGAAAAGCGAGATTTCATGTAATCCGTCCTGGGGTTGGTTCGTTCAGGCTCATGCAGAAGTGAGGCGTGGAATTTTTGTCAGGCGATGCGCGTTGCGTCGGAGAAAGCGAAGCCAGGCGAGCACCCAAATCTGATAGACCACCCGATTGCTGCGACCTATAGCAACGCAGAACTCAAAAATAAACCGCCGTCCGGGTTTCCTCGGCGCGCAAATTCGTGGGGCATACGTTATGCGGCTTGTGCGTTATGGCGATCGCGGGCTGGAAAAGCCCGGCCTTATCGATAGCGAGGGCGTCCTGCGCGACCTATCTGGCGAGGTTGCGGATATTGCGGGCGACGTCCTGTCCACAGCCGGTCTGCGCCGTCTAAGCAAGCTCAAAGCTGAAGCGCTGCCGCGCGTGAAGGGCAAGCCCAGGTTCGGAGCGCCGGTT
>JBKJVQ010000162.1:0-3590 GCA_046717125.1 Methyloligellaceae bacterium
CTGGCATCGCCAGCATGCGCCGGCCGGTCTCGATGCCGTCCAGTCCCGGCATCTGCCGGTCGATGAAGGCGATTTCGTAGGGCGAGCCTTTCGCATCCGCATCGCGGACCATCGCTAAACCGCGTTCCCCAGAGGGCGCCTCCTCGGCGACCAGGCTGAGATTGCGCAGCATGTTCGTCAATACAGACCGGGCCGACGCATTGTCGTCGACCACCAGAACGCGCCGATCGCGGATGTTCGCAAACAGAGAGCTGAAGCGCGCGGATGCAGCAGCTTTTCGAAACGGCGCGGTGAACTTGAACGTGCTTCCCTGGTGAAGCGCGCTCCGCACGACAATCTCTCCGCCCATCAGCCAGGCGAGGCGCTTTGAGATCGCCAATCCCAGGCCCGTGCCGCCATATTTGCGCGTCGTCGACGTGTCGGCCTGCTCGAAGGCCTGAAACAGCCGCGCGATCTGCGCCTGATCCATGCCGATGCCGGTATCTTTCACCGAATACTCGATGAGCTGGCTTTCACCGGTATCTTCGAGAACGCGCGCCTTGACGATGATCTCGCCGGAATCGGTGAACTTCACTGCGTTATTGGAGAAATTGATCAGGATTTGCCCGAGCCTCAAAGGGTCGCCATTGAGGCGGGCCGAAACCGAGGAGCCGACGTCGAAAACCAGCTCGAGCTCTTTCGCCGACGCCTTCTCGGAGATCAGGTTGGCGACGTTCTCGAGCACCGTGTCGAGGTCGAAATCGACATTCTCGACGGACAGCTTTCCGGCCTCGATTTTCGAGAAGTCCAGAATGTCGTTGATGATGCGAAGCAGGTGCTGGCCCGAGTTCCTGATCTTGATCAGATAGTCGCGCTGCCGCGGCTTCAGCTCCGTGTTGAGGGCAAGGTGAGACAGACCGATGATGGCGTTCATCGGCGTACGGATTTCGTGACTCATGTTGGCGAGGAAGTCCGACTTCAGCCGGGCCGTTTCCTCGGCCACTTCCTTGGCTTCGCGCAGCGCCTCGTTCCTGGAACTCAATTCCTCGAGGAGGCCATAAAGCCCGGGATCGCGCTGGCTCACCGCGAACTCTTCTTCGGGCGAATAGACCAGCGTGTCCCGACCGTAGGCGGCAAAATAAATGATCGCCAGTGTGTACCAGATGCCGACCCCGACGATCCCGGTCCGGTACACCGGATCCGCGAACTGAAAGCCGATGGTCACAACAGCAATGACCACGGTGAGGCCCGCGCCCATTACCCCGAGCGGGCTGCGGTACGGCCGCTCGATATTGGGGAAGCGATGCCGGAGCCTGATGAACGTGAGCCCTTGCAGGAGATAGGAGAACATCGCTCCGAACACGGCCATGTTGAGCAGCACACCGCCGATAAACGATCCCGCCGCTTCCCCTCCCATGGCGAACCACACAACCAGCATGACCGTGAGGCCGACCGCGCCGCCTGCGACAAGGGCCACGTTGGGGGTCTTGTGCGTTTCGTCGGTGACCGACAGGAAATGCGGAAAATAGCCCGCGCGGGAGAGGGAATAGACCTGCCTCCCGTACGCAAAAATGATGGCGTGGAAACTCGCCACCAGCCCCGCGACGCCGATCAGGGACAGAACCTTTGCGGCGCTCAGCCCGAAAATCGTCCGGAATCCGTCGAGCAGCGGCTCGCCCGACGCGCTGAGCGCGAATGCGCCGCTGACAGTCGTTTTGACGCCGGCGGCATCGGTCACTTCGCGCTGCATCGGGATCGAGGGGTTGATGACAAGGACGAGCAGCGCGAGCACGGTCAGCGTGAGCATGCCGAGCATGATGCCCTTCGGCATGTCGCGTTGCGGATCCGCCGACTCCTCCGCCGCGAGCGGCAATTGTTCGATGCCGAGGAACAGCCATACCGCGAACGGCAATGCGGCGAAGATGCCATAGGCGCTGAAAGGCAGAAACGGTCCGTCGCCGTTCGGCAGTTCCACCGCCTGGCCGGTCGCCGGATCGACGCCGACATTCATCGCGTATCGGGTGAAATCGAGCAGCGGAATCGCGCTGACGAAAAAGACGATAAGAATGCCGATCGCCAGGAGGGTCAGGACGACCGTGACGTTGAAGGAAAGTTTAACGCCGCGCGTGTTGAGGCCGACGAAGACGACGTAACCGAGAATCCACCAAAGCGGTTGAAACGCGGCGGGGGTTTCGAAGATCGCCGTCAGGTATGTGCCGATGAAGAAAACAATCACGGCCGGGGTCAGAACAAATTCGAGGTTCTCGGCAAGCCCCGTGATGAACCCGCCCCAAGGGCCGAAGGCCGTGCGCGCGAAGGAGTAGGCGCCGCCCGTGTGCGGCAACGCCGAGCTCATCTCCGCGATCGAAAAGGTCAGGCCGAGATACATGACCGCGATGAAGAGCGTCGCGATGAACATGCCGCCCCAGCCGCCGACCGCGAAGCCGAGGTTCCAGCCCGAGAAGTCTCCGGAGATGACCGCGCCGACGCCGAGCGCCCACAGCGAGAACGCCCCGGCATGGCGCCGGAGCTGCCGCTTTTCGAAGTAATCTTTTCCGGCGGCCTGATAGGAGACCCCGCCCGGACGCCGCTTGTCAGCCATACGCACCGATCCCGATGACGCCGCCCTCACTCCTAGCCGCTAAGGGCGCGCCATGTCCAAGAACGAAATCAAGGCGCGAAATTGCGGCCTGCAAGCCCGGCGGTCACAAGCGCCGTATCGGGCGTGTTCCAGTCTTGGCGAAACGCTGGACGCGCGAACCCGCAGGTGCAAACCAAGGCTGGATCAAATCAGCGAACGGTCCGGAAGTGCTTTTCGCGCGCGGCCAGCGAATCTCCGAGAATGAATATGGAAATCGCGAGTAAGGCCGCGTCCTTGGCCAGAAACTGTCCGATTTCTGCCGACAGGGCTGGAAATCCGCCAGCTTCCGTGGCGCTCACGCCGGGCGTCGTCAGCATGAAGGATAACGTCACGAGGAACGTGACGATCGCCATGGCTCCGCCGATGGCTGACAGGTTCGGCGATATGGTTCTGGCGAGGATCAGCGCGCCGGTCAGAAGTTCGAGCACACCAATGACGTAGCTCGTCCCCTGCACGCCCAGAGCGGGGTGCATCCAGCTTGTGAGCGGACTGTTGACCACGAACGGCGTGATGGCCTTGGCTTCATAGGCGGTGAATTTCATCCCGCCGACCCAGAGAAAAATAATCGCGAGCGAAAGATAGAGAGCAATGACCCCGAAGTGGCGCAGCGTCAGGCCGCTATCCGCCGAGAGAGACCCGTTGTCTCGATAATCGGTTTCGTATCGGCTCACGCGTTTCTCCCTAAAGCTCCACAGACAAATACCATCCAATCGCGTGAGAGTTCCATGGGCGGTTCGTTCTGGTGAACTGAACGATGTGACAGGTGGCGGACATGCACACTAAAATAACGGAGCCGCTTGGCTGCTTTTAGGCAAAGGATCACGGTCATGTTTCTCTCCGGCTACAGTCTCGGACTGAACCTCGCCGCACTATTAGTGACGCTCTGTACACTGATGTTTGTAACCGCGGCCGGCGCCGAAACTGAGCGCGAGAATTCCCGGCCGGTCGCTGATGGCGGCAAGATTTGCGC